>CAZJRU010000216.1:0-2864 GCA_964548315.1 uncultured Hellea sp.
TGACTTCATCAAGCGCGGTGCGGTGGGAGTAGGGGCCGTCGAGAAAGCCTTTCTCCGAACAATAAATAAGCCTTGGATTGAGCGCTTTTAAATCATCATAGCCAAAGCCTAGTTTATCGAGGGCGCCAGGGCGGAAATTTTCAATAAAGACATCGGCGCTTTTTATAAGCTCTAAGACAGCGGCTTTCCCTTCAGGAGATTTTAGATTGATTGCGATAGATTTTTTGTTGCGGTTATACATAGGAAAGTATCCCGCCCCCGCGCCGCGAAGGCGGCGTGTTTTATCACCGCCAAGGGGTTCAACCTTAATGACCTCTGCGCCCATATCGGCCAGCATGAGACCAGCACAAGGTCCCATAACCATATGAGAAAATTCGATGACTTTTAGTCCGTTAAGTGGCGCTTGCATGTGTAATCTCAATTATTTGGAAAATTGTTGCGCAATGTCACCAGCTGTAAAAGCTTCGACATTGTCTGTTGTTTTGACGTGCTCAAGGAGGCTGCGTAAGGCCCATATGCGAAAGGGTTGTCCAATGACATAAGGCGTTAGTGTCAAGCCGAGCATTTGGGACCCAAAGCGTTTATGTTCTTTGCGCAATAAATCAATGGATGACTTTATCTGCTCCAGCCAAGCTTCTTCGCTTTGACGGCGCGTGTGGAGTAAGGTGAAATCAGAAAGCTCATAACTATTAGGTATAAGAGTCACATTGCCATTTTTTGTTTTCGCAGTCACGGGCACTTGGTCCATTTCCCAATCAAGGCAATATTTCACGTCCGCCTTGGCAAGGCGTTCTAATGTCTTTGACGATTGATTTCGCGCTGGGGACATCCAGCCTTTCGCCGAGTCAAAACAGGCCAGACTATCTTTAATCAGCTTATTTTCCTCGGCTGCTTTGAGCCCCTCATGGTGGATATGATCTGTCGAGAGACCGTGAGCCGCAATCTCGTGCCCTTGAGATTTAATGAGCTCCAATAGCGGGGGATAGCGGCGCGCAATTTCTCCGTTTACGGCAAAGGTGGCCGACACGCCCGAGCTTTGGAGGGATTGAAGGATACGGTAAACCCCAACGCGGTTTCCATAATCCCGTACCGTGAAATGACGCAAATCAGGATAAGGCGTCACCATGGCGCCCGGATGTTTAAAGGGCACACCCGACGGGTTAAGCGGGAAAAACTCTAAGGGAATGATGAAGCTTATCGCGACTTTTGCGTCTTTATCCCACGATAGCTTTTTTCGCTCGCTCGATAAGCGCCAATCATAAAAATCATGGTCCTGGCCATAGCCGCGTTTGGCGTATTTAAGGTAAGAACTGTCCATTACGCGCCCCCGAGAGGGTTAAACCCAGTTCCGCCTGTGGCAACGCCGCGCTGTTTGATATCTTCTAGCGAACTATCCCAGTAATTATCGATAAAGTGTTTGGCAATTTCCTTACCCGTAGCGAACCAGACATCATCTTGATGGGCGCAAATATGTTTAAGCGCCTCTTCAAATACGCCGATACGGTTAGGCTGGGAGACGAGATAAGCATGAAGCGGGATACACATGACGGTTCCGCTCATCTGCCCTTCGATCAGGAGCTGATCAAAATGGCGTTTGAGAATATCGCTATAGCGTTGTGGGTCCATTCCCATAACTGAATAAGTAATGACGTCATTGACCTCTAGCGAATAGGGCATGGAGACAAGCTTGCCTGTCTTGGTCTTGATGGGTTGAGGTTGATCATCTTGGAAGAGGTCGCAGGAGTACCAAAAGTCATTCTCTGCAATGAGGTCGAGCGTATCTTCGGTATGGGTCAGGGCCGGGGCGAGATAGCCGCGAATGCGCTGGCCTGTGGCTTTTTCGACAGTCTTGATGGAGTCGTTTAATACGGCCTGTTCTTGCCGGGGCGAGAGGCCATAGCTATAGCGCGTATTGTAAATCCCGTGACTGAAAAACTCCCAATCTCGTTTGACGCAATCCTCGATGATTTCGGGGTGATGATCACACAGCGCCACGTTGAGGCTAACGGAGCCGCGTAGCTTATACTTATCGAGAAGTTCCATGAGCCGTAAATGCCCGACGCGGTTTCCAAAATCCCTCTGGCTATATTGCTGTACATTGGGGATGGCATTGGGCCAAGGCTGGCGCTTGGGATTATTCGGAGGCATGAACTCATAGAACTCGATATTTGGCGCGATCCAAAAAGCGAGCTTCTTCCCGCCCGGCCATTCAATTTTAGGCCGGCCAGTATAAGGCCAATAATCATAGAGGTTAGGCGCTGCGTGCATCATTTAGCCTTGGTAATTCTCGAGCCAGTCATAGACTTCGGCCACATCGACAACATCCGCATATTTGATGAGCATGTCGGTCAGATTGGCGAAGTGATAGCTCTCATGCTTATCGGCAACACATTCAATCGGCACAATCGTGCGGTAGCCATAAGACAGGCTATCCACGGCGGTCGCGCGGATGCACCCTGATGTGCTCCCGCCCGTGATGACAAGCGTATCAATGCGGTGGAAGTTAAGCAGGCTGTTGAGTTGGGTTTCAAAAAAGGCGCTCGGCATTTTCTTGGTGTAAACGGCGTCAACAGAGCGGTCGATGTCGAGCCGGTCATCAAACTCACTACGTTCGCTCCCAAATTTGATATTTTGCAGGCTGTCAGGCGTATCGGTGCGCGTTCCCCAAACGCCAGCATCCGCGGCGTTATCCATATAGGCCACATGGGTCCAAATAACGGGCAGGCTTTTGGCGCGCGCGGCTTTGGAGATATTATTGATATGCTCCATCTGGCGCGGGTCGGTCACATATGCGGTTTTATACAGGTCTGGCCGCGTATAGCTTTTTTGCGGGTCGACATTGACGATAGCGAGGCGCTCCCCAA
>CAZJRU010000217.1:0-2855 GCA_964548315.1 uncultured Hellea sp.
GGCCTGTTTGATAATTATAAAACATAACTCGCGCTCAATACTTTCTCTCGGTTCTGGGGCTTTCACGTCCTTTAAAGGCTGGCTTTCCACAACGACATCGGCGGCGTCTGGGGAGATCTTATCGCCAGAAACTTTTTCAATAGCTGGATTAACCTCCGCGCAAGAAACACAGAGAAGTCCAATCAAGGATAATTTATCCAATATCATCCGCCGGTCCTACTCAGGAATAATATTCCCGTGCTCATCTGTTAGGCGGTAGCTAACTTTATTGCGCAATCCCGTCATGGCTACATTGATACCGTCTGAGCTTTTGGGCTTGAATTTCCAGCGCTGTACCGACTTAACGGTCGCGCGTTCAAAAAGCTTTTGTGAACAAGATGACGTTTGGATATTATAGGGCATTCCGTCGGCGCTGACATCAAATAGAACCGTGCAGTGACCTGAGCGATTGGCGCGCGAGGGCATTATGGGCGCGGGCCGGAATATCGGCTGCGCATCGCCATCAGCGACGGTAAAGACGAATTTTTCTCGTTCGAGTACGGGCGGAACAAAATTCGGGATGAGTTCAGTCTCTACAAGTTTGGTTGTCGGAAGCTCGGCTTTGACTTTCTCAATAGCGGGCGGCGGCGGCGGGGTTTCGACCTTTTGCATTAGCTCTGGCGGCTTACGATCAAGGGGCTCCGCGATATCCTCTGCAACGGGGTTGATGTCATATACAAGGGCCGCGACTTTATCCTGGGGTTGAAATTCAGTGGCGATAAGTGAGGCCATTAAAACACCGGTGCCAATGGTCACGCCTAACCCTAAGGCCGTACTTGGTAAAAAACGTCTAATACTCATATAGTCCTCCATGTTATATGTAACTATATAACATAAATGAGGCCAAATTGCAATACTATAACATGTTTTGTGAAAAGCATAAAAAAAGCCCCGCTAAGCGAGGCTCATTCTAAATTTAAAAACCGCTTAACCGTCGACGATTTTGACACGGAACTTGCTGTCATATTCAGCCTTAAAGTTCAGACATTTCTGATCATCAACTTTAAACTCGCCGACAAAGACTTCCGCGTCATAACCTTGTTTGATCATCTGGAAGCACAATTCTTTCTCAACCGACGCTTCAAACTCACAGCGGTTCTCAACGGCCTGACCTTCAGCTTCAATAAAGGAAATCCATTTTTTCGCGTTGCGGCCTTCGCGTGAAGAACTTGGCACTTGCTGGAAAGCCTGTATCGCGTTTTGACGCGTTTTATTAATAGGCGCTGCTGCCTTTTGCTCGGGCGTCATTTTGCAATTAACACGCTCTTGCTTTTGCGTTTCCTCATAGCGGCACGTCGCAATCAGCATCCAAGACTTACCTGCGTCATAGCCTTTGCTAATCGCGCTTTGAAACGCCGTTTCAGCTTTAACGCATTGGCCTTCGTTATAAAGGGCTTCGCCTAAATCCGCATAGAGCTTGGCTTGACCTGAGCTTGCGGCGGCTTGCTCTAGAACAGGAATGGCGCGCTTATATTCACGGGCCTGCCGGAATAATGAGGAGAGCTGAACCATTTTATCAGAAGAGCGTGAAATACGGTTGGCGTTCATTTCTTTTTCAAGAATCTGAGCCGCCTGATAAGGCATATCGTAGAAACTATAATATTGAACAACCTTCATAAGGTCATCTTCAGTATTTAGCGCGCCGCCCAAATAAAGCATTTTGGTGACTTCGAACGCTTCTTGTTCGCGTCCGCCATTTGCCAGCATTGACGCCCAAGCATCCCAAAGGGTTTTATCTTCAGGCCAACGGTTAATCATCTGCTTGACGATGTCTGCCTGACGTCCCTGTTGACCAAGATTATTATAAAGGAAATTCATCAAGTCAAAATGCTTACGCTCTTTTGGATTGGCGCCATTAAACCATTTCTCAGCCCATGGCAGCGCACGCGAATAATTATCAGACTGGACCCAAGCTTGGGTTAACATTTCAATGTATTGCGGCTTTTGCTGGCCGCCGCGGTTCAAATAATTCTCAAGCTCGCCAGCGCCTTGCGCGTATTGTCCGTCAGCAATCATCAACTGCGCGATGTTTACGCGAAGCGCGTCGGCCTCATTGGGCAGAAGACCTCCCGCATTAATAGCGTTTTGAAAAGAGCTAATGGCAGGGCCATATTGGTTAAGCTCATAATAGCTTGCGCCTTGCATTTGATTAATTGTCGAGCGCTCATAGGCGTTGAGCTCAGGAATAGACAAAGCCTCTCCAAGTTTGGATAAAGCCGCGCTATGTTGGTTGGAATTAATGAATTGCAGAGCTTCATTCACGGTTTCACCCGCTTTGGCTGAGAACTGACGTCCTTCTTGCGCGTAAGCTGCAGTCGTTACGCCCGAGACTGCAATAGCCCCCAAACACATAGCTGTGCCACTCAATAGACTCATAAGAGACATTTTCGACAATTTGCTTAGCATATGCTAACTCCGTTATTTTATTTTCTATACAGTCTTAATGATCGGCGGGCCTGCTAAGTTGCAGGCATCAATTCCTATTCTGGAATAATTTTTCCGCGCTCATCTGTCAGACGGTAAGTCACTTTATTTTCAACACCTGACCGGGCAACGGCACGACCATCAACGATTTTTGGATTATACTTCCACTTTGTCACAGATTTAATGGTGGCACGTTCAAAAAGCTTTTGTGTGCAATAAGTCGTTGTCACGTTAAACGGCGCGCCTTCTGGGCTCACGTCAAAGCGAACACGGCAATGTCCTGATTTTTCAGCACGAGGCGGCATGATTGGCGGAATACGAACCAAAGGCTGCGCGTCACGGTCAGAGACCTGAATTTTAAAATTCTGACGGTCAATTTTCGGCGCTTCAAA
>CAZJRU010000218.1:0-2844 GCA_964548315.1 uncultured Hellea sp.
TTATTGCTGTTCACATATCCAATTTTTGTTTTTATTTTTGGCGCCATGTTTTTTGGCAAACCTCTTACCAAAGAGGCCGTGTTCGCAGTTGTCATTGCGTATGCGGGGATAGGTCTTATTTTTATGACGGGGGACATAGCTATTGGCGTGAATGTTCCCTTAGGGTCGGCGATGATATTACTCTGCGCCGCCTTTTTTGCTTTTTTTCAGCTCTTTGCCAAACCAATGATTTCGCGCCTCAGTAGCCCTATCTTTACATGCTGCGCCATGCTGGGGGCTGGATCTTTGATATTTCTACATTTTACAATTGAAAACATAGTCTTAGGCGATGTTTCGGATGTGCTTAATCTGCCGTTACGAATTTGGATTTTGGGGGTCGCATTGGCGTTTTTCTCAACGCTTCTGCCGTCCTTCATGGTCAATATGGCGATATCCAAAGTTGGACCTCAGGCGACATCTGCTGTGGGTATGATTGCGCCGATTTCAACAATTGCTTTAGCCATAATTGTTCTGGGTGAGCCCTTTGGTTTCATTGACGGTCTAGGGACGGCGATAACAGTCTTTGGTGTTGGGCTTTATACTTATTTTGACAAACGTGGTAGTCAACCTAACAAGGTCAAGCCGCGCCAGAGATAAATTATCCCAATCGCTGTTACGAGGTATTTTGTATAGCTCTTGAAATGAATATCGGACAGGCGGTTTAAAATCCGAGTTCCGGCAAATGTTCCAATAATAATACATGGGATGGCTAAGACGAAAACCCATAATGACGGGAGTGTGGTTAGTCCGCTGGCGGCAACCAGCGGAAGTCCAAAATAAACTATTTTGACCATATGCGAGGCGAACATTGTGACGGCTTTTGTGGCGACGATTTCTTTACGGGTGAGGTCTGTCTTAACATAAAAGAAATCAAGCGCTGGGCCTGCGACGCCCGCTGATAGGTTCAGCCCCATCACCATTGCCCCGCAAAGCGCGGCATGGCGAGGTTTTGCCGCGTCTCCTTTAAAGAGGCCTTTCGGGAGCCAAAGAATAAAGGGAAGCAAGCCGAGGACAATAAAGAGCGCAGCTTTGCTTGGGATAAAGCTTATCATGGCGAGGGCTACAATAGCGGGCAACGCGCCGAGTAATGTATATCCAAGGATGTCCCAGCGAATATTCGATTTTAAAAAATAGGCGCGAGAGGAATTGCTCACGCTTTGAACCGCGCCGTGAACAACCATAGCTTCGGCCACGCCCATAAGGCTGGCAATGACGCCCATAAATATCATGCCGCCCGCCATGCCAAATATCCCAGAAATACAGGCTGTTACCGTCGCAGCGATTAGAATCAACAGAGCGATCTTCATGCGACTATCTAACCTTTGATTTGCTGGCTTAACAGCCGTAAACCGCTGCGCATGACGAAACGTGATTTTTGGAAATATTTGACCCGCGCGCATAAATGGGCGGGACTTGTTCTGGGTGTTCAGATTTTACTCTGGTTTGCATCTGGTCTCTTTATGGCCTTGTTCCCCATAGATGAAGTGCGCGGGTCGCATTTGGCAGAGAAGGCGGCGTGGTCTCTTTCAGATGCGACTGTCATACCAATTGAAATTGCTATGACGGCCTATGACGGGGAGCTAACGGGGGCTTCTCTGACGTCGCTCGCTGGAGAGCCAGCCTATGCGCTTATCGGGGATAATGGAACGCAACTTCTGAACGCACGAACCGGTAAAGCTTGGGAGCCGATTGCAGAAGACAGTATCCGCGTAGCCGCGACAAAATATTACAAAGGTGATGGGCAGATCTTAGCTATTAAACGCTTGGCGGAAGTCCCGCTTGAATATCGCCGTCCGCCGCCTGTCTGGCAGGTGCAATTTGATGATAAATCTAAAACACGACTTTATCTGGATGCAGATACGGCCGAGCTACGGGCGGTCAGAACCAAGTTATGGAGAGCATATGATTTCATGTGGATGTTACATATCATGGATTACAAGTCGCGAGATAATTTCAATAGTTGGTGGCTGCGGTTATCGGCATTTCTCGCTCTGCTCTTTGCGATAAGTGGAGTGTTCTTAGTTACGCACCGCGTTTTCTTACGGCCAAAAGGCTTGAAGGCCTAACGTTCCATTCTTTGCTTGATAAGCCACCAAATTATAACGGCACCAAACATTTTACCGCCAACGCTCATCACGACATTGGGCACGGTGAGCTGGGCATCGCGGATAAAGCTCGCGCCGTAAAGAAAAGCGGTTGTATCTATCGGGGCCGCGAGAGCTGATGAGAGCAGAACCCGCGTCGAGAGCTTATATTTTGTGAGCGTGAATAGCGCGTAATCTACTAATTCCGAAATGAGGAAGGCTACGCCGCTGGCTAGCGCCAAAGCTCCGCCTGAGGTGACGTAGGTCAGAAAGAGGGCAATCGCCATAGCGATAAGGACTTCATGCCCAATCTCTCTTTGGGCAAAATCACGCACAACCAAGACCAGGCCCGTAACAACTGTAACGGGATTAAAAGCCCAAGCGGCAAGTCCCGGGAGCTCTACCATAGGCGCCCAAGTGAAGCTCCAATTAATGAAGGGGATGAGGAGAATATAGAGCAGCGTGTATTTGAAAAAACGAAGACTGGTTTTCGGGGGTTCTTTTTGCGCGTAATTGGACATGATGTCTCTATACCTAACTTACGCTAAGGTGTAACCAATATTCATGAGAGCGAATCCTAAGCTAAGTTTGATCGTTGCCAAGTCTCGCAATGGCGTAATTGGCGTCGAGGGTGACCTCCCATGGAAACTTTCGTCAGATTTGAAGTATTTTAAAAAGGTCACGATGGGGAAGCCTGTCCTAATGGGACGGGTCACCTGGG
>CAZJRU010000219.1:0-2836 GCA_964548315.1 uncultured Hellea sp.
CACTAATTATGCCTAAAACACTCTTTGATAAAGTTTGGGAACAACATGTTGTTGTGCCTGAAACAGAAAGTAATCCTGCGACCCTGTATATCGACCTGCATCTCATCCATGAGGTTACAACACCGCAAGCCTTTACTGAACTTAACAATCGCGGCCTCAAAGTTCGCCGGCCTGACCGCACGCTTGCGACGATAGATCATTCGACGCCAACCTTATTTAATGAGGATGGGTCGCCTGCCTATCATACCGCGCAGGCAGAAAAGCAAGTCGCGACATTGCTAGATAATGTCAAAGAACATGGTATTGAGGTTCATAGCTGGGAGAGCGATAATCGCGGCATCGTCCATGTTATGGGACCAGAGCTCGGCGCGACGCAGCCTGGCATGACGATTGTTTGCGGAGATAGCCATACCAGCACACACGGCGCGTTCGGCGCTATCGCTTTTGGTATTGGCACAACGCAAGTCGGTCATGTGCTGGCTAATCAATGTATCTTAATGCCTAAGCCCAAAACCATGGCGATAAATGTCAATGGAGAGCTGGGTGCAGGCGTGACGCCCAAAGATGTCATACTCGCCATTATCGCCAAAATTGGAATTGGCGGCGGGACAGGCTACGCGCTGGAATATCGCGGCAATGTCTTCGAAGAGATGTCAATGGCAGGCCGGATGACCGTTTGTAATATGTCCATCGAGGCTGGGGCGCGCTGCGGCATGGTCGGGCCAGACCGCAAAACCTTCCAATATTTGCAAGGCCGCGCCAAGGCCCCAAAAGACTTCATGAAAGCTTGTGATGACTGGCGTAAGCTGCGCACAGATGCTGGCGCCGTCTTTGACAAAGAAGTCCACATCAAAGCGGAAGATATTCAGCCTATGGTGACCTACGGAACGCATCCTGGCATGGGCATCTCTATTGACAGCCTCATACCCGCAGCCAACACAGATGCCGATAAAGCGGCGCTCGAGTATATGAATCTCAAATCGGGTGACAAAATTTCGGGCACCAAAGCCGATAAGGTTTTCATTGGTTCTTGTACAAATAGCCGCCTAGAGGACTTACGAGCCGCCGCCTCGATTTTAGACGGCCAGAAGGTCTCCCTGACAACAATTATCGTGCCTGGGTCAGGTATCACCAAAGCTTTAGCCGAAGAAGAAGGCCTTGATAAAATCTTCATCGCCGCTGGCGCGCAGTGGCGCGAAGCTGGGTGCTCTATGTGTTTGGGCATGAACGGGGACATCGGCGCGCCGGGAGACCTTGTTGTCTCAACGTCGAACCGAAACTTTATGGGGCGTCAGGGGCCGGGCGTACGCACCGTTCTTGCCTCCCCTGAAACGGCGGCCGCCACGGCAATCACTGGCGTCATCACCGACCCGAGAACCTTGGGGAGAGCCGCATGAGTTTCCGTCCTTTGAACAAAGTCACCTCTCGCACAATGGTCTTGCCTCCGAGCAATATTGATACTGACCAAATTATGCCCGCGAAGTTCTTATCCATGACAACTAAGGCTGGATTAGGAGAGCATGTCTTTGCAAATCTGCGCTATGACGACAACGGCGAGCTCACAGACCACGCCTTAAATACCGAAGACGGTAAAAGCTGTGAAATTCTCGTCGCTGGACATAATTTTGGCTGCGGCTCATCGCGTGAGCATGCGCCTTGGGGTCTCACTGATTATGGGTTTCGCGTCGTTATAAGTTCCGAAATTGCTGATATCTTCCGTAATAATTCTCTGAAAAATGGACTACTGCCCATCGTTATAGAAAAGCGCGCCCATGCCTGGTTATTGGAAAACCCTGGAGCAGAAATCACCATTGATCTTGAAAAATGCGAAGTGCATTTGCCGCGAAACGGCGGGACATATTCTTTCGATATTGATGCCTTTTCTCGCCATTGTCTCATGGAAGGCGTGGACGAAATGGGATATCTACAAAACCAGAATGAGGCTATTGCCGCTTTCGAATCTAACCGAGTTTAAGCATGGCTAATATCAATTTCACTTACCTTCCTGGCGACGGTATTGGGCCTGAAGTCGGCGAAGCGGCGATGACCGTTTTAAATGCTATGGCCGGACATTACGGGCATACGCTTGAGCCTGAATTTGGCCTCATTGGCGGGGCGGCGATTGACGCAGTTGGAACGCCTCTGCCAGACGATACATATGCCTCTTGTGAAAAGACAGGCGCGATACTGCTTGGGGCTGTCGGCGGGCCGAAATGGGATCATTTAAAAGGCCCTGACAGGCCGGAGCTAGGTTCATTATTGCCGCTACGAAAAAACCTGAACCTTTACGCTAACATTCGTCCGTGCAAGCCTTACCCCGCCTTGATAGACCGCGCGCCGCTTAAGCGCGAGCGCCTTGAAGGCACAGATTTCGTTGTTATGCGTGAGCTGACCGGCGGAATTTATTTTGGCACAAAAGGCCGCGATAATTTAGGCGCTTATGATGAGTGCCGCTATAGCGAAGCCGAAATAGAGCGTATTACGATAAAGGCTTTTGACCTCGCGATGCAGCGCCGCAAGAAAGTTACCTCCGTTGATAAATCCAACGTTTTGGAAACCTCCCGCCTCTGGCGCGAGACCGTCATTAAGGTCGCAGAAAATTATCCTGAGGTCGAATTAGAGCACCTCTTAGTCGACGCCATGACCATGCATATGCTGACACGGGCGCAAGACTTTGATGTTGTGCTGACGGAAAATATGTTCGGCGATATTCTAACAGACGAAGCCTCGGTTCTCGCTGGCTCTATGGGCGTCATACCTTCCGCCTCTTTGTCGGACGGTAAAGTTGGCATGTATGAACCTATTCACGGCTCAGCGCCTGATATTGCAGGACAAG
>CAZJRU010000220.1:0-2821 GCA_964548315.1 uncultured Hellea sp.
TCACAGGCGCATTGGGCTTGAGCTGACACATGGCACTTAAATTGCTTGAAGAACTATATGTTTAAAAGGCGGTTGTAATGATACGCATAATTTTGGCTCTTATTCTTGCGACCATAGCGTTTTCTATCTGGGGTTATGTTTGGTATGCCACCGTCTTTGATGATGTTTGGCAAAGCCTCATTGGGCGCAGCGAAACCGCCCTCATCGAAATGGCCGAGCAGCGCGGGGGCATTCAGGATGTTTTTGTTGTGCTGATTAGCTTGGTGCAGGCGGCGGGGATTTTCTTTGCTTTGAAATTTATGCGGGCCAAGACATTTTGGCATTATATGGGAGTGAGCGTTTTGCTCTCGACTTTGTTGGTGCTTCCTGCCCTTGGGAACACAACGCTTTTTGTTGGTACGCCTTTAAACTTGCTACTCTTAGATTATGGGCATTTTTTGCTCGGTTATGCGGGTATGGCCTTGGTGTTCTTTATTATTGATCCGCCATCAAAAAAGGCCCCGGAAAACTCCGAGGCCTAAAGCTTGTCTTAGCGGTTAAGGTTACTCAGCGGCCTGCGCTTGCGTTGCGAGGTTACGCAGCACGTAATGTAAGATGCCGCCATTTTTGTAATATTCGTGCTCATTATCGGTATCGATACGCACTTTGGCTGTGATGGTTTTTGACGACCCATCAGGGAAGTCAATTTTCACATCCAGTGTGCCGCGCGGCTTAAGTCCGGCTATGCCTGAAATCGAGACAGTCTCGCTGCCTTTCATGCCTAGGGATTGCCATGTGTCGCCTTTGGCAAGCTCCAGCGGAAGAACGCCCATACCGATAAGGTTAGAGCGGTGAATACGCTCAAAGCTTGCAGCAATCACGGCTTTAACGCCAAGAAGGATTGTGCCCTTCGCGGCCCAGTCCCGTGAAGACCCATTCCCATATAGGCCGCCCGCAAAGACAACGAGGTCTGTGTTGGTTTTGGCGTATTTTTGCGCCGCGTCAAAGATACTCATGACTTCGCCAGACGGGATATGTTTCGTCACGCCGCCTTCTGTACCTGGCGCCATTTGGTTCTTGATACGGATATTGGCGAAGGTGCCGCGCATCATTACTTCATGGTTGCCGCGCCGAGACCCAAATGAGTTAAACTCGGCCTTAGGAACTTTATTGGCTGAGAGATAATCTCCAGCAGGGCCGTCATGCTTAATCGCGCCCGCAGGTGAGATATGGTCGGTCGTAATCGAGTCGCCAAGAAGCGCTAAGATATTCGCGCCTTTGACATCTTCAACAGGATCAGGCGTGGTTGTCATGCCGTCAAAATAGGGCGGGTTACGCACATAGGTGGACTTAGGCGCCCAGTTATATGTCTTACCGCCTGTGACCTTAATTTTCTGCCAGTCCTTGTCGCCTTTAAAGACGTTGGCATAACGCTCTGTGAACATTTTGCGCGTGATGATTTTTCGCACAACATCTGCGATTTCTTTGGAGCTTGGCCAAATGTCTTTGAGGTAAATTTCTTTGCCGTCTTTGCCGACGCCAAGTGGGTCGCGGTCAAAGTCATGATGGAGCGAACCTGCAAGCGCGTAAGCGACAACAAGTGGCGGTGAGGCCAAGAAGTTGGCCTTAATATCCGGACCAATTCGGCCTTCAAAGTTTCTGTTACCTGACAGCACTGAACAAGAGACAAGGTCGCCTTCGCTAATCGCCTCTGCAAGTTCAGGGGCAAGCGGTCCAGAGTTACCAATACATGTTGTACAGCCGTACCCGACAACATCAAAACCAAGTTGATTGAGCTCAGTTTGCAGATTTGATTTCTCAAGATATTCACCCACGACTTGTGAGCCCGGCGCGAGGGAGGTTTTTACCCAAGGCTTAACGGTAAGGCCGAGCGCGTTCGCTTTTTGCGCAACAAGTCCCGCGGCCATCATCACAGAGGGGTTTGAGGTATTGGTGCAAGAGGTAATCGCCGCGATGAAAACATCACCATGGTCAATGTGGTAAGGCTGGCCTTTGACTTGAACAGAGCTATCGCCAACAGGCGTCTTTTTATACTCATCACGTAGGATTTTCGCGAAGTGAACATTTGCGCCTTTAAGGTCAAAACGGTCCTGCGGACGTTTCGGACCTGAGATGGCGGGCATAACAGATTTGATGTCTAATGAGAGCGTATCTGTAAAGGTCGGCGTCGTTCCGTCGCGCCATAAGCCTTGAGCCTTGGCATAAGCTTCCACCAGTTCAATACGCTGCTTATCGCGCCCAGTTGCGTTTAGATATTTCAGTGTATCATCATCGACAGGGAAGAAGCCGCAAGTTGCGCCATATTCTGGCGCCATATTGGCAAGTGTTGCTTGATCTTCAAGTGACAAGTGATCAAGACCAGGGCCGTAAAATTCGACGAACTTACCGACCACGCCTTTGGCGCGCAACATTTCAACAACGCGCAGAACAAGGTCAGTGGCGGTCGCGCCTTCTGGTAATTTACCTTTAAGCTCAAAACCGACAACTTCGGGAATAAGCATAGAGATAGGCTGGCCGAGCATCGCGGCTTCGGCTTCAATTCCGCCGACGCCCCAACCCAAAACAGAGAGGCCGTTAATCATGGTTGTGTGCGAATCGGTTCCGACAAGCGTGTCAGGGAAGGCATATGTTTTGCCGCCTTCTGACTTTGTCCAAACAGTTTGGGCCAGGTTCTCTAGGTTGACTTGGTGACAAATGCCTGTGCCCGGAGGCACCACAGAGAAATTATCAAAAGCTTCTTGGCCCCATTTGAGGAAGTCATAACGTTCGCCATTGCGCTCATATTCGCGTTCGACATTTTTCTTAAAGGCTGTCTTTGTGC
>CAZJRU010000221.1:0-2816 GCA_964548315.1 uncultured Hellea sp.
TCGGCGCTAAGCTATGGCGGACCTCTGCGCTATGTCGTTTACGGGGAAACAGTTTAAGGCCTGTAAGCCATTCATGATTTAGTATTTACCGATAAGCTGAAAACATCTGGGCGGCTATAATGACCTGAGAGATCAAGATCGAATTTACCCTGCGTGATCTCATTTAAATCAATTTGTGCCGTGAGTATCGCCTCTTGATTATAAATCGGGGCGGCAAGGATATCTCCCATGGGGGATATAATACAGCTTCCACCGCCGATCAGAACAATCTCAGGCTCTGTACCTTGTATGGGATTAAACCATTTCGCTTTGACATCCCCAACTGTCATGAATTGGCAGGCACTTACGACAAAACAGCGTCCCTCTAAGGCGATCATTTGCATTGTGGGTATCCAGACGTCTCTGTCGTCAACGGTTGGCACGCAATGTATTTGAGTTCCCTGATTATATAAATGGCTACGATATAAAGGCATGTAATTTTCCCAGCAAATCGCCATAGAGACTTTTCCAACATCCGTCTGCGCCACATCCATTGTTGAGCCATCTCCTTGTCCCCAAATGACGCGCTCCATCGCTGTAGGCATTAGCTTCCGATGCCATGACAAAATCGTTCCGTCTCTATTGATGCAAAGTGATGAACAATATAAAGTACCTGCCTCTTTTTCGATGATGCCGAGAACCGTATTGACACCTGTCTCTTTGACGATGTCACATATCTGCTCAAGTTCAGATGAGCTTTGAGATATTGCGCCGTCATAATAAGCTTGGAAATGCTCACGGCCCTGCGCCGATCTCATGCCTACGCGCACCCCGAAATCAATACCTTTGGGATAGCCCCCTATAAACGCTTCGGGAAAGACAACGAGGTCAGCTTTTAAAGCCTTGGCCGCCTGTAATTTTTCAGCAAAGAGATTAATCGTTGCGCGTGTATCAAAAAGTTTAGACCCTGTCTGAACCGCCGCTACAATAAAAGGCGTCATGATATCTCCTAAATTATTTATTTTACATACGCCCTTTTTCCATGACGCGGAATTTTAAGCATGTAAAGATTATCACCATGAAGATTTTTTACTCACCCGACCATATCTACCATGCACCAAAAGCCGAATTACATCGCGGCGCTATGGTGTCTCCACATGAAGGCCCTCACCGCATGGAAATGTTGATGGCAGGAATGAAAAAACAAGGGTTCACAGACTTCCAGACGGCGCCGTCATGCGACTTAAATGATATTACAGCCGTCCATAGCGCTGAATATATCGATTTTCTGCAAACAGCTTGGGCACGCTGGTCTGCCGCAGGTTATAGCGGGGATGTTTTGCCAATGAGCTATCCCTATAATCAACGACGCGCCTCACCGCCTAAAGACATTGATGGGGCGGCTGGGTATTTTTGCACATCTTCAGATACAGTCGTAACCCAGACGAGCTGGCGAGCGTTAAAATCAATTGCAGATATAACTGTTGGGGCTGTGCAATCTATCACAACATCGCGTAACACCGGCGAGAGTGCATTTATCCTCTCGCGGCCACCCGGTCATCACGCGGGCGCAAATTATATGTCTGGCTATTGCCTGCTTAATTTTACGGCCATTGCCGCCCAAGCCTTACAAAATAACGGCGTCGCGCGAACCGCGATTTTGGATGTTGATTTTCATCACGGTAATGGCACGCAAGATATTTTTTACGCACGTGACGATGTTCTCTTTACTTCGATTCATGGAGAGCCTGATTATCACTTCCCTTATTTTTGGGGCCATAAAGATGAGGTTGGGCAAGGCAAAGGCGAAGGGTTTAATGTCAATTACCCTCTCCCAGCGGGCAGTACCTATGAGATATGGCGCGCAGCTTTAACTGACGCTCTATCTAAAATAAAAAAATTCGGCGCTCAGGCTCTTATTGTTTCGCTAGGCGTTGATACCTATGAACATGACCCTATTAGCAGCTTTAAACTCAAACAGCCTGATTATCATGATTATGGCGCCGCCATTGCGACGCTTGGTTTGCCAACCATTTTCATTATGGAGGGCGGGTATGGCGTTCCAGAAATCGGAAGCAATACAGCCAATGTTATCCAAGGGTTTTCGTCAGTATAAATTGATTAACGTCTCAACACGAATACACCTGATTTGACGACTTCCTCACCAACAAAAAAGCCCGCCTGAAAGAGACGGGCTTATTCTAATTTTATCTCTAGCTTTACAAACCTACTTTTGAAAGCTCGTCTTCAAACTCAGGCAAGGCTTTAAATAGGTCTGCGACCAAACCGTAATCCGCAACTTGGAAAATTGGGGCATCTTCGTCTTTGTTTATCGCGACAATGACTTTAGAATCTTTCATCCCAGCCAAATGCTGAATCGCGCCGGAAATACCCACCGCAATATAAAGCTCAGGTGCAACCGCTTTACCGGTTTGGCCGACTTGCCAGTCATTAGGGACAAAACCCGCATCTACAGCCGCGCGTGACGCGCCCATAGCCGCGCCAAGTTTATCAGCGATTCCTTCAAGAAGCTTAAAGTTCTCGCCGCTGCCCATGCCGCGCCCACCAGAGATAACAACCTTGGCGGCGGTAAGTTCAGGACGATCAGATTTGGAAAGCTCTTCACCAACATATTCTGCTTTAAACGGACCTTTTGGATCAGCAATTACTTCAACAGAAGCAGAGCCACCCTCAGCTGCGGCGGCGAAAGCCGTTGTCCGCACAGTGATGCATTTTTTAGCATCTGAGGATTTAACTGTCGCCATTGCATTACCCGCATAAATCGGGCGCACAAAGGTGTCAGCGCTCTCAACGCCTGTGATGGATGAAATTTGCTG
>CAZJRU010000222.1:0-2797 GCA_964548315.1 uncultured Hellea sp.
AAATTATCGATAAACATAGCGACCAATTTTTCGGCTTGAGCGTCATAAGCTGCGCCGTCTGACCATGTACTGCGCGGGTCAAGTAGGGCAGGGTCTACGCCGTCAATGGCCGTTGGGACATGAACGCCAAAGTTTACATCTCGTCTGAACTCGCCTCTCGCCAAAGACCCATCAAGCGCGGCGTTGAGCATTGTCCGCGTGGCCTTAATCGGCATGCGGTATCCTGTCCCGTAAGGGCCAGCCGTCCAGCCTGTATTGAGAAGCCAACACTGCACTCCATTTTCCGCGATAAGATCTCGTAATAGCTCTCCGTAAATGGCGGGGTGACGCGGCATGAAGGGCGCGCCAAAGCACGCCGAAAACGTCGCTGTAGGTTCGACAACACCTTTCTCAGTCCCGGCGACTTTCGCCGTGTAGCCCGAGAGGAAGTGATACATGGCTTGCTGGGGCGTTAGCTTTGAAATGGGAGGCAACACGCCAAAGGCGTCTGCCGTTAACATCACAAGCGTTTTGGGCTGTCCGCAGCGGCCTGTTGGGCTCGAGTTTGGAATAGCCGTTAAATCATAGGCACCTCGGCTGTTGACGGCCAGGCTATCGTCGTCAAAATCGAGCTCGCGCGTGGCGGGGTCCATAACGACATTTTCCAGCACGGTTCCCCACATTTTTGACGTCGCAAAAATTTCGGGTTCAGCTTCGGCTGACAGATTAATCATCTTGGCGTAACATCCGCCTTCGAAATTAAACAATCCGTTCTTTGACCATCCATGTTCATCATCGCCCACAAGGGTGCGGTCTGGGTTGGCCGATAGCGTTGTTTTACCCGTCCCGGAGAGGCCAAAGAAAATAGCGCCATTATCGTTATCATCGACATTAACCGAACAATGCATCGGCATGACCCGTTTTTCGGGCAGAAGGTAATTCATAATTGAGAAAACGGATTTTTTGGTTTCCCCAGCGTAAGACGTTCCGCCAATCAGAACAACCTTGTCTTTCATGTTGACGGCAATCACTGTTTCTGTGCGCACGCCATGCCGGCTTGGGTCTGCCCGAAAACTGGGCAAGTTGATGATGGTATATTCAGACTTATAAGTCTTGAGATCTTCCGCAGAGGGCTGGCGCAGCAGGTGATGCACAAATAATCCGTGCCAGGCATATTCCGTTATGATTTGGACCGGCAAGCGGTGTTCAGGGTCGGCGCCGCCAAATGTATCTTGGCCATAAAGGGTAAGCCCCTTCATGTGCGCTTCGAAATCTACGCGCAGAGCGTCAAATTGCTCGGGCGAAATATGGTCTGCAGCTTCCCACCATACTTTATCCTCAGTGACCTCATCGCGAACGACAAATTTATCTTGCGCCGAACGTCCCGTATGCTTGCCTGTTTTAACGACAATCGCGCCGCCTTTTGCGATTTGCGCGCCTTCTTCTTTGACAGCTTGTTCGTAGAAGCGGGCAGGGCTCCAGTTCCAATTGATATTGTAGTCGTCATCGAACCCGGCAACGCCGAGCTTTCGTGTATTCGCGCTCATGAAGATAATCCCAGTTATAGAGTGATAAGGTCAGTAACAGAGACAATATCATAATCAACTTTATAACTTGTAAAAATCTAATTATTTCAATGATTTAGCGTGACAGCGCTGTCATATTTAACAGATATACCTAATATATTATTAGCTAAGCCGTATAGCTGGGCCGTTCTGACATGGTTTTATGCCATTTTAGCAGCGCGGTTTGCGTTTCGAGCGGATAGACTTTGACCCAGCGGGCAAAGTCCACCGTTATTGTGGCGGTGATGTCGGCAACGGAATAGTTATCCCCGGCCACAAATGCGTTGTTTTCGAGCTGGGCGTTGAGGTCCTCAAAAAACCAAGCGATGCGCGAAAGCCCGCGCTGGGCCAGCTCTGGAATTTGTTTCACATTACGCGGCCCCGGCAAGGCGCGGTCTTTCATAGCGGGGGAGGCATTTCTAAGCGCCTCAGCAATCGCCGAGAGACCTTCCCATTCCACGCGCCAATTCCATTTGGCGATACGGGCCTTCTCTGCGGGCGTTGTGCCGGTGAGGGGATGATCGGGATATTGCGCTTCAATAAAGGCCAGAATTTCAGCATTAGAGGTGAGCGTCTCGCCGTCTTCTGTGACCAGTGCAGGGACAGTGCAGCGCGGATTAATCGCTCTGAAGGCGTCGCCCATTTGCTCTCCGCTTTTCAGATCAATCTGAATGTTCTCACAGTCAATATTCTTCTCAGCAAGTAACATACGCGCGCGGCGCGGACTGGGAGCTGTCGTGCAATCATAAAGCTTGAGCATGATCGACCTTTCAATCAAAGATGTGTTATGCTCAAACATGTGACGTTGCTTAAATTAAGTCAACTCACCACCTTGCTTCAAATTTTGATTCTAAAGGTAGTGGCTGTCACTTTTTCTCTTTTAAATAGCATGTAATTATGGTAGTAGGAGAGCATTAGATTAGACTATTTACTAACAGGGGCGCATCTTGTTTAAATCATTGATACATATTTTTAGACTGAAAAAAAGACGTGGCAGACGTAATGGGGTCATTTTCGAGCTGTATGAAAACTCGGCTAAATCGATGTCTAAGCCTAATAAATAGGCGCTACGAGCCGCGTTTTAATATTCGAATGCCAGGACATTCCCATCTTAAAAGCACTTATGATTTTAAACATTGCTTGTGTGGGGCGCACCTCGAGGTCTTCATGATTATCCCCTTTTCCGCGAAGACCTCGAGGCCGTATTTTATAGAAGACTTGATTGCTTTTTAGATGGGCATGGAGAAACCAGA
>CAZJRU010000223.1:0-2779 GCA_964548315.1 uncultured Hellea sp.
GCTTTTTTAGCAGCTTTCATAATCTCCAGAGCTTTATCTTTAAGCTCTTTTTCACAGAGCGAGGCCCCAACATTATGGCCTTGCGCGAAAAGAAAAGTGTTCGCCATACCCCCGCCAATCGCCAGAATATCTAGTTTGGACACAAGGCTTTCAAGAAGGTCAATTTTCGTTGAGACTTTCGCCCCCCCGACGACGCCCATAACGGGTTTCTTCGGATTATCTAAAACTTGAGAAATGTGATCAAGCTCGCGCGCCATCGCAAGGCCGGCGTAAGAGGGTAGAATTTCGCCAACTACCGCGCTGGAGGCATGATTGCGATGGGCGGCTGAAAAAGCGTCCATAACAAAAATATCGCCATGCTCGGCCAGATATTCAGCCATGGCGCGATCGCCCGCTGTTTCCATTTCTGAAAAACGCGTATTTTCAATCAGGAGGATATCACCGGGGTGCATCGTATCAACTAAAGGCTCGGAAAGCTTTTCGCTAAAGCCAACTTCATCGTCCAAGGCTTCGACAAGAGCGGGAACAATAAAACTTAGCGATAGTTTTTTGCTGGGTTTGCCTTTTGGCCGTCCATAGTGCGAAAGCAGGACAATTTTGGCGCCGGCCGCTTGTAAGGCCTTAATAGTGGGGACAGCCGCAAGTAAGCGCGTATCATCAGATATGGAGCCATCTTTATTACGAGGCACGTTGAAGTCTACGCGAACTAAAGCGGTTTTGCCTTTGAGGCTGTTTTTCTTTTTTGTGAGATCGTCGAGGCGGCGAAATTTCATATTTTATGTATCCTGAGTTTTGTGCATGGCACGAGCCACATCTATCATACGGTTAGCAAACCCCCACTCATTATCATACCACGCAATAATTTTAACAAGGTGCCCATCAATAACTTTTGTTAAAGGCGCTGCAAAAATTGCCGAGTGCGGGTCATGATTAAGGTCTGAACTGACTAAGGCTTCATTGCTATATCTTAAAACGCCCTTCATTGGTCCATTGGCCGCTTCTGCCATAGCGGCGTTCAGGTCTTGGGCGGTTGTTTTAAATTCTGGCTGAAAGGCGAGGTCGACCATGGATACATTTGCCGTCGGAACCCGAACAGCTGATCCGGATAATAAGCCCGAGAGCGCTGGCAGCACAAGACCAACGGCTTTAGCCGCGCCTGTACTGGTTGGAATGATGTTTAGTCCCGCGGCGCGCGCGCGGTATAAATCTTTGTGAGAATTATCTAAAATACGCTGATCTTGCGTATAGCTATGGACCGTTGTCATAAAGCCGCGCCGAATGCCGACAGCTTGCATAATCACCTTAGCCACGGGCGCTAAGCAATTTGTTGTACAAGAGGCGCAGGAGACGACCGTATCTGATTTTGTCAGTGTGTTTTCATTAACGCCGAAAACAATGGTTTTATCTACGCCGTCGCCGGGGGCGGATATTAAAACGGATTTTGCGCCAGCATCAAAATGGGGCTGCACTCTTTCTTTGGAGCGAAAAATTCCAGTACACTCCATGACGACATCAACGTCCAACTCGCCCCAGCCAATTTTCGCCGGGTCGCGCTCATGTGTCATGCGGACTTTGCCGCGCCCGTAATCAATAAAGCCTTCGCCTTCTTTGACCACGGAATTAAAACGGCCGTGAACTGAATCGTATCGCAGCAAATGAGCGGATGTTTCCGCGTTACCGGGTGAGTTAATGGCGACTAATTCGACGTCATCCATATCATACTCTGCGATGGCTCTAGCTACGAGGCGGCCAATTCTACCAAAGCCGTTAATTCCTATTCGGATCGTCATTTAGGTCTCCGCGACCCCGTAAGGGTCATCAAAATCATTAAATCCCGCACGCAATGGCGTGCAGGACAATTGAAGTCAACCTACTATACTCTTGTTGCAAAACTATTAATGCTGGGCCATTCTAGGTGGATAAATGGGAGATTCGAGGTTCCGCATGAATGACAGCGCTGACATGAAAATCGCGGCGGATAGATTGCAAAATGCTTTGCGGTCTCTGGAGGGAGCGCTTGATCCTCTCTTAACGCGGGTGAGTGGTTTAGAAACGGCTTTAAACGAATCCAAGGCCCTCGCCGAAGACCGCGCCTCGCTGGCGACAGCCCTTGATGAGGCCAATGCCAAAACGGACACCTTTGCGGCGCGCGAGAAAGAGTTTAACGATTTAGCGGACGAAACGACGGCAGAACTTGACCGCGTGATTAAACAAGTCCGCCTGGCTTTGGGAGAGGATTAACCCATGGCGAAAGTTAGCATTAGTGTAAATGGCCGACGGTATGCTCTGGGCTGTGAAGATGGTGAAGAAGAGCGTCTGGCGCGTCTTGGCCAAAAGCTTGATGACCGCGTCAATAGTATGGCGGATCAATTTGGCCAAATCGGGGATCTCCGCCTTATGGTCATGGCAGGCATAACAATGCTGGATGAGCTGGAAGACATGAACACAGCTGTGGATACCGAAGTCGACAAACGGGTATTAGATTTACGTAAGAAAAATGAGGAAGCGCTGCGGGCCTCGCAAGTGTCTGATACAAAAGCGACAGAAAGTCTTTTGCAGGCGGCGGAACGCATTGAGCGTCTTGCCGCAAAACTGGGTTCTAATCCTGAATAAAGGTTAACCGAATAGCACTTGCGCCCCGCCCCATTAACCCCCACATAGCTTGTGACGGTCACTGCGGGTTTCGTGTGCAGCACTAATCCACCGGACCTTAAAATATCCTTCGGGAGTTGGCTCTGTTCAGATCGTGGTCTGTTTAATTCCGACGCCCACTTGAACT
>CAZJRU010000224.1:0-2776 GCA_964548315.1 uncultured Hellea sp.
TTTTCGCAAAGGAATCATGATGGATAAGATTGTTATAGAGGGTGGTTTTCCGCTTAATGGTGAAATCTCAATAAGCGGCGCAAAGAACTCCGCAATTAAACTTATGGCAGTCAGTTTGCTGACTGATCAGCCCGTAAAATTAAAAAATATGCCGCGGCTCAGAGATACCCGTTCTATGGCAGAATTGCTGACGCATCTTGGTGTCAAGATTAATGCGGGCAAGGGAGATGAGATGACGCTTCATGCGAAGAAACTCACTTCGACAACAGCCCCTTATGATTTAGTCCGAAAAATGCGGGCCAGCTTTAATGTCTTAGGCCCGCTTATCGCGCGTAACGGTTCTGCAAAAGTGTCTTTGCCTGGCGGATGCGCCATTGGTGCCCGGCCTGTTGACCTGCATCTTAAGGCCATGGAGTCCTTTGGCGCGATTATCAAACTTGAAGAAGGTTATGTCATCGCAAAGACAAGCGGCGGGTTGAAAGGCGCGGACATTACATTTCCCTTCATTAGTGTCGGCGCTACTGAGCATGCGATTTTAACAGCTGTATTGGCCAAGGGAGAGACTGTTTTGAATAATGCGGCACGTGAGCCAGAAATTATCGACCTTGCAGATTGCCTAAATGCTATGGGGGCGAAGATTACAGGAGCAGGGCGGTCAGAAATTAGAATTAAGGGCGTTTCAAGCTTGAAAGGCGTCACCCATTCCGTGGTGCCTGATAGGATAGAAGCCGGAACTTACGCGCTTGCTGCGGCGACATCTGGCGGGTCGGTGCGGCTCACCAATATTAGATCAGATCATTTAGGCTCGCTCTGGCCATTAATTGCGCAAGCGGGAGCTAAGGTTAGCCTGGATGAAACCAGCGTTTTGATTGAACGCGGCGGCGGCAGACCCAAAGCGGTGGATGTGGATACCCAAGCCTACCCAGGCTTTCCAACAGATTTACAAGCTCAGTTTATGGCGCTTATGTGCCATGCGGATGGCGTGTCAATTATTCGAGAAAATATATTTGAAAATCGGTTCATGCATTGCCCAGAATTATCCCGCATGGGCGCAGATATAACCGTTACCGGGCGGGAAGCGATTGTTCGTGGAGTTAAAGAGCTTATTGGCGCTCCCGTCATGGCGACTGATTTGCGCGCATCTGCCTCCCTTATCAATGCGGGGCTCGCCGCGCGAGGCGAGACTCATGTCGGACGCGTGTATCACTTGGACCGCGGCTTTGAGCACATTGAAAAAAAGCTTGGACAATGCGGTGCAAATATCCGTAGAGAAAAAGAGTAAGCTGAAATTACGGAATAATGACTAAACTACGCCTGAAAGCAGAGACACAGGATGATTTAAATATCATCGCCGCGGCGGTACAAGACGCTATTTTGCGTGTTGGCGAAATCACTTATAATATGCGCGGGCGATCATTGACCATCAGAATGACCCGTTTTCGGCATGAGCAAGATGTCGGTGCCAGAGCTGAATCAGGATTGCGTATTGACGGCGTTTTAAATGTGAAAACGCGGGGGATTGATAGAAAAGACCCCGAGGCTTTGGCTGTCTTGTTAAATATTGACTTTGACATGACTGACGCGCCTGGAGGCGTTGTAAAACTCGTTTTCGCGGGAGACGGTGAACTTCATGCACAGGTTGAGGCTTTAGAGGTTATTTTGGCCGACGTGACCACAGCAAAGGCAACGGATAAAATTCCGTTGCATCCGTTGTGAATGACACACGAGATACTGGCAGCGATCACTATATCGTTGAGCTAAATATTGACGCGGATAGTCTTCCTGTGACCAATGTGGAAATGCAGCATGAACGCCGCGTTGCCATTTTTGATTTACTTGAAGAGAATGAGTTTAGGCCCTTGGAAAGTGAAAAAGGACCTTATCTTGTTAACCTATCATTGCAGGATGGGCAGCGTTTGATTTTCGATGTAAAGCGATCCACGGGTATGGAAATTGGTCAATTTACGCTTTCAATGACGCCCTTTCGAAGGATTGTAAAAGATTACTTTCTGATATGTGAGAGTTATCATAACGCTATTCGGACGGCGACTTCTGCTAAAATTGAAGCGATTGATATGGGGCGCCGAGGTTTGCATAATGAAGGCTCTCGTTTGCTAACCGATAGTTTAAGGCATTCCATAGAGGTTGATTTTAATACGTCGAGACGTTTTTTTACCTTGATTTGTTCCCTTCATAGGCGGCCAAAATAATGACCCAGCCGCCAATTAAATCAGTGCTATTTGTGTGTTATTTAAACTCTATTCGTTCGCCGATGGCAGACGGACTTATGAATAAGCTCTTTCCTGATATTTCTGCCCGTTCTTGCGGGATAGCCGCTGGAGAACTGGACGATCTGATGGTGGCTGTGATGCGCGAGAAAGGCGTAGATATGAGCGCTCATATCGCCCAAACATTAGGCGATGTCTGTGATAACCCCGTTGATTTAGTTATAGGCTTTACGGAGGCCGCTGCGGCTGCCGCTGAGGCGGCTTTTGATGGTACACCGACCCGTGTAGAGAGGTGGCCGATAGCTGACCCGACGCAAGGGTCTCTTGATGTACGGGCTATGATGAATAATTATCGAGCCATACGAGATAATATAGAGGCGAGACTTAAACGCCGTTTTGATTAATCTTTCTGGAATAATCCCTGTTTTTTTATAAAAAACCCCTATATAGGGCCAGAAATACTGACTCGGATGAGTGTTGGTTTTAGCTAAGTAAGGATTGAGTTTGGCAAAAGAAGAACTATTGGAATTTGAAGGCGAAGTGATGGA
>CAZJRU010000225.1:0-2749 GCA_964548315.1 uncultured Hellea sp.
GCGTGGCCATGTCGTCAGCTTTGACATTGGCGAGGACGCGCCCTTTTTCATTGCGCGCAATTATGTATCCTCCTGCAAGGCCTTCGCGGCCATGTTTGACGCAATAGCCTTCAATCGCGGCCGTACAATCTTCATCTAGCATGGCAATATCGGGGCGAGTGTCGATAGCTTTTTGTAAGTCGCCACTGGAAATAGGTGCCCATTTTTCTGGCGCTTTGGCAGAGTAAACACCAGCCGCTTCTTTGCTCATAAATCCGCCATTGGCGAGAACAAGTCCATAAGCTTTAGGGTCTGCGCGCAGATTATCGACAAGGCTCGCTATAGCGTGGGTGGAGTAATTATTGCCAGCTCCGCCAAAGAACGGAAGCCCGCCCGTCACCGTCAGCTGGTCTTGGAGCGGGTCTAGCCCCAGGCACTCAGCGCCCAAATGGGTCACGACCGAAAAGCAGCTATAGATATCGTGGTGGGTTATATCTTGCGGCGCAAGTTTAGCGCCTTCCAGCGCTCTTTTAATGACGCTCTCAATGGCGTCTGAGCGCGATAAGTCAGGCCGCTTTGACACAAGTGCGTCTTCGGCTTGGGCGTAGCCGTGAAGGTAAACCCATTTGCTCTTGTCAATCCCAAGGTCTTTGGCTTTTCGGGCCGTGGTCAAAACCAAAGCTGCCGCCTGATTGACCGCGTCTTGGGCCATGTGCCATTTCAAATATGGCTCAAAGATGGGGAAATTGCTTTTTGATTGGGTCGTTAAATATTCGGGCGTTTGAAACTTTGGGAATTGCGCATAGGGGTTGGTCTGGGCAACCTTTGACAGGTTGGATAAAATTTGACCCGTATATTGACGATACTCGGATTTCGTCATGCCAAGCCGGGCGCGTAGAGCTTGTTCCATCGCCGCATAGGTTTTGGGCGGAAGACCGAGGCCGTTGCGAATTTCATAACCTGATATGAAATCTGTTTTTGGACCGTCATCTTCAACATCTCCGTCAGCGCTATCGGCCCAGTCTAATTGGTGACCCTTTTTTAGAGCCAGCTTTAGCGCCCCTGTCGTTTCTCCGCCTGCAATTACCGCCAGCTCGATATTTCCAGCATGAAGCTGTTCTGAGAGCCTTGATACCAAGACTTGGGGTTGCTCCCCTCCGGCGCTAGAATAGATAACTTGCTGAGGATCGATGTCGCTTTGCGCAATAACAGCTCTTGAGAAATTTTTGACTTTGCCAAAGGGGGTATAAGGCATTGGCAAAGAATCGGGAAAACTTCGCACGAAAGCGGCGCAGTCGACATGCTTCGCTATATTCGTTTTTGATGTGTCTTCTAAAGCGCGCGCTATGGCTTTTTGAACAATGCTAACAGGATTCGGGGCGGCGTTGATGTCATCACCAGACCAGTGGTCAACAATTTGGCCCACGCCAATAATGATAGGAAAATTATCTGTAGATTTCATGAAAGCGTTCTCCGCCTTTAATGTGCAGAAACTGCCAAAATAAGCAAAAGGAAAAATGGGTCATTACGCAGCCTAAGGTTAGAACTTTGTTAACGCTTTAATCCTTGGCAGAACGCCAATGTTCGCGTACTGTTCTCATTATGGAATCGACACGGATTATCGGCCTAGACCCCTCACTTGTCGCTTGCGGCTGGGGTATCGTCGAGGCGCAGGGGACAAAATTGCGTCATGTGGCGCATGGGGTTATCCGCCCGAATGCCAAGGCCGAGTTACATTTACGGCTGCGTGAACTCTTTGAGACGATTATCGGTGTTATCCATTTACATGATCCGTCTGAGGCGGCCGTTGAAGAAGCCTTTATGAAAAACAACCCTGCCAGCGCGATTAAACTCGGCCATGCTCGCGCCGCATGCTTGCTTGCCGCCAGTACCACCGGGCTAGGTATTGGCGAATATTCTCCGCGCTCTGTCAAAAAATCAGTGGTTGGCACTGGCGGCGCCGATAAAACTCAAGTCGCCCATATGATGAATGTGCTTATGCCGGGCTGCGGCGTCAAAGCGGGCGACGCGGCAGACGCGCTTGCTATTGCCATATGTCACGCCCACCGCGTTAAGGCGGCAGGTACATTGTTTCGGAGAGTATCGTGATAGGTCAAAACACATGATAGGAATGTTAACAGGCACCTGTCTTATGGCGGGGACGGGGGAAGCCATTGTCGATGTAAACGGGGTTGGCTATTTACTGAGCTGTGGGTCGCGGACATTAGCTGAGCTAAATATAGGCGATACCGTTTGTCTTCATGTCGAAACCCATGTGCGCGAACAGGCGATTACGCTTTACGGCTTTCATAGCGAAGAAGAGCGTGCCTGGTTTGTGCGTCTCCAAACGGTGCAAGGCGTTGGGCCAAAAGCGGCACTCGCCATATTAGATATTATGACGCCGGGGCAAATTCTGTCAGCCGCCAGCCTTGAAGATAAAACGGCTTTTGCGCGCGCCAAAGGGATTGGGCCAAAGTCTGCGGCCCGTATTGCGATTGAGCTTTCGGGTAAGCCTGCGCCGGCTGGCCGTGGTTTTCAGCCTGTCTTTACAAAGCCAAGCGGCGGGACGCCGTCTGAGGCCGCGCGCGCCGAAGGGCTGTCTGATATGCAATTGAGAAATGACGCCGTCTCAGCACTAGAGAATTTGGGCATTGGTCAGTCCGATGCCTTGCGGGCGGTCGCCTCCGCCTATAACACCTTCCCAGAAGACCCCCCGCTTGATGATTTGATTAAGGTGGCGCTGAAGGAGCTTAGTAAATAATTGGATGAG
>CAZJRU010000226.1:0-2747 GCA_964548315.1 uncultured Hellea sp.
TTAGACCCGCGTCAGAGATTGCCTGAATAAGCGGTAAGCCTTGATCTGAAGACGGTCCTAAAACAACAACGGTCTTTATTTCATTGCTCATGCTTCACCTTCGAAATCTTTAACCATTTGTACTGTATCGAAATAATGCAAGTACATTTCCACCATTTTACCATCAAGAACTCGCGCAGATTCTATAACGCGGTAGCTTGTCCGAACTCCGGTCTTTTTCGAGGTCACAACAAAGTTCACGATTAAATTTGCCCACTCTTTCCCGCCTGTCATTTCTATGGCCTCAGGCGTTGGATTATCAAAGGACCCCATCACTGCGGGGAAGAGACGGCGAAAAACATCTTTGCCTTTCCATTCACCACCGTAAGGCAGACTTTCTGGCTCATATAAAATGAAATCATCAGAGACATATTTTTCAGCTTCATCCCACTCGCCTTTGCGCATGTGCGCGTAGACTGTTTCCATAACTTCGGCGGGTGTCATCGTCATTTCTGCTCTCCTAGTTTACTATTGCTCGCTCTGAACCGACTACGCTAGTTGACATGTCTGTCTTTACCTGCCCAGTGTGGAGCCCGCAGATCTTTGCGCAATATCTTGCCTGATGCATTTCGTGGTAGCTCGTCAATAAACTCAACCGTCTTTGGGCATTTATAACGTGCGATTTTGGAGCGCGTATACTCGATCACGTCCTCGGAAGAGATTTTTTTAGCTCCCTCTTTACGCACAACATATGCCATAACGGCCTCGCCCCATTTATCATTAGGGACCCCAATAACCGCAACGTCGGCCACGTCATCATGAGAGTAAATCGCATTCTCTACTTCGGCAGGATAAATATTTTCACCGCCTGAAATGATCATATCCTTCACACGGTCATGGATATAAAGATACCCATCTTCATCTAGATATCCCGCATCACCAGTCCGTAACCACCCATCGGTATCGACGGTCTGGTTGGTCGCGTCCGGTTTGTTCCAGTAAGAGATCATGTTTTTATCTGAACGCGTCGCAATTTCGCCGACGTCTCCCGTCGGAACATCAACCCCGTCTTTATCTATTATTTTTATTTCAACACCCCAAAGCGGTTTGCCCACAGAACGCATTTTGGGATTCCCATTTGGGTCATGATCTTCAGGCGGCAAGACCACAATGGTGCCTGATGTTTCTGTCATACCGTACATTTGGACAAACTCACATCCAAAAACCCGAATGGACTCGCGCATTAATGACAGAGGAATGGGGGATGCCCCGTAATATATAAAATTCAATTTTGTAAAGTCGGCTTCCTCAATACGAGGGTGATTGAGCAAAATTTGTAAAGCTGCTGGCACCATAAATATTTTTGAAATGCCATAATTTTCGATTAAATCTAGCGCCGTATTCGGATCATATTCTCTAACGACAACAGCGTGTGCACCGCTTTGTATCATAGAAAGACCAAACACTGTCCCCCCGACATGGAAGCACGGCATCGCCAACAACCCCGTTTCACCAGGCACCCATTTTTGCCAGTCTGATATAACATCAGACGGGTCCTGTCCGCGTAATGACAATATAGAACGA
This sequence comes from uncultured Hellea sp., assembly GCA_964548315.1. Classification (GTDB taxonomy): domain Bacteria; phylum Pseudomonadota; class Alphaproteobacteria; order Caulobacterales; family Maricaulaceae; genus Hellea. Next base: position 1,564 of record CAZJRU010000226.1, read on the forward strand.
TGTGATAACACAGCGCCTTTCGGACGGCCTGTCGTTCCTGATGTATAGAGCTGCACAACGGGGTCATATGAATCAGTTTCTATGCCCAGCTCTTTGTCTGAGTGTTCATCACGCCATGTCGCGTAATGTGGATATATATCTCCAATGGCTTCAAGATCATAGACAGGTGCTTTGACCTTTAGCGTTGGAATAACGTCACCAATCATCTCAACAAATTCCGCGCCAACAAAAATCATCTTGGCCCCGCTATCATCAAAAATATAGCGCATTTCATCTGGCGCAAGGCGCCAATTCACGGCAGTTACAACAGCTCCCATCTTGGCTGCAGCGGCAATAATTTCAAAATAGACCGACGAGTTTTTACTTAATACAGCAATCCGCTCACCTTTTTTTATACCAGCCGCAATAAGGGCTCGAGCTGTTTGATTGCTTTTCTTATCGAGGCCAGCAAAAGTTGTTCGCTTCCCCTCAAAAGTGAATACCCCCGCCTCACCTTGATTAATGGCTTGCCGGCGAACCCCGTGACTTATTGAATACATGTCATCATTTTGCATGACGTTACTTTTGCATGAACACAGCCCCTTATGCACTAGCAATTATGCGAATTGGCTCAAATATGTCCGTATCCTAGAGTAAACGAAGAGGTATTTATGTCGGTCGTAGGGGTAATTGGAGCAACAGGGCGACAAGGACTTGCCCAAATAAAACAATTGAGAAAATCAGGGTATAAAGTCAGAGGACTGTCTCGGCAAGAGAACCCACAGTTCCTTGGAATAAACGGCAAGATAGAGACTGCAATATTTGACCTTGAAAATGAGTCCACACTCGCGCCCGCCTTACGCGGATGCGACGTTGTGTTTTACACACATCCACTTTCACTTAGAACAAATCGAAGCGCGTCTGTCGACATGATTACGAAGGCCTGTAAAGACGCAGGCGTATCGCGTATTGTGCACAACACATCTAGCTGGATACCCGACAAACCTGGTGACGCTTTTAGTTATGCTCAAAACCTAGCCAGCATTCAATCACTTTGGGCCTCTGGCGTTCCGTCCACTGTGTTTGGCGCGGTGCTGTTTATGGATAACCTTCTGACAGACTGGGCACGGCCTTTTCTGACAAAAGAAAAGCGCTATATTTACCCTCACGCCCCGACGATTGGCGCGAATTGGATTAGCCTCGAT
>CAZJRU010000227.1:0-2744 GCA_964548315.1 uncultured Hellea sp.
CCAAAGATAGACATCATGCCAAAGGGCACCTGGGTCACGATGTTACCAAAAATCATACCCACAAGCGCAAAGGGAATAGCGATCATAATCAAGAGAGGCTGAGCGTAAGATTTAAACGCAATCGCCAGCAATCCATACATCATGAATAAAATCGCGATGAGCGAAACGCTAAGCTCCTTCTTAAATGTCTCCTCAATTTCATCTTCACCAACATTTATTCGCGACGCCAAAGGATTGCGCGCTTCCCAATCAGGGAAAAAATTCTCATCGAGGTCTTTTTTTATTTTTGCAACCTCGCTGCGTTCGCCCCGAATTCGCGCGCCTGTGTAGGCAAGGCGTTTTCTATCACGGCGTTGAATTCGTCCAACGCCTTCGGCAAAGGTTACATCTGCCACAGAATAAAGCGGGACTTCCACGCCATTGGCTGCGCGAATGCGTAGCTCTTTAAGGCTGTCAATCGATTCTCTTGCGGCTTCTGGATATCTAACCATGACTCGGACATCTTGGCCATTACGCGGCAAACGTTGAACTTCTTGTCCAAAGAAAGCTTGCCGAACCTGACGGGTTACATCAGATAATTTAATCCCTAGCGTTTCAGCGCCAGGTTTCAGGGTAAATTGCATTTCTCGCGCTGAGCTTTCCAAACCATCCCAAGCCCGCGCGACAGCACTATAACTTTCCATTTCTGATTTAATTTCAAGTAAAGCCGTTTCTAAGACTTTTGGGTCGGCTGCCGCGACCCCGTAATAAAGACCACCCCCTTGACCAGAGCCGCCTTCCGTTGTGTTGTATCTCACGCGGTACGCGTCAGGAACAGGTCCAACATATTCTTCAAGTTTATCCGCGATGTCTTTACTGGATATGGTTGCCCTTTTATTCGGATCTGACAGCTCCAAAAACCCTTGAATACTCCGGCCTTCAGCCACGGTCCCACCTTTATTGATAATATCAAAATTAAGACCAAATTCTTTCAAGCTATTTTTATTAAGTTCGGCAACGCCGGCTTCAACCTGAGCCTGAACTTGGGTGATGCGTTCATAATTTGTCCCTTCAGGAAAACGCGCATCGAACTGAATCATATCACCTTCAACTTCCGGAATCATAGCGCTTGGCGCGATGCCCGATTGAAGCAACATAATCGACATAATGAAAAGACCCACGAATATGGACAAGGTGACGTATCTAAAATTAATGAGCATTGCCACGAACGGGCGAAACTTATTTTGAGCAAAAGTCACCAAGCTATTAGCAATCTTAGTTTGTAAGCGCATCAAGCGACCTTGTTTCGCAGAGTCGACAGGTTCCAGATGCCGCAAATGAGCCGGCAGAATAAAAAAGGCTTCGATCAAAGAGAATATCAGAACAGCGATAACAACAAGACTAATTTGTCCTAGCATGGCCTGTATTGGTCCCGTCATAAGAAGGAACGGTACGAACATTAAAATGGTTGTTATAACCGCAAAGAAGACAGGCTTAACAACCATGCTGGCACCGCCAATTGCGCCGCGTTCACCCGTAACCCCGTTCTCGACATGGAAATAGGCACTTTCACCCACAACAATGGCGTCATCCACAACAATCCCGATCACCAATAAAAAGGCGAATAGCGAAATCATATTCAGACTTATGCCAATAAATGGCGCGATACCAATGGCGCCCGTAAAGGCCGCGGCAATCCCAATAGTCACCCATATCGCCACTTTGGGGCGTAGGAATAACATCAAGATTAAAAGAACCAAGACCATGCCCGACAGCGCATTCCCGCCAATTAAGCTCATACGGCTATCAAACATCGTGGAGCCGTCAAACCATATTGAAAAAGTTAGCCCGGGTGGTAATTTCTCATTAATCTCCTTTTCAAACTTCCTGATAGACTTCCCAGCCTGCGTGACATTTGAATTTTTAGGGGAAAAGACCTGGAAGATAGCTGAGTTTTCACCCTGAAATTTGGAGCTAAAATCGTTACTGTCAAAACCGTCAATAACATTGGCAATATCTCTAATTCGGATGATGCCTCCGCTTGCAGATTGGCGTACAATAATGTTTTCAAACTCTTCCTTTGTGTTCGCTAAGGAGCGTGCGCGTAGCTGTAATTTACCCCCGACGGTCTCTACCGTTCCTGCAGAGAGATTAACCGATGATCCCGAAATAGCATCTGCCACTTGAGAGAATGAAAGATTATATTGCCGCATAGCATCTTCAGCTATTTCGATCGTGACCTGTTCATCAGATTTAGACGCAAATTCTGTAAGTTGGAGCCCAGGAAGCTTGGTAATTTCAAGCCTTAAGTCATCAGCGTAACGTTGTAAGGTTAGGCGGTCTACATCTCCGTGCAGCGCCAAATATATAATATCAACCTTAGCATCCCACCGAAAAACTTGCGGTCTAAAAGCATCAGGAGGTAAATTTTGAATACCGTCGACGCGTGATTTTACTTCATCAAGGACTTCATCATAATCAGCTCCAAGCTTCGTGCGAATATTGACGTCATAACTGCCTTCGCGCGCTGTCGCTTCAATATAATCAATGCCGTCAAGACCGTCGACAGCTTCTTCAATGCGAACAACCAATTGCTCTTCAACATCACGCGGGGAAGCTCCCAGCCACCCCGAAGAAACCGTGATCCCATTAATGGTGACTTGCGGGATAAATTCACGTTCAAGATTATTATAGCCAAATAAACCCACGACGAAAAGCGTGACCATCATCAAGTTGGCAGCAACGGGATTTTTTACGAACCATGC
>CAZJRU010000228.1:0-2694 GCA_964548315.1 uncultured Hellea sp.
CCTTTCCTCGTAAAATTGTTGTGGCGTCGCATAATGAAGGCAAAGTGCGCGAAATTCGCGATCTGTTGCGCCCCTTCGGCGTAGAGACCGTGAGCGCGGCCGAGCTTAACCTTCCTGAACCTGAAGAAACGGAAACCACCTTTGCCGGCAATGCCGAACTTAAGGCGCGCTCAGCTGCTGACTTATCTGGGCTTGCTGCCCTGTCAGATGATAGCGGACTGGCGGTCGATGCGCTGGGCGGTGACCCTGGAATTTACGCGGCGCGCTGGGCCGAAAAGCCGTCCTGCGAGGGCGGGGGCCGCGATTTCGATATGGCGATGTGGCATGTCAATGACCGTATCGGCGAAGCAGAGCGCACAGCGCGGTTTATCTGCGCCTTATGTCTGGCCTACCCACACGGAGAAGCTCATATTTATGAAGGTAAGGTCGAAGGCGAGATTATTTGGCCTCCGCGCGGGAGTAAAGGATTTGGCTATGACGCTGTGTTTAAAGCGCTTGGCGATGATTTAACCTTTGCTGAAATTGAGCCTGCTGAGAAACACGCGAAGAGTCACCGCGCGGATGCCTTTGCTAAATTCCTGAAAGATCAATTCCCAGAAAGCACGTAGAGTGGACCCGCTTGCCATCTATGTGCATTGGCCGTATTGCGCCCGTATTTGCCCGTATTGCGATTTCAATATTTATAAGCAGCGCGCAGATAGCGGCTTGGTTGAGGCGCTCGAGCAAGATATTGCTACTCAGGCGAAAAGAATTGGCCCGCGCCAATTGCGCTCCATCCATTTTGGCGGCGGGACCCCTTCGCTCCTGGGCGCTGGAGAACTTGAGCGAATTTTGTCTGCAATCAAAGAACATTTCGATATAGGCCCTGATTGCGAAATAGCCATTGAAGCCAACCCGCAAGATGCCGATCAGGAAAAGTGGCAAGCCTACGCATCATTGGGCGTAAGCCGCTTGTCATTGGGCGCGCAGAGCTTTCATGACCCAGCCTTAAAGCTATTGGGCCGCGACCACTCAGCGGCGCAGGCAAAGGAGGCCCTAGCTCTTGCGGCAGACATATTTGCCTCTGTGTCCGTCGACCTAATTTTTGGCTGGGCGGGGCAAGACCAAGACTTACTTGGTAAAGACTTAGACGTATGCCTCTCCAGCGGCGTAAATCATGTTTCGGCCTATCAATTGACGATTGAAGAGGGAACCGCCTTCGCTAAGGCAGAGGCCCGGGGAGATATAAAAGCCGTTGGGCCCGAGCAAAGCGCGGGGTTTTACGATCTTATTCGCGCGCGTTTAACGGGCGCAGGGTATGAGCATTACGAAGTGTCTAATTATGCGAAAGCCGGACACCACTCGCGCCACAATCTGACCTATTGGGAAGGCGGGGATTATCTGGGCGTCGGCCCCGGCGCGCACGGACGGCTAACCCTTGACGGAAAACGTTACGCGACAATCGCCACACTGCATCCTGCAGCTTATAAAAAACAACATCTTCTGGAAGAGACCCCGTTGACGCCAACCGAATGGGCGGAGGAGTATTTACTCATGGGGCTGCGTATAGAAACGGGCATATCAATGGCCCGCTTTGAATCCCTTGGTGGCCGTCCCTTAGATATGGGCGTGATAGGAAATTTTACTGAGGACGGCCTTATGCGCGTCAGCGGAGATCAGCTGCGGGCGAGCCCTAAAGGGCGATTAGTGCTAAACACATTGACCGAAAAATTACTGATCCAATAGGGCGTCCATTTTGGTTTTGGTAATTTTTTTATCCTAGCTCTGATATATGCCAAAGGCGAAACCCATAAAAGAAACGCAGCTTTACGGCCCAGTCAAAGCCCATTTCACGGCTTTGGGGTATCAGGTTAAAGGCGAAATCGGCGCAGCGGACCTCGTGGCTGTGCCGCGCGCAAACCCAGAGGGTGAGCCTGTAATCGTAGAGCTCAAAACAGGATTTACGCTTTCTCTTTTCCATCAAGCCATTAACCGGCAATCCATGACGGATAAGGTTTATATTGCTGTGCCCCATAAAGCGGGAAAGCCCGCCTTTAGCGCTCTTAGAAAAAACAAAATGCTGTGCCGGCGCTTACGCCTAGGTCTTATAACGGTACACGTAAAAGATGGCCGCGTCGTGGTGCATTGCGAGCCCGCACCCTTTACGCCGCGCAAGATAAAGGCGCGCAAGACAAAGCTTCTCTCAGAATTTGAAAGCCGTCACGGGGACCCGAATGAGGGCGGTATGACATCAGAGGGAATGATGACCTCTTACCGACAGGGCGCGCTCAGATGTGCGAAAGTGCTTTTCGATGAAGGTGCGTGCAAGGCGTCTTACGTGGCCAAAATGGCAGGATTTGAAAAAGCGCGCAATTTGATGGCGGCTAATCATTACGGTTGGTTTGAAAAAATAGACCGCGGCGTTTACGGTCTGACGTCCAATGGCGCAAAGGCGTTAGAAGACCATGCCGAAGCGGTGGCCTCTATGATGTAAAAAAGGCCGCATATCCGAAGATATTCGGCCTTTAATATTTGATTGAAGTGGTTACTTCTCAATTTCCACACAATGAGGGTAAGGAATTGAGATACCGCCTTTATCAAAGGCTTCTTTGATGTCTTTGATAAGATCAAACCGTACATCCCAATAATCATCTGATTTGCACCAAACGCGCATTTGAATATCGACTGAGCTATCGTTCAGCGTTGCGACTTTGG
>CAZJRU010000229.1:0-2691 GCA_964548315.1 uncultured Hellea sp.
GCGCTTATCTCGCCCCATGTATAGGCAAAGAATTTCAAAGGCCGCGAGGCCGTGACAGAGGGGTCAATTTGCCGAAGCGAGCCCGCCGCCGCGTTACGCGGATTTTTATAGGGCTCTTTACCTGCTTTGACTTGGGCGATGTTCATTGTCTTAAAATCCGCATGGTCGATATAAACCTCCCCGCGTACTTCCAGCACATCTGGCCAGCCTGTGCCTGACAGCGTCTTTGGAATATTTGCTACGGTTGAGAGGTTCGCGGTTACGTCTTCGCCGACCTTACCATCACCGCGTGTTGCGCCTGTGATGAGCTTGCCATTTTCATAACGCAGCGCCGCAGAAAGGCCGTCGATTTTAGGCTCCGCCGTGAACGCCATTGGCGCGTCTTCATCAAGGCTGAGAAACCGTTTCACCTTCGCGCAAAAATCGGCAACATCTTCATCGGTAAAAGCGTTGTCGAGCGAGAGCATCGACACGCTATGGGTAATCTTGCCAAATTTTCCCGAAGGCTTAGCGCCGACGGATTGGGTGGGACTGTCTTTGGTGATTAAATGTGGATACTCAGTTTCCAGCGCGATGAGCTCTTGGCGAAGGTCATCATAGGCGGCGTCGCTCATGACCGGCGCATCATCTTGATAATAAAAAGCGTCGGCGGCTTTAATTTCTCGTTTTAGAAAAGTCAGGCGCTTTTTTGCGCTGGCCTCGCTCATGACGCCATAAGCTGACGCGCGGCGGCCCTCGCCTCTTGGGTGACGGTTTCGCCGGCCAGCATACGCGCGATTTCTTCTTCGCGGGCATCATCAGCAACAAGGCTGACATGTGTTGTTGTCGTCGTCCCGGTCGAAGACTTCTTGATAAGATATTGATGCGCGGCGCTGGCCGCGACTTGGGGGCTATGGGTGACAACAAAGACTTGCGCCGTCTGAGAGAGCCGCGCGAGGCGTTTGCCCACCGCGTCTGCGACCGCGCCGCCCACGCCTTGATCGACTTCATCAAAGACCATAACGGCTTCGTTCTTCCCCGCTAAGGCAACTTTAATCGCCAGAGCAAATCGGGCCATTTCACCGCCAGAGGCTATTTTATCCAGCGGGCCAAGCGCGGTCCCGGGGTTGGTTGAGACTTGGAACCGGACCTTGTCTATGCCGAGAGCGGATTCGGGCGCTTCTTCTATATGGGTGATAAATTGCGCGCGCTCCATTTTAAGAGGCGGCAGTTCTTTGACGACCATCTTATCAAGGGTCTTGGCCGCCTTTTGGCGGGCCTTTGATAGCGCGACAGCCGCTTTATCATAGGCCGCCTTTGCCTTTTGCGCGGCGGCTTGCGCCTTAGTTAAATCAATATCGGCATTATCAATGGAGGCGAGCTGGGTCGCAAACCCGCTGCGCGCTTCGATGAGGCGCTCAATATCGCAATCATATTTACGCGCGGCGGCGCGGAGCGAAAAGAGCCGCTTTTCCGTCTCGTCAAGTTTACCGGGCTGTACGTCAAATGTCTGGGCCGCTTCGGAAACAGCCGCGCGGGCTTCTTGCGTTTCTAAAAGCGCGCGCTCCAGAGCGCTGGCCGCGTTGCCCAAGGCTTTACTTGCCTTGCTTTCGCTCTCGCCAAACTTATTGCGTACCCGTTCAATCCCGGCCAACGCGGTATTAAGGCGTTGTTCAAAGGCCCCGTCTTCGCCCAGCGCGTCTTCTGCGGCCGTGAGCTCGGTCAGCGCGCCTTCTGCGCCTTGTAGAAAACGGCGTTCCTCGGCGAGCTGCGCGTCTTCGCCGGGCCTCGGCGCAAGGCGGTCAAGCTCGCCAATGGCATGTTCGAGAAAATCGCGATCTTCGCTGGCTTTACTTTGTAAGGCGATTAACGCCTCGACTTGGCGCTGTGTGTCGCGGCGCGCCTCAAAAGCTACCGCGCACTTGCGGAGGAGTTCTGGATGCGCGCCAAATAAGTCAAGCATATGAATATGGGTTGTCGGGTCGAGCAACCCTTTCCCGTCATGCTGGCCGTGCACTTCTAAAAGCAAACTACCGACTTCGGAGAGTAGTTTTACCCCGACAGGCTGGTCATTGATAAAGGCTTTACTGCGCCCGTCTTTTGTCACGCTGCGGCGCAAAGTTAAATCTTCGCTCTCATCAATTTCGATGTCCTGCGCGTTTAAGATATCACGGATAGGCCCAGAGACAGGGGCCGTAAAGCTGGCTGTACAGAGCGCTTTATCTGTGCCCGCGCGAACTAATCCGCGGTCAGAGCGCGCGCCTGTCGCCATACCTAGAGCGTCTAAAATAATGGATTTTCCTGCGCCAGTCTCGCCCGTTAAGGCGGTTAATCCCGCGCCAAATTCGAGGTCTAGCGCCTCTATCAAAACAACATTTCGGATAGACAGCCCAGTCAACATGGGCGTTTAGAACAGACGTTCTGTCAGCCGTGACCAATAGCCTTGCTTACGCGGTTTCTGAACCTCAACGTTCAGATCGACTCCAAACTCTGCCAAAAGCTCATAGCTATCTTCATACCAATCACTTGACGGGTAGTTATGTCCCAAGACAGAGCCAACGAGTTTGGCCTCATTGATAATGCCCAAAGAGGTATAAGCCTCAACAAGGCGGTGGAGAGCTTCCTCAGTTTGCGAGGTCGTCTCATAGTCTCGTACTACATTTTTAAACCGTCCAATGGCCGCTAATTGTTGGTTCTCTTTAAGATAATAAC
>CAZJRU010000230.1:0-2689 GCA_964548315.1 uncultured Hellea sp.
AGGTCATGCGTTTGGTAGCACACGCTCTCGACGGTAGCGCGCGCGATTTCGGCCCGTCCTGTATCGCGCGTCAGGCCAAATATAGCGCCCCTAGCGTCAGGGTCCCAATGCGGCGCGCCCAGGCCCGTGAACGCGGGGACGAGGTAAACGCCTTTATTGGACTCAAGTCCTTCGCACATCGCCTGGGTCTCGGCGGCGTCTTTGATAATTTTAATGCCGTCGCGTAGCCACTGCACCGCCGCGCCGGCAATAAAGATGGACCCCTCGAGTGCATAGGTTGTTTTTCCGTTTAAGCGGTAACACACCGTTGACAGAAGGCGGTTCCTAGACGTGATGCATTCCGACCCCGTGTTAAGGATAACGAAACAGCCCGTGCCATATGTACTTTTGATATCGCCTTTTTTAAAGCAGTTTTGTCCAATGGCGGCGGCTTGCTGATCGCCCGCCACGCCCAGGATAGGAATGTCCTCATCCAAGACTGTGCACATCCCGTAATCATCAGCGCAGTCTTTGACCGTGGGTAGGATAGATTCAGGGACATCAAAGAGCTTAAGCAGGTCTTTATCCCAGTCTTGGGTATGAATATTAAACAGGTTCGTGCGGCTGGCATTGGTCGCGTCCGTGGCATGGGTTGTCCCGCCCGTCAGCCGCCAAATCAAGAAGCTATCCACGGTACCAAAGGCAAGCTCGCCCTTTTGCGCGGCAGAGCGGGCGCCATCGACATGGTCTAATATCCAGGCCGCTTTGGTCGCGCTAAAATAGGGGTCGAGTAGCAAGCCCGTTTTAGCCGTTAAATCCGCTTCATTGTAAGTCTCTTTGATGGCGCGGCAGTGCTCTGCCGTACGGCGATCTTGCCAGACAATAGCGTTGTAAATCGGTTTGCCCGTTTTGCGGTTCCAGACCAGCGTTGTTTCGCGTTGATTGGTAATGCCGATGCCCGCGATTTTCGCGCCGCTTTTTTTCGCAAATGCATAAGCGTCTTGAAGTGTAGATAATGTTGTGTCCCAAATTGCCTCGGGGTTATGTTCGACCCAACCATCGGCGGGATAGATTTGCGGGAACTCTTTTTGCGCGGAATAGAGAATATCTCCTTTTGGCGAAAAAACGAGCGTTCGCGAACTTGTTGTGCCTTGGTCAATTGAAAGTATCACAGTATCCATATTGCTTTTTAAGCGGGGCAGGGCGATAGGGTCAAATTGTAAATATTAGAAGTGACCAAGATGTGTTAAGGACAATCATGACAGATTCTAAAACAGACTATGACCTTGTAATTATTGGCGGCGGCATCAACGGGACTTCCATTGCCCGTGACGCAGCGGGGCGCGGGCTGAAAGTCCTGCTGTGTGAGCGCGATGATTTGGCGGGCCATACCTCATCGGCCAGCACCAAGCTTATTCACGGCGGTTTGCGCTATTTGGAATATTACGAGTTTAACCTTGTCCGCCATGCTTTGGCGGAGCGCGAAGTTATGCTGCGCGCCGCCCCGCATATCATCTGGCCGATGCGCTTTGTCCTGCCCTATGATAAAGGCCTGCGCCCTGCTTGGATGCTGCGCACAGGTTTGTTCCTCTATGACCATATTGGCGGGCGTGAAATGCTGCCGGGCTCGAAGTCGCTTAAGCTCGATAAAGCCCCGCATAAGGGCGTGCTCGAATCGCGTTTTAAAACTGGGTTTGAATATTCCGATTGCTGGGTGGATGACGCGCGCCTTGTCGTGCTTTACGCGCTCGACGCCTCTCACCGCGGCGCGGATATTCGCACGCGGACCGAGGTGCAAAGCGTGGACGCGGTTAGCGAGGGTTATAAGGTTCAAATCAAACAAGACGGTCAAAGCGAAACCGTGACGACCAAAGGCGTCATCAACGCGGCGGGGCCATGGGTGGATGATGTTCTCAAGAAAATCAAACCTGCACAAAGCGAGCAATCTTTACGCCTTGTGACGGGCAGCCATATTGTGACGAAAAAGCTTTTTGACGGCGATCATGCTTATCTGTTCCAAAACGCAGATAACCGCGTGATTTTTGCCATCCCTTATGAGCATAATTACACCCTTATTGGGACGACGGATAAGCCTTATGACCTCTCCGAAGGCAAGGTGAAAATTAGCCAAGAAGAAATCGTCTATCTCTGCGAAGCCGCGAGCGAGTATTTCGAAAATGATATTTCTCCGGATGACGTGGTTTGGGATTATGCAGGGGTGCGTCCTCTCTATGATGATAAAGCCGAAGACGCGGCGGCGGTCACGCGTGACTATGTTCTCAATATTGAAGAGTTCACAGACGGCGCGCCGTTCCTCTCTGTTTATGGCGGTAAGATTACGACCTCACGTATGCTGGGCGAGCACACCATGCAGAAGCTTGAGAAATATTTCGATTATAAAACGAAAGACTGGACCGAGACAGCCTTGCTCCCGGGCGGGGATTTAATCGACTCCGATTTCAACCTCTTCACCTCTGATATGCGCAAGCGTTACCCCAATATGGACTCCTCTTTATTGCGGCGTCTCTGCCATGCTTACGGCACGCGGATTACGCTTATTTTGGGCGATGGCAGTGAGCCACCAAAGCTTGGCCAAGATTTCGGCGCGGGGCTTTATGAGCTCGAAGCCAAATATCTCATCAATCACGAATGGGCGACCTCTGCCGAAGATATTTTATGGCGGCGCAGTAAACTCGGCCTGCATATGAGC
>CAZJRU010000231.1:0-2650 GCA_964548315.1 uncultured Hellea sp.
TTCGTTATGGCGGGCGTAGGGCCATTGCGCAATCTCGCCCATTGTATTGAGCGTTGTCACTTAGATATTAGCTCTGTCACTGTCTCTCCTTACGCGGCAGGTCTCGCTGTTTTAACAGAAGATGAGCGAGACCTTGGCGTGACGGTGATTGATATGGGCGGCGGCGTGACGTCTGCCGCGATTTTTAGAGACGATACGCTTATTCATGTGGACGCTATCTCAGTAGGCGGTAAAAATGTGACTTACGATATTGCGAGAGGGCTTGTTACGCCAACAGAGGCGGCTGAGCGTATTAAGACGATTTATGGCTCGGCCTTGCACGGCGGTGATGATGAGAACTTTATGGTGCCTTGTCCGCCTATGGGCGCTCAGGATGAGCTGCATCACCAGCCGCGCACAATGTTGACCTCTATCGTCCGCTCGCGGATTGAGGAAACTTTTGAGCTTATTCGGGACCGCATTACAGAATCTGGGCTGGAAAATTATGCAGGCCGCCGCCTCGTCTTAACGGGCGGAGGAAGCCAGCTTAATGGCGTGCGTGAGCTCGCCGAATATGTCTTTAATAAACGGGTGCGTATTGGCCGTCCGCACGGTATATTAGGGATGCGTGATACGCTATCAGGCCCTGACTTTGCTGTCGCAACGGGCCTGCTCAAATATGCCTTTATGGAGTCTAATGAAGCGATTTCTGGTCCGCCTGACCTTTCAGGGCGCCGGTATCGTCAGAGACGTTATACTGGCAATAGCCTAGGCCGTTCTCTTCACTGGCTTAAAGAAAACTTTTAAAAAACCTCCCTTTAGCAGTTTTTATAGGCTTCAATTCAGAATTAATTAATCTCTGTTTAAGGGTTTTAGGCCAGATTGCGTTAACTGATTAATTACCATGTTTATGTGGAACGCATTATGCCAATTGCCCTTTCTCTCCCAAAGTCCGTGGAACTTAAGCCGCGCATTGTTGTTATCGGCGTCGGCGGCGCAGGCGGAAATGCTGTTAATAATATGATTTCTGCGGGTCTCGACGGCGTTGAATTCGTTGTTGCTAATACAGACGCTCAGGCTCTGGCATTGTCTCGCGCGGACCGCAAGGTGCAGCTAGGCGGCGGAATTACCCAAGGTCTGGGTGCTGGCATGCGTCCTGAAATTGGGCAAGAATCTGCTGAAGAAAGCCTTGATGAAATTTTAGAACATATTGACGGTGCGCATATGCTATTTGTAGCCGCTGGCATGGGCGGAGGAACAGGGACAGGCGCAGCGCCTGTGATTGCCCGCGCCGCGCGTGACCGAGGAATTTTAACTGTAGGTATCGTCACAAAACCGTTCCAATTTGAAGGCTCGCGCAGGATGAAATTGGCGGAGCAAGGTATTGAAAACCTTTATGGTTGTGTCGATACGATGATTACAATTCCTAACCAGAACCTCTTCCGCGTTGCTACAGAGCAAACAACGATGTCTGATGCCTTTTCTATGGCCGATGAAGTCTTGCATAGCGGGGTTCGCGGCGTCACTGACCTCATGGTTGTTCCAGGCTTGATTAATCTCGATTTTAACGATGTTCGCACCGTTATGGATGAGATGGGTAAAGCGATGATGGGCACAGGCGAGGCCACAGGCGAGCGCAGAGCTGTTGAAGCCGCTGAGTCGGCAATTAATAACCCACTTCTTGATGATGTCTCTTTGAAAGGCGCAAAAGGGGTGCTTATCAATATTACGGGCGGTAGCGACCTCACGCTTTATGAAGTTGATGAAGCCGCAAGCCTTATTCGCGGCCAAGTCGATGAAGATGCGAATATTATTGTTGGCTCCGCACTTGATCCAGATCTAGACGGCATTGTTCGTGTATCTGTCGTAGCGACAGGTGTTGAATCACAATTAGACTCCGGTGTTGAAATTATTAAGCAACGCGAAGAGAAAACAGCTGAAGTTGTCGAAGATTTTGAAGCTGAAGATGAATTTGCGATAGAAGATGAGTATGAAGCAGCAGACATAGACTATGCGCCTGCTGCCCAAACCGCGCCAGTTGCGCCTGAACCGACTTATGTTGCGCCAAAACCTTATCCGCCAAAAGTACGCCCAGAAGCGCAACCACAACAGCAATATGTAGCGCCGCCAGCTCCTCCAGCGCCGCGCCAAGAACCCCGCACAGTGGTTAAGAAACCATTTGGATTTTTCGGTTTGAAAAAGCAGCAGGCCGCGCGCCGCGCCGCGCCTCAGCAGCAAGCGCCGCAGCCATCAGGGGATCTGTTTGGTGACAATATGGATGAAGAGCTAGAAATTCCAAGCTTCCTTCGCCGCCAAAACAGATAGGGTTATTTCGCCGTTATCTAAGACCGTCTTGACGCGCCGTTCTAACTGCCGGATGCGTCTCGTCACCCTCAAGATGCGCCCCTAAAGACGCTCTGATTGAATATATTTCAGCAAATATGTAACAAGGTGTAACGCGGTTTTTCTTGTTGGCGCTGCGATGAGTGATAGCTTGAGCTCAATGAAAGCAATATACATCGGCCCATCATGAGTAATGTCAGACGACAATCGACTCTAAATGCCCCGGTTTTTACAGCAGGGATAGAGTTACACGGCGGTGAACATACCCGCATCGTTCTTCGGCCCGCGCCGATGGGAACAGGTATTATATTTGTTCGAACAGATATCA
>CAZJRU010000232.1:0-2646 GCA_964548315.1 uncultured Hellea sp.
GCTAATTCAGCAATATTTTCCGGAAAGCCGCCTTTTCAGGCGGCTTTTTTTATGAGCGCATCACATAAACTTGGCTTGCTTAGACGGAAGAGTTGTTATTAAATTATAACATGCGGAATTTTGAAGGTATTTCATTTTGGTGGGCGATTATTATATTTGCCGTTATCGGTATCGTTTATGGGATCAGAGCCTTTTTGGGATATAAATCTGTGGCCCGCGACGCCGAGGACGACTATAATTATAAACAGCCGCAAGGCATGATTGATAAGCGTCTATCTAAAGAGGGATACATTCGCGCCTATAAGCGGTTCCATAACCCGCGCGGGCCTGCCTATGTTGCTGGGGGCATAGCCGCGATTTTGATCCTGACCTGGCCGGCCATGGCTGCTCTGGAATATATATTGGAGTTAGCTTGGCAACTCTCGGGACGATCGCGCGCAATTGAACCTGGGTTTTTGGTTTGGCAATTTATTATTTTCTTTTCCATCATTGGGTTTTGGGTGTTTATCGCCTCGCGCACAGCGCGGCGTTTTCACCGTTACGCGCCCGTCACCTTTCGTGACGAAATGATGAAAGAAATGGAGGACTACTAATGGAATTTTTACACACAATGGTGCGGGTCACAGACTTGGACGCCAGCCTGAAATTTTATTGTGAAGGTCTAGGCCTAAAAGAACTTAGGCGCGTTGATAATGAAAAAGGACGTTTTACGCTTGTGTTTCTCGCTGCGCCGAAAGACGTTGACAGAATAGACCTTAACGGAAATGAAAAACCTATGCCGTCAGGTCTGCCTATGATTGAGCTGACCTATAACTGGCCCGACGAAAACGGGGACAGCGAAGACTACGGTGGCGGCCGTAATTTCGGCCATCTCGCTTATCGCGTTGAGAATATTTATCAGATGTGCGGCAAATTACAGGATATGGGCATCACGATTAACCGTCCGCCCCGTGATGGGTATATGGCCTTTGTTCGCAGCCCCGATAATATCAGCATTGAACTGCTTCAAAAAGGGGAACGTCTTCCGCCAGAGGCACCGTGGGAGACTATGGAAAATATCGGCCCTTGGTAGGGTTTACGAACTTGATAGAAATCTCGGAGCATTATAGACCCATCTCGTCTGTATTGATTGGATAAGTTATATGTCGTCCCCAAAAATTGGTTTCCTCTGCGCGTCTCTGCGCGCCGGCTCGATAAATAAGAAGCTTGAGACCGCTCTGGTAAAACGGTTTGAAGCCAAGGGCGCCAAAGCTCACATAATTGATTTAAACGATTTTGACCTCCCGCTTTATCACGGAGACATGAACGAGCCAGATGGTGTTAAAAAACTCATTAAGGCTATGAAGTCGTGTGATGGAATTGTTATCGTTTCTCCAGAATATAACGGCGGACTTCCGCCTGTGCTTAAGAATGCAATCGACTGGACGAGCACGGTAGAAACGGGCCATATTCAAGGACCTATATATGGTATTGCGTCTTGTACGCCCGGACACCTGAGCGGCATCATGGTCATGCGCCAAATCCAATATATTCTAACGCGCTTAGGGGCAGATGTCTTACCCGTACAGACGGGTTGCGGTAACGCCTCGCAGGCTTTTGACGAAGAGGGTAATTTGACGAGCGAGCCAGCGTCAACACTGGCGGACAAAATGCGAGACGCGATGATAGCGCGTATCTCAAAGGCTTAATTTCCCTAACATGGCCGCGAAAGAAAAACTCTATAAAGACTTGCCGCGGCCCAAGCTCAATCGGGCTCAGATAGGCTCGATATATGAGCATTTAAGATCGTTGGACCCCGCCCCGCGTACAGAGCTCAACTATAGCAATCCTTATACGCTGGTTGTTGCTGTCGCCCTATCCGCGCAGTCCACCGATGTTGGTGTTAATAAAGCAACCAAAGCACTCTTTGAAAAAGCGGATACGCCAGAAAAAATGGTCGCGCTCGGTGAAGATACAGTCCGCGACCATATTAAGACCATCGGGCTTTACAAAAACAAAGCCGCTAATGTTATCAAGCTCTCGCAGATGCTCATTGATGATTTTGACTCGGTGGTGCCTGAAGACCGCGACGCGCTAATTAGGCTTCCGGGCGTGGGGCGTAAGACCGCCAATGTGGTTATGAATGAAGCCTTTGGTCATCCCACCATGGCCGTTGATACGCATATATTTCGCGTGTCGAACCGCACGGGCATGGCCCCAGGGAAAGATGTTTATGAAGTCGAGCTGAACCTGCTGCGCGTGACCGCGGATGAGTTTCTTCTTCACGCCCATCACTGGCTTATTTTGCATGGCCGCTATACTTGCGTCGCTCGCAAGCCCAAATGCTATAATTGCGCCATCAAAGACATTTGCAAATTCAAGCCAAAGACAAAACGGCCTGAAGATTGAGTATCTGAAATCGCTTAAACGGCTAGCGGGAGTTCGAAATTCTCATTTCGAGCGGGCCTAAGCTGTATGGCCTCGGCGGGTCTCTCTGCGCGCCATTTTAAAACCGTGGCTAAAGGGGAGCCTGCGGGGCAATACCAGCGCTGAACCGACGGATCCCAGCGCGCGCCTAAGCGTTTGGCCATATCTCTATCAGCATATTTAACGTCTAAATATTTCTTTGCAGTTCTACGGGTCATAATCATGTCCTATTACTTTGTT
>CAZJRU010000233.1:0-2619 GCA_964548315.1 uncultured Hellea sp.
GTTATATTGCGGTTGCCCCGCGAACGCAGGCGGAAGAGGATTAACTCGTCTATATCCTGGAATATGGCCCGTTGCTTGGCGGTAATTATTTTGCTGGGAAGTTAAGCTTCCTACCTGACCGGTCGATCTCGCTATAGCTTGCTCAGGCCGAATGGGCTGCGGAACAGCTTGGCGAACAATACGCTGCGTTGGGCTCGATTGCCTAACAGTGGGCCGCGGTGCTGCTTTCGCGGCAGTGCCCACCCGAACGGTATTCGTCCTCCCAATAGAAATATTTGGCGCCAAAACGGCTGCCCCGTCACCGCTAATACTAATGGGGCTTTCTATCGGACTTGCAGGCTTCGAATTAAATTCGCAAACGCCAGGGGAACGCGGATTGACTTTAACATAATTCCAGCCCCGGCATTGCGCATCCCCTGCACATTGGTTTTCACACACATCGGCTCCCGGCGCGGGAACACTGTGATACGGAGCCCCTGGTCTATACGTACCCAAGTCAGCTGCAAAAGCGGGTACAGATAGTACCGATGAAAAAGCAAGAATATAAAAAAAGCGCATAGTGAGCTCCACAATTTGATTCGTACCGCTACTTTGCGCCGCAAGTTGTTAGCGTTTCGTTAACCCTGTTTAAGAGGGGCAATGTTTTAACCCAGTCGCCCCAAGGAACAAAATAGGAACATTTATTGACTTCTTAGCTGAAATCCACTAGCAACTGCCTATAGGAGTTCTCCATGCCCAAACCGTCATCCTGTTTCATTTGCCAATCTTGCGGAAGCGTTCATTCAAAATGGGCCGGGCGCTGCGATAGTTGCGGTGAATGGAATACGTTAGTGGAAGAATTAAGCAGCCATAACAAATCGCCGCGCAAACGTAAAAAGGGCCGCAATTTGGATTTCGTCGACTTAGGCGGAGAAAGCCAAGACCTACCGCGTCTTAAGACAGGCATAGATGAGCTAGACCGTGTTACGGGCGGCGGGCTTGTACCTGGGTCAGCTTTATTGGTGGGCGGAGATCCAGGCATAGGCAAATCAACCCTTCTTTTACAGGCAACAGGTAAGTTGGCCGCCGCAGGATATAAAACCGCTTATATTTCAGGCGAAGAATCAACAGGTCAAGTTCGCCGCCGCGCAAAACGTCTCGGCGTTTCCAAAAACCCAGTCTCCTTGGCGTCCGAGACTTCATTAGGGCCTATTCTGGACGGGCTAATGGCGGAAAAGCCTGATGTTGTGATTATCGACTCCATTCAAACGCTTTGGACAGATCAACTTGGCGCGGCGCCTGGAACAGTCGCGCAAGTCAGAGCTTGCGCGCAGGAGCTAACCCGCTTTGCCAAAAAACGAGGCGCCTGTGTTATTCTTGTTGGCCATGTCACAAAAGATGGCCAAATTGCTGGCCCTCGGGTTGTCGAGCACATGGTTGATGGGGTTTTATACTTTGAAGGAGATAGAGCCCATCAGTTCCGGATATTGCGCGCTCATAAAAACCGCTTTGGCCCAACAGATGAAATCGGCGTTTTTGAAATGCGCGACTCGGGACTATCCGAAGTGCCCAATCCCTCGGCGCTGTTTTTGGACGGCCGCGGAGAAGCCTCGTCAGGCGCAGCTGTCTTCGCAGGATTGGAAGGCTCGCGGCCAGTTTTGACTGAAATTCAAGCTTTGGTTGCCCCTTCTGCATTTGGGACCCCGAGAAGAGCTGTTGTGGGATGGGACAGTAGCCGGCTTGCGATGGTCTTAGCGGTGCTAGAAGCACGCTGCGGGGTTAGCTTTGCTGGAAAAGACGTTTATCTCAATGTGGCCGGCGGCTTGCGCATCAATGAACCAGCGGCTGATCTTGCCGTTGCCGCCGCGATTGCCTCCTCTGCCTTTGATATGCCTCTGCCTCCTGACAGTGTTGTCTTTGGAGAAATAAGCCTGTCTGGAGATGTTCGTCCTGTTGGACGCTCTGATGCCCGCCTAAAAGAAGCGGCTAAGCTTGGCTTTAAACAAGCGATATCGGCCCGGCCCGTTAAATCATCCACGAAATCAACCAAAAATGACAATACAGCGCTGCCAATTATTACAATCAAAGCTTTGCCTGAGTTAATAAGACGTGTAGAAGCCAGCGCAGATCACGGCTTGGAAGACGATTCTGCTTGGGGAACCGCGAACAAGGCCGCATAAAACGGTGAGCATTAGGCATGAGCATAGGCCCTTGGGATTTTAGCGGTTTTGATATCGTTGTTCTTATTATTTTATTGATTTCTTTGCTAATGGCCGCACAGCGGGGTCTTGCCCGCGAAGTGACATCACTTTTAGGGCTCCTCATCTCCGCTGCAATCGCGCTTTTCGTTTTCGGACGTTTCCGCTTTGCCGCGCAGGACTTTATCTCCCCCTCTTGGCTAGCCGATGGGGCCCTTGGCCTTGGGACTTTCGCGCTGGCATATATGTTGGTTGTCTTCCTTCTAAGCGGCGTCGTTAAAAGCCTGAAAGGCAAAGACGTTGGTTTCATTGACCGGCTATTAGGCGCAGGCTTTGGCGTGATGCGCGGACTATTAGTGGCGGCATTAGGCGTAATGCTTTTGACGTCGCAATATCGAGCTAGCCAAGACGCGCAGGAATTCAAAGAATATATGTCTGAAAA
>CAZJRU010000234.1:0-2585 GCA_964548315.1 uncultured Hellea sp.
GGCCTCTAGCACTTGCATAGTCGGTCTCGCAAGGTCAGTAAGTGCGGAATGAGTTCGCCCGAAACAATATTGCAAAGCACCTTTGGCTTTGACGCTTTTCGTCCTGGCCAAGGTGAGGTCATCAACGCGCTTGTTAGCGGAGAAAATGTTTTGGCCGTTATGCCGACAGGCGCGGGTAAGTCGCTGTGTTACCAAGTGCCTGCATTGCTTTTCGAGCGCCCAACAATTGTCATCTCGCCGCTCGTGGCTTTGATGGACAATCAAGTCGCGGGGCTGCGGATGAACGGCGTGAAAGTCAGCGCGCTGCATTCTGGACAATCGCGCGAAGATAATGTCGCTGAGTGGCAAGCGGTCACCCACGGGGATACTAAAATTTTATATATGTCGCCTGAGCGTCTTATGACAGGGCGTATGCTCTCGGCCATGAAGGCGTTAAATCCAGCGATGTTTGTTGTCGACGAAGCCCATTGTGTGTCTAAATGGGGGCCCGCTTTTCGGCCTGAATATGCCGACTTGCAGCGCTTAAAAGAGCTGTTTCCCAAGGCGCGAATGGCCGCCTTTACGGCAACAGCGGATGAGCTGACCCAAAAAGATATTGCCGATAAACTTTTTAGCGGGCAGGGGCGCACGATAGTTCAAGGCTTTGATCGTCCCAATTTATCGCTAGCTGTTTCGCCTTTGCGTGGTCGCCGCGAGCAGCTCTTGGAGTTTATGAAAACGGCCAGCGGCCAATCGGGTATTGTCTATTGTCTCTCGCGTAAGAACACCGAAAAGTTTGCGCAGGTGCTTGTCGCGGCGGGTTATAACGCCTTGCCCTATCATGCAGGTATGCCGGCGGAAGCCCGCTTTGAAAATCAAGAACGGTTCATGGCGGAAGAAGGCGTCATTATGGTTGCGACCATTGCCTTTGGTATGGGGATAGATAAGCCCGATATTCGCTTTGTCTATCATATGAATATTCCGGGCAGTTTGGAGGCCTTTTACCAAGAAATAGGCCGGGCGGGACGAGACGGAAACCCTGCCGTTACAGCTTTGATTTATGGGCTGGATGATATTCGTATGCGCCGGCAATTTATCTCTGATGACGGGAGTGATAGCGAGCATCAGATGCGCGAGCATAAACGTCTTGATGCGCTGCTGGGGTATTGCGAGGCGTCGGGCTGTCGGCGCGCGGTATTACTAAATTACTTTGGCGAGCAAACGAGCCCTTGTGGGAATTGTGATAATTGCATTAGCCCGCCTGAGATGATTGACGCGACTGAGCCTGCAAAAGCCTTGTTCAGAGCCATCTCGCAAACGGGACAACGCTTTGGCACTAATCACGTTATTGCTGTGGCGCGCGGCGAAGCAAATGACCGCGTCTTGCAATTCTCACATGACAATTTGGACGCCTATGGTCAGGGGAGTGATTACGGTAAGCCTTATATGCAAGCTCTTATCCGCCAAGCTGTTGGCGCGGGGATCATCAGCATGGATATTAGCCGTTACGGCGCGCTGACTTTAGAGGCGGGTGCTTTGGATATTCTGGCCGATCAAGGTAAGTTTGAATGTAAAGATCTGGCGGTCGGCCGCGTGGGCAAAGCCGCGAAAAAGGCAAGCAAGGCTTTGGCGGAAACGGCGCTTAATCCAGACGAGCAAGCGTTACTCGCTAAGCTTAAGTCACTGCGCATGGAGTTTGCGCGTGAAATCGGTAAGCCTGCTTTCGTTGTGTTTTCTGATGCTACCTTACGGGATATGGTTGCAAAAGTACCAACAAATAAAGCCGAGATGTTAGACGTTTCCGGGGTCGGCGAGACGAAATTTGCGCGCTATGGTGAAGCCTTTTTAGGGCTTATCCAAAACGCTTAAGCCAGGCCAAGGTCACTCAGGCACGCCTCGTAATCTGCCAAATTTGACGCATACCGAGCGCGCATATCGTCTAGGGCATTGGGGTCATTGAAAACATGAAGACGGTTCGCCTGAATGGATTTCATTGTTAGCTCCGCATATGTGTCTGGGGCCATTCCGTTTTCGATCAAAGATTTGACCGTCTGATAGGCTTTGGAACTTTTGAACGCTTCCTTGTTCTCACCCGCGCCCGGACTTTTTTCTGACGTGTTATGAATATTTGTTTTAACCCAAGTTGGACAGAGGCAGGAAACGCCAATGCCGATCCGAGATAATTCGGCATGCAAGGCCTCGCTATAACCGACGACCGCAAATTTCGTGGCGAAATAGGGACCCATGCCAATAGTCGTGACATGCCCCGCCATAGAGGCCGTATTGATAATATGTCCGCCTTCGCCATGGGAACTTATCAGCGGTAGAAATGTCTCTACGCCGTAAACAACGCCCATTAAATTGATGTCCGTAATCCAGCGCCAATCCGCGAGGTTGATTTGCCCCGGAAGGCCAGCAAGACTGACACCCGCATTATTAAACAGCAAGTGCACTTTTCCAAAAGTCTCGGTTGTCGCCTTTGCGGCGGCTTGAACCGATGCCGCATCCGAGACATCACAGACTATGGTTGCCGTATTGTCAGGCGAGCCCAAACTGGCCTGCGCGGCTTTCAAGCCCTTAGCATTCATATCGGCCATCATGACTTT
>CAZJRU010000235.1:0-2582 GCA_964548315.1 uncultured Hellea sp.
GGATATAATAAAGCGCTTCGAAAAAAAGAGCCGCCATATGCTCTTAATATTGACGAGGTGCCTCCAGCCGAGATTATGAGACGCCAATTTGCAAGCTCTTATAAAGGCATAACCGATTTCGTCACAAAATGGGTATGGCCGCTGCCAGCCTTTTATGTGACGCGGCTCTGCGCGGCTCTGCGCCTTACGCCGAATATGGTTACGACGATTGGCCTTATATTGATGTTCGCGGCGTTATATTACTTTTGGCAAGGGCAGTGGTTTCTGGGGTTTCTCACGGGGTGGCTCATGACATTTTTGGATACTGTTGATGGCAAGCTGGCCCGAACAACGATGACCTATTCGAGTTGGGGCAATATTTATGATCATGGGATTGATCTCATTCATCCCCCTTTTTGGTATTGGGCGTGGTTTGTAGGATTAGGGGGGCATTTTGTGTGGCCAGATATCATGTCTGATCACATGAGTTTGGCTTTAGTTGCGATTTCAGTGGGCTATGTTGTCGACCGTATCATTGAAGGGATATTTATCGCCCAACATGGATTTCATATTCATGTCTGGCGACCCATTAATTCTGCGCTTCGGTTCATCACGGCTCGCCGTAACCCGAACATGTTTATATTTATGATCGGGATTTGTCTTATGCCGTGGGTGCCCGAAGCTGGGAAATGGGGGTTTTATGCTGTTGCGCTTTGGACGTGGGTTTGTATTGCTTTCAACATTGGCGTTGTGATTGTGGGTTCGCTGGGACGTAAGCCATTACAAAGTTGGATGGACGCCTGACATGGCTGATATAGCAATATTTGATCTTGATTATACGCTCACCAAGCGTGGGACATGGGGGCGGTTTGTTATTAAATCTGTTCGATTTAAACCTTGGCTTTGGGGCCCTTTATTGTTCGCATCAGCTTGGGCTCAATGGCGATATAAACAAGGAAAAATTGCGCGTATTCGCGTTAAACAATCTATGATGCGGTGGAGCATAGCGGGTAAAACGCACAGCGAAATGGAGCTATTGGCGCAGAAATTTGCCGACAATGAACTCAAGACTGGTCTTAGACCTGGGGCTCTATTGGCGCTTGAGGCGCACCGCGCTAAAGGTGATGAGATAATTATCGCAAGTGCGGCTGTAGACATCATTGTGGCGGCGATTGCGAAGGGTTTAGGGATTAAATATTGGGTAGCGACAAACATGAAGTGGGTAGATGGTAGGCTTTCACCGAGCTTTGCCTCGCCTAATTGCTACGGCGCTGAAAAATTAAAACGGGTGGAACAGCTTT
This sequence comes from uncultured Hellea sp., assembly GCA_964548315.1. Taxonomy (GTDB): domain Bacteria; phylum Pseudomonadota; class Alphaproteobacteria; order Caulobacterales; family Maricaulaceae; genus Hellea. The sequence continues at coordinate 1,281 of CAZJRU010000235.1, forward strand.
TGGATGAAAACCCAGGACTGAAACAAAGTGACACAATTATCACAATGTATTCAGATAGTTACTCTGACCTTGAAATTTTGAGATTTTCGGACAAAGGTGTGGCCATTAATGCTGACCGGAAGCTCAAGGAGGCCGCCAAAGACGAAAATTTCGCTGTTATTAACTGGTGAAATCTATAGGCCAGTTTAAATTATAATAGAATATAAATCGTTCAAAACGGAAATCACATGCATGCTATAATATTATCTGCGGGCCGCGGTTCGCGTCTGTTACCTTTGACAACGGATTTACCCAAATGTCTATTACCTATAGGTGTGACCTCAGTCCTCAGCCTTCAGCTCGACACATTGTTCAAGTGCGGCGTGAAGTCGGCAACCGTTGTAACAGGGTTTAATGACCATCTTGTAAAGGCTGAAATTAAGTCACGAGAAACAGGGCCGAAAGTCAAGACCTTATATAATCCGTTCTTTCAGGTTGCCGACAATTTGGCGTCATGCTGGATGGCGCGAGGCAGTATGAAATCTGATTTCCTCATTATTAATGGGGATACGCTTTTTAGCCCCAAAGTCTTGGAGACAGTCCTTAATGCACCTGCAAAAGATATTACCGTTACGATTGATCAGAAAGATCATTATGACGGCGATGATATGAAGGTCTCATTAGACGGAACTCAATTAACGGCGATTGGCAAAACACTCTCTGCGCGTGAAACCAATGGCGAGTCTATTGGAATGCTTCGTTTCATGAACCAAGGGACTAATATTTTCCGTAACGAGCTTAAACGGTTGATGAAATTGGAAGCGGGCACAAAAAATTGGTACTTATCGGCCATACACGGCCTCGCTCAATCGGGCGTCCATATTGATACGACTAATATTAAAGGGTCAACATGGGCTGAACTGGATACGCCGGAAGATTATGAAATCTGCCGAGGATTATTTGGGGACAGCCTCATGGCCCGTAAGCGGTTTACGGCCATTAAATTATGAAATTTGGGGAAGTATAAACAAGGGTTAAATGATGTAATTTTCTGAGGGACGCAATTAAGAAAATGAAAATAAACCTCGAGAATATTGAGACTGATTTAGAGATTGAAACCGATGTATGTATCATCGGTGGCGGCGTTGCGGGCCAAACATTGGCCTCGGAACTCGTGAAGTCAAAGTTAAAAGTATCAATTGTTGAATCTGGCGGAGAGGATTTTCGTCGTGACACGCAATCTCTTACCCAAGGCAAAAACCTTGGCCTGCCTTATTATGATCTTGAGACGACACGGCTTAGAATGTTTGGCGGGACTGCCGC
>CAZJRU010000236.1:0-2574 GCA_964548315.1 uncultured Hellea sp.
CCCGCCTATTTTGATGCCAGCTATTCCATTCCGTTTCAGATATTCATTATGTTTATCACTGTGACAATAACAGAGCTTCTGGGTTTGAGCTGTTATGCCTTCGGGGCGAGAAAAATTCGTAGATGGCTCAGACACCCGCGGCAAGCCCGGTTTTTCAATATATTTATCGCGGTTGTGATGATTGCATCCGGTATATGGGCGGTCCTGAGTACAACTAATCTTTAAGGCTTGTAATATACAAGGCGCGCTTTAAGAGGCGCGAAGAATATTGTGAGACCAACTAATGAATATGTCTAAAATCCCAATTGGGAAAAACCCGCCTTTTGATATCAACGTCATTGTAGAAGTTCCCTTGGGCGGAGAGCCCATCAAATATGAGCTAGATAAAGAGTCCGGCGCTATGTTTGTTGACCGCTTTCTTTACACTGCTATGCGCTACCCCTGTAATTACGGATTTATCCCCCATACCTTATCAAATGACGGTGACCCGACAGATGTCTTAGTCGTTGGAAACAGGGCGCTTATGCCGGGAAGCGTAATTCGCGCGCGGCCGGTCGGCGTTTTGATGATGGAAGATGAAGCTGGCATTGATGAAAAAATTCTTGCCGTCCCGCATCAAGCCATCAGCCGCTATTATGACCAAAACCAAGTTCATACCGATTTACCTGAAATCCTGCTGGACCGTATTTCTCACTTTTTTGAGCATTACAAAGACCTAGAGCCTGACAAATGGGTCAAAATTATTGGATGGGACGACCGTGAAAAAGCTGGCAAACTCATCTTAGAGAGCATTGCCGCCGCGAAATCTGCGTAAAACTAGCTGAACTTGATATAACGCGCCGTTAATGGCAGGTTCAGGCCAAGTTCTGTAGGAGGTAACATGACATTAAGAGCAATCATTTGTGTTTTAGGGTCTTTTTGTGTTTTGGCCTGTCAGCCAAAAGTACAAATCGTCCCCTCAGAGAAACCCATTGTGATTAATCTAAATGTGAAAATTGACCAGGAAGTCAGAGTCAGGCTTGATAAAGACGTCGAGGACCTGATTGAAAACAACCCGGATCTTTTCTAGGAGACAGAGATATGACCTTGAAAGCAAAAATTTTAACGAGCCTATCCGCCGTTGCTCTAATTGGCGGCGCGGTGATAACAACGGCGGCCATAGGGATATCTACCCCCGCCGCCGCGCAGTCTCAATCTGCTAAATCTGTTGTAGACGCAGCCAAGGCCCGCGGCACCATCGGCGAAACACCTGCAGGATATCTTGCAGTTGTGGGCGGAGAAACCGCAGCTGAACGCAACGCGATGAACGAGATTAATATCCGCCGCAAAGCGCTATATACGCGAAAGGCGCGGCAGGAAAATCTTCAAATTGAAGTTATCGCAGCCGTTTTTGGTGAAAAACAGATATTAAAAGCGGCGCCAGGCCAAAAGGTTATGAGCGCCAGCGGGGGCTGGGAAACGAAGTAATTTAACTTTTGCGTCCTTAGAAACAAAAAAACCCGGTCAAGCCGGGTTTTTTATTATTTGAATTTCAGCTTAAGGCTTTCGGAACAATAATGTCATTCTATTGGACTCGCCAATAGCTTCCATCTTGGCTCTCAGCTCTGGGTTATCTCTAGACGTTCCCAAGCTTGGAGGAAGACGCCAGACAATCTCATCATTCGTGGGAACATCATTTGGGTTTTCATTCACTGCGCTAGCTTTGACAAATTCAAAACCAGCAGCCTCAAATTGAGAGATTAATATCGACTTTTTCAAATAGCCTTGATTGCCATCCGCCCAGTCATCATCATTAGCTTCTGGGCCTTGATGTTGAACCACGCCGACAATTCCCCCTGATTTGAGCATAGCATGGGAATCCGCCAAAGCTTCGGTCAGATAGCCGCCCTTGGTTTGAAAGCGCGAGAGATTGTGCAGCGCTCTGATAAATAAGATCGCGTCAATCTGACCGTCCATAGCTTCATTGCGCCCGCTAAAGGTAAAGGCGCTAATATCGCCCGCGGACCCTGCGCGCCACTCTTGCGCGCCCGCGACCCACTCAGCTGCCCAGCTTTTCTTTTTCTCTAAAAACTCAGCATTGGCAAAGCCGCCAAATTCAGGCCACATATCTATTGAATAATCAATCCCTACCAAATGACCTTCATCACCTAAATACGGCACTAATATCTTCGAATACCATCCGCCGCCTGGGAGGGCCTCCGCCACTGTCATGCCGGGTTTTATACCAAAAAACTCTAAAGTCGCCGCCGGGTTACGCGCACCGTAACGGGCTTTGGCTTTGTCGGATTGCGCCTCAAGCACAGCCGATAATTTAGCCGCGTCAAATTTTGGCGCCATAACAACGTCTGTTTTTGCGGGCGCAGAGGTTTTCGCAGTGTTTTCAACCGATGCATTGTTGCAAGCGACTAAAAAAAGGGCCGTTAAGCCTGAAAGTAACAAAGTACGGTTTAACATATAATCTCCTAGGTCTCGTTATTTTATAGCGCGCGGCGAAAATAACAATCCCTTAACAAAATCCCTGGTTATTAATTTAACTTTTTATAAAGACTAAATCTAAGGACAACCTTTAAACTT
>CAZJRU010000237.1:0-2560 GCA_964548315.1 uncultured Hellea sp.
ACCGAGCGGGAGTCGCGCCGATCGAAGAGCTGGATACGATCATTAAAGATTTGGCCGTTGAAAAATCAAAATTAGGCTTTGACGCTTTTAAGGCCTGGACGGAATCGCCGGGGCAAGGAATTGTTTTAACGGCGCATCCAACGTTTTCTCTTTCGGCAGAAATTCGCGATACACTCGGGGCTATTGCGACCGCAGGGTCGGGGCAATGTGAAAAAGAAATAGAGCATTTGAAAACCTTGCCCTTTTTACAAAAGGCAGCACCAACATTGCAAGAAGAGCATAGAGATACCCAGGCGGCAATACGGCGTATTCAAGATGCTATGGGACGTGTGAACCGAGTTCTTCTCGGGGTTGCGTCCGTGGCCTTTCCCGAACAATGGACAGAGCTCACCCCTTGCTTGGCTAAAGTATATAGCTGGGTTGGTTATGATATCGATGGGCGTACAGATATTGGTTGGGCGGATGCTATTCGGTTGCGACTATCAGAAAAATATCAACAACTGCTACGAAATAAAGCGGCGGCGCATGCGCTGCTCCCGATAGCTAAAGATAGTGATGCTCTAGCTAAACTTGTTCAATCCTTGACCCATGCCTGCGAGAGTACGGAACGTGATTTAACGCTTTTCAACGAAGATATGCATGTGCCTGAGAACCTCATTGCGGCCGCCAATAATTTAACCCGTGATACGGAGAGGCGCATAAGGTCGACGACAAAGTTATATCCCGTAATAGAGCAGGCGATTTCGGAGGTAAGCTCCAATGATGTGAAAACAGCCTTGATAGTAATTCGTTCCAGTTTGCGAACCTTTGGCCTTGGAACATCTCGTATACATTTCAGGTTAAATGCACGTCATGTTATTAACGGGGTAAGAGCCGCTTTTGGTATTCGCGACTCTGATGGTGATACGCGCACATTATTACAACGTGCGTCTGAAATGACACGTAAGGTTAAACCGCTACAGGTAAATTTTGCAGCACTAGAACTTGAAAAAAACACGGCTCACCAACAGATGATGTTGGTCGCGCAAATTCATAAATATATCGATGCTGAAACACCTATTCGTATGTTGATTGCTGAGTGTGAAGACAGCTTGATACCTTTGGGTATGCTTTATTTAGCCCGTCTTTATGGTTTACAAGATCATCTTGATATTTCGCCGCTTTTTGAAACCGCCGAAGCCCTCAATAATGGAGGCCGAATTATCGAGAAGATGTTGGCTAACCCAGTTTATAAGGACTACGTAAAAACGCGGGGCGTTTTTGCTATTCAAACAGGGTTCTCTGATGCAGGTCGTTTTATGGGACAACTTCCTGCGACTCTCGCGATCGAACGTCTTCAGTCTCATCTGGCAGCTGCGTTAAATGAATACGAGCTCAATGAGGTGACGGCCATTGTATTTAATACTCATGGTGAAGGTATGGGAAGGGGCGGGCACCCAGGGACCTTAAAAGACCGCATCGATTATGTCATGAGCCCCTGGGCGATAAGTCAATTTGACAATCACGGTATAGCGCTTTGTCATGAGACAAGTTTTCAGGGCGGAGATGGATTCCTATGGTTCCAAACGGCTGATTTGGCTCAAGCGAGTGTCACGTCAATCATTGCAGCGAGGAATGCCGATAGGTCGGATGCGCAAGATGACCCATTTTACACAGACCGTGATTTTTCATGGGATATTTTTAGGACCCTATCTACGGAACAAGACGCGCTCTATCATAATCCTGACTACGTCTCCCTTTTGGGAGGGTTTGGCCAGAACTTGCTAATCCCGACTGGGTCAAGAGCGGTTAAGCGCGCGGCAAGTGAAGGTAAGGCTAAGACATTTGACCCCAGACAATTGAGAGCCATTCCTCATAATGCGATTTTGCAGCAATTTGGCGCGCCGGCCAATGTGTTTCATGGCCTTGGCCGCGCGGCAGGTATCGATCCAGAAAAATTTAGCGCCCTAATGGAAAATTCGGACCGCGCTCAATCTCTTTTCGTTTTGGCAGGCACGGCCGCAAAGCGGACGAATATTTCGATTCTGACGGGCTATGGCCGGCTATTCGATCCAGGGTTTTGGATAAGCAGAGCTTTATCGGGAAATGAACCTTTATTATCGACCAAATGTCTTCAAGTCGCGGAAACACTTAAAACATCAAAATGGCGCTCCCGAATAACAGATTTGGCAAATACGCTTAGAATTGATATTTACGAAAGCGCAAATGTTATGGGTGTGGAGCGCTCTGATGACGATGAAAGTCTGAAAATTCTACATGCTTTGCGCCTAGCGGTGATTATGAAAATGTTGATCCTCGCGACAGAGCTCCCAGCCTTTAATGAAAGCGGAGTATCTCAGCTAGATGTCTTACAGCGCCTTCAAAATTTCCAGATAGATTCGATTATTGAAGATCTACGCATGATATATACGTCACAAAAAGCTCCTATGGACTGGGTTGCTGAGTTGACTGAAAAGACGGATATTCACGCGGCGGATATCGCGGGATTTCCTCATATTGCTGAATCTGTTATAAAGCCAATGTCGCGCGGTGCGGCGCTTATCCGGCAAATTTCTATTGC
>CAZJRU010000238.1:0-2558 GCA_964548315.1 uncultured Hellea sp.
GCGGCGCCCCTGTGTTTGAGTCACTTTTTTTGTCTCGTTATCCATCATGACTTCGTGATCAAAAAAGGGGTTGATCCTGATGCTTTTAAAGCCCGTTATCTTTCGCTCCTTGATGCACGCGGGGCGAAATATCCAGCCGAACATAATGTCGGACATCTATATAAGGCTGAAACTGACCTGAGAGATTTTTACAAACATCTTGATCCAACCAATGCCTTTAATTCGGGCGTTGGGAAAATGTCCAAAAACAAATATTATATGGAGGAAAATCATGGCGCTTGATAAGACCGTATCAGCCTTAGTGACGGGAGCTTCTAGCGGGATAGGTGAAGCTACTGTAAGGGCTCTATGCGAGCAAGGGGTCACCGTACACGCCGCAGCACGCCGCATAGAGCGATTGGAAAGTTTGGCTAAAGAGACAGGATGTATCCCCCATAAACTTGATGTTCGCGACCGTGAGGCCGTTAAAGCCATCGGCGAGAATTATCCGATAGATATTCTGGTTAATAATGCAGGGCTGGGGCGCGCGCTCGGCTCATTCTGGACGGCTGAGATTGAAGATATTGAAAAAACCATCGACACCAATGTGATCTCCGCCCTTCATATGGCTCGTGCTGTTTTGCCGGGCATGGTTGAACGCGGCAAAGGTCATATTGTGAATATGAGCTCCGTTCTCGCTCTTTATCCTGCGCCTGCTGCGCTTTACGGCGCCACTAAAGGCGCAATGCATAAATTCTCACGAGACCTTCGCCAAGAACTTAAAGGGACGGGTATAAGGGTGACCGAGATTAACCCCGGACGGGTTATCAGCGAATTTTATAATGTCGCAATAGATGATCCTGAAAAGCTACGCAAAACGACGGACACAGGCGTTGAAGAACTCAAAGCCTCAGACATCGCTGACGCCATTGTTTATTGTGTGGGGGCGCCCTGGCGGGTCAATGTTTCCCAGATGGAAATATTGCCAACTGAGCAGACCTATGGCGGCTCGCAATTCGTCCCAACAAAAAATCGAAGCTAGAATACCTCAAGGAGAGATCAAGATGACCCAAGCTGAAACGAAAAAATTTGATGTTATTTTTGAAGGCGTCGCCCGCTCGAGTGGAAAACTGCGGTGCGATATAGATGTCGATTTTGTGACAACCGGTGAAAGCTTTTCATTGGCCACAGATGAAGGCAAAATTCATGGCGGGGCTAATACCGCTCCGCCGCCTCTAGCGCTTTTCACAGGCGCTTTAACGGCTTGCCTGATGACGCAAATCAGAGCCTTTGCCAAACGCCTACGCATTCCTATTCGCGGCGTCGAGATCAAGACGCGTCTACATTGGGAGGGTGAGCAAATTGGACGTGAACCTTATGTCGGACAACCAATCGCGTTTCACTTGGACGTCGATATAGACACGGATGCCTCCGCGGAGGATGTCCACCGCTTATTTGATGCAGGCCGAAAGGGATGCTTTCTAGAAGCGACGTTAGAGCGCTCTAACACAATCACACATAAGCTAAAAGTGGGTGAGGAATGGGTTGATGTATAGCCGTCTTTCGAAGGTTTTTACCCGTCTATTGGCGGGTGTGGCGGCGTTGACATTAGTCTCATGCTCAGCCTCGGATTCAAAGACATATACATTGCGCATAGGGGCAGGACATCCGTCTGGCCCAGCCGTTTACACCACACAATTGCAGAAATTTTTTGTCCCAGAAGTCGAGCGCCGTGTGGCCGAAGAGACATCTTATAAAGTCCAGTTCATAGAAGGCTATGGCGGTTCTATTGCAACAGTGGCAGAAACGCTGGAATCTGTACAGTCAGGCATTTTAGATATTGGCGCTTATTGTGTTTGCTTTGAGCCCTCCAAATTATTCTTGCATAATTTTATGTATTTTGTGCCTTTTGGCCCTCAAGACTCTGAGCAATCTGTAAAAACTGCAAGAGCCATTTATGATAAAAATCCATGGTTAGAAGAGCAGCTTACTCAGCATTACGGCCAAAGCCTACTCGCGCTCAATGGTTGGGATAATTATCACCTTGGAACGACCAAGGAATGGAACAATATAGAAGATTTGCAAGGCGTAAAAATAGGGGGGGCAGGGCCCAATTTACCATGGCTTGAACATGCGGGTGTTATTCCTGTGCAATCGACTTTGCCAGATGGGTATTTATCGCTTGAGACTGGGGTCTATGAAGGATGGCTAATGTTCCCTTCAGCTTATTATAGTTTTAAATTTCATGAACCTGCGCCATTTTACACGCAAATCGGATTTGGCGCGATGGGCGGGGCTATCGTCGTAACAGCTAATGATAAACGCTTTAAAAAATTACCACCGGAAATCCAAACCATTATAAAAGAAGTGGCCTTAGAGTACGAAAAAGTTGGCGCTAAACAACTTAATAATCGCCAAATTAAGGGGCTTGAAAACCTTAAAAACTCTGGCGCTACTGTTAAGACGATATCTGAAAATGTCCGTCAAACATGGGCGCAATCTCTAGGGAACTTTCCAAACAGCATGGCTCAAGACGCCAACAAAAGAGATATGCCCGGAACCCAAATTCTACAAAGTTA
>CAZJRU010000239.1:0-2550 GCA_964548315.1 uncultured Hellea sp.
TCACCTTTAATATCGGCGTTAATGTTATTGGCGGCGAAGCCTTTGCCTTGGGCTTTGAAATCTGCTGAGACTTTTGCCGTTTTTATAAGATCTAAACCTTTGATGTCTTGTTTAAGTGATTTCGCGAGGCTTTTGACATCATCTGCATCTAAGGTAACCCGGCCATCAAAAATTGGCGGCTCGGATAGCGTTGCGCGGCCCGTGAATCCTGCGTCAAAATTTGACCCACTGAGCATAATGTCTGCATTTTTGGCGGTTAGGATTTTGCCGTCATAAACATAATTGCCAGAGATTTTTACCGCATTGGCAAGCTCGGCATAGGGGACTTTGACGGGTGAGAATTTAACCAGCTTTGCGACATTGGAGACGTCCCCGTCTAGATTTAGGTCAAAGCGTATGTCTTCTCCTTCTAAAAATTTACCCTTACTTGAGATATCAGCAAAATCAGTTTTTAATGCAAAGGAAACAGGCGCTTCTTTGCCATCCAAAAAGTCACGCATGCTATTAAGAGAGAGGTCTATATCAGCGGGTGTGCCATTATAAATGAGATTACCATCAATATCTAACGGCGCTGAAAGACTAGAAAGTGCAAAGTCGATATTCACATCAGTTAAATTATGGGTTCTTCCTGCGACCTTGTCAGAATAATTTATTGTCCCGCTTTCAAGTGCGAATTTTCCTATTGAGGGAGTGACACTTTTAAAGCGGCCATCTCGTTTGAACGGACCAGTCTCGCTGGGTTCACGGGCAGGGGTTTCATCGCCAAAAGCCCAATTCATCGCGCCGTTTGAATTTTTTTCTAAACTTATAGTCGGGTTCTTAAGGGTAAAGGAGGTGATTTGAACGCGTTTTGAGAAAAGAGGTATTAGCTTTACGCGGGCACTCATGGCGTCCATAGACGCAAATTGTTCAGCCTCGAATCCGTCGGGGTTATCGATTTCAACCCGTCCTGCATTGGCTCGAATTACGGGAAATACGCTGAGCTTTATGTCGCCTAAGACACGGACGTCGCGGTCAAGTTCCTGAGAAAGTTGGCTCTCAATTTTGTCCTTATACACCGATGACGGGACAAGAGATGGTAATGCGATAAGGCCAATTACAGCCACAACAGCAATACCGCTGACGCAAAATAATAGCTTTTTCATTTAGATCTCCACTAACGGTCAAATTAATCTTTAACTCTATTACACCTTTTATGAACCCAAACAAAACACCGTTTCGTGACGCAAAGCTTCAGTTAGAGTGTCTTGTAGAGTGCCTTAAAAATAAATTGACAGTTAAGCTCTGTATTTTCCAAAAAAAATTGGCTATGGTTTGTCTAGCGGTTTCATTACGTCTTAGGAGGACAAATTATGTGGTGCACTCATGAACATCATCAACCCGAAGAGGGATGCTCTACGGAAGAGAAAGAAATGCTCGAACGTCGTAGTCTTGTTCAGGGGCTAGCGGCAGGCGGACTATTGACCGTTGCAGGCCCCTCACTTGCAGGCTGCGCGACAAATGCAGAAACTGGCGCAAGGCAGCTTTTGCTTGTGGGTGAAGGCCAACTTAGCCAAATGGCAGCTGCGTCTTGGAATGATGTAAAGCAAAGCACTCCGACCTCCAATGACCCCCGTTATACCAATCGTCTCCGAAATATTGGCTCACGAATTTCACGCGGCGCGAATAAAGAAAACGAATCTTGGGATTATGAAGTCTTTGACCAAGACACGAGAAATGCGTTTGTTCTACCTGGTAACCGTGTTGGTTTCTATAAGGGGATGATGGACTTTGCGGATAATGATGATCAAGTTGCAGCAATTATGGGCCATGAAGTCGGTCACGTAACGGGTAAGCATGCGGCCGAGCGCGTTAGTACGCAAATGGCAGGTCAATTGGCTGTAGTCGGGGGAACGATATTAGCCGGATCACAAATGAGTAAAAGATGTGACGCCTATTCAGGTACACAGCGCAATCAATGCCTAAGCGCGGCTAACCGCAACACGCAGTTGATCAATGGCGCGCTAGGAATGGGTGTCCAGCTTGGAATCTTAATGCCTTTCTCACGCCGACACGAAAGTCAATCTGATCTCTTGGGTGCTAAATATATGCACAAAGCTGGATATGATGCTTATCAATCGGTTAAGCTTTGGGAAAAAATGGCCGAAAATAATACGAATCGTCAACCTGAGTTTTTATCAACGCATCCCGATCCAAGTCGCCGGGCGCGTGATTTGCACAATTATATCAGCTATCAAGAAAAACTTGGTTCGCAAGGCTGGGAGTCAATTAAGTTACCTAAAGATATCTAACTTAAAAACTTTAGCTCTATCGAATAACGGGCTTGAAGATGGACGGTGCTTGGTTTAAAGCCCGTCCATTATTTATTGGCCGCCTTAGCTCAGTTGGTTAGAGCGCTGGTTTGTGGAACCAGAGGTCCTCAGTTCGAGACTGAGAGGCGGTACCATTTTCTAATTATTGCGAACTATTTTATAGCCGCCCGATTGGTCTGTATCCCAACGGAAATTTAACTTAGCAATCTGATAGTACGGCTTGGCAAATTTCATAAAT
>CAZJRU010000240.1:0-2535 GCA_964548315.1 uncultured Hellea sp.
GCGCGTGACCCGATGAAGCTCGGCAGCATTTACGCAGGATTTCAGCCCTGGCAAAATGGCGGCGTCTCGCCCGAGGAACACTTCATGCCCGAAAGCTTTAGAGCCGCAGGCTATCAAACTGCGATGATTGGGAAATGGCACTTGGGCCATACCATAGAGCCGCTTGTCCCAACGTCGCGCGGCTTTGATCATTTCTTTGGCCACCTCAATACGCAGATTGACTATTTCGACTATACTGTCGCTAATGGATATGACCTGCAAGAAAACGGCACGTCCGTCAAACGAGAGGGGGAATATATCACCGATGTCCACGGGCAGGAGGCTGTCCGTTATATCGAAGAACTTCGCGACCCTGAGAAGCCGTTCTTCCTCTATGTGCCTTTTCTTGCGCCGCATTCACCGATGCAAGCACCAGAAGAGCTGGAGAGTAAATATAAAAGCCGCTCAAACCGTCCCTTTCCCAAACGCACTTACGCGGCCATGGTTGATAGCCTCGACCAAGCCGTCGGCCGTGTTTTAGAGAGTCTGGAACAGCAGGGCCTTTCCGAGAACACACTCGTCTTTTTCTTCTCCGATAATGGAGGCTTAAAAGCCTTTGGTGCAGATAACAGCCCATACCGCGGCGGAAAGCTGGAAACCTTTGAAGGGGGCATTCGCGTCAATGCGGTGCTACGCTGGCCCAGTACAGTTCAGGCGGGAACATCGAGCGAAGATGTCATTTCGGTTCTCGATGTCTTCCCCAGCTTTGCGCAAGCGGCAGGCGTCCCCATGGGGCATAAGAAAAAGCTAGACGGTCAAGACCGCTGGGATGCCCTTATGAAGGCGGGTGAAGATCCACGAAATGGCGATCTCTATTTTGCCTCTAACTCGCCGATTTTTGATAAATACCATGTCAGTGTTTTGGAAAAGCGCTGGAAGCTCGTTCAAATCATTGATCATAAATCCGCATCGACTGAGGTTGAAAATTTCCTTTTTGATATAACCGCCGACGCAAAAGAGAAAAACAATCTGGCAGAGGCAAACCCTGACATTGTCAAGCGAATGGCGGATAAAATACGCAAATGGCGTGCCCTGCATCCCATCAACGGCGTCCGCGTAGCCTTGGCCCCGCATCCAGGATGGCGCGCCCCGAAGGATTATGCAAAATCTGTTATTCCAAAAGATGAGCTTCAAGAGGATTACCTTGATAGCTACACATCTGGCATACGCGGGAAAATCCTACAAAAACGCCATGGGGATAAAGGACGGTTAGCTTATGATTAGAATATTCAAATATCTGGCGGCCCTGATTTTAATCGGTCTTATTGGTTTTTTTCTCCTTTTTAAATTCTCGCCCAGCTTTAAAAAATCAGCTCAAATTGCGGCGGTCGATAAAATAGGCGATGTCGCGATGAAACGCATTGCGTCCAACCCTGACGCCGAAGGCTCTGTCGCGGCTGAATTTATCAATATCCCCATTCAGGCCCGCGAAATAGCCGAGGGCATTTGGCAAGCAACAGGCGTTGGTAATGCGCATGTTATTACAACATCAGGTAAGGATGTGATGTTCGATACGGGGCTAGCCACACAGGTTCCCAAGCAGATAAAGGCGCTGAAAGACGCTATCCCTGATTTGGCGCTATCTCACATTATTGTCTCTCACTCCCATGCTGACCATTCGGGCGGAACCAAGTTCTGGCAGGAGGACGGCATGACGATTATTGCCCATACCGAGTTTGAAGAAGAGCAGCGCTACCTCAAAGAACTCGAGCCTTATTTCTGGGGCCGTAACCGTACGCTTTTCCCCTTCATGCCCGAAGAGCCGCCCAATATTGGCCTTATCGCGACGGGGGGCGTTGTCCCGACGCTGACGGTCAATAATGGCCAAACCCATAAGTTTTCCCAAGGCGGGGTTGATTTTGAAGTCTTCGCGCTGCCGGGCGCAGAAGGGGCGGATAATATTTTGCTCTGGCTGCCCCAGAAAAAAGTCCTGCTCAGCGGCGATTTCTTTGGGCCGCTCTTTCCGCAATTTCCCAATATCTTCACCATGCGCGGTGAGAAAATTCGCAAGCCCGTCGAATATATCAATTCTCTCGGCCGTATTATCGAGCTCGCGCCAGAGATGATTGTACCCAGCCATAAAAACCCCGTCACGGATAAAGCCGTAATCATGAACGGCCTCGTTAAGATGCGCGACGCCGTGCGCTATGTGCATGACGCGACCGTTGCGGGCATGAACGCAGGTAAGACTGTTGAAGAGCTCATGCGCGAAATCCAGTTGCCGCCAGAGCTGGCCTTGACACAAGAGCACGGCAAGGTCTCCTGGGCCGTCAAATCTATTTGGGAATATTACGCGACCTGGTTTCACTTTGATAAAACGACAGAGCTATACGGCGTGCCGCAAAGCGCGGTCTATGCCGATATAACGGCGGGCGGCGGAGAGCTAAGACTCCAAGAGCGCGCGCAAGAATATACCGAAGCGGGAGAACCGCTAAAAGCGCTGCACCTACTCGATATTGTGCTGGGAGCGCAGCCCCAAAACGCCCCCGCTCTTAC
>CAZJRU010000241.1:0-2529 GCA_964548315.1 uncultured Hellea sp.
ACGACTCTATAAGCGACGCTCATTCTTCGCAACACCTTAGACGCGAAGAATTACAGTCAATTTCGCTCCGGTCTATAAGCCTAGAACCGGGACTATATGTTGTTGCAACGCCCATTGGCAACATGGCCGATATCACGCTGCGCGCCCTAGAAACCTTACATGCCGCCGACCATATTCTGGCCGAGGACACGCGGCAAAGCCGAAAGCTTCTCAGTTTTTACAACATCAAAGCTGATATGAGCGCCTATCATGACCATAATGCGGCAAAGCGTATCCCTAAATTAATAGAAGACTTAAAGTCTGGACAAAGCCTGGCGTTAATATCAGATGCGGGAACGCCTTTGGTCTCTGATCCGGGATATAAGCTTGTTCGCAGCGCCATTGAGGCAGGTATTGATGTCTTTCCTCTGCCCGGCGCTTCTGCGGTCTTAAGCGGACTTGTTAAATCCGGGCTTCCGTCAAACCAATTTCTATTCGCAGGATTTCTGCCGCCCAAAACATCGGCGAGAAAACTCGCGCTCCAGACATTTAAATCGCAACAGGCGACCCTCATATTTTTTGAAACAGGGCCCCGCATCGCCGCCTGCCTTGAAGATATTGACGCGGTATTGGGCGAGCGGCCCATCGCTATCACGCGCGAGCTGACCAAGCGGTTCGAAGAGGCCCGTTACGGGAGCGCGCGCGAGCTGATTGAAAGCGTGAAGTCTAACCCGCCCAAAGGCGAAATCGTCTTATTAGTTGGCCCGCCTGCAGACCGCGGCGTGTGGCCCGAAGAGGAGGTGATAGACGCGCTCGGCCAGTCGCTCATCCCGCTTGGGATAAAACGGGCGAGCACAGAAATTGCAGGGCAAAGCGGCTGGGCCAAACGCGACGTCTATCAATTAGCGCTTAAACTAAAATCTTCCCAAACACACCCAAATGAAAACAAAAACTGAGCGGCAATCCTATGAAAAAGCTGGACGCCGCGCAGAATTCTGGGCGGCGGGTTATTTACGCCTTAAAGGCTACCGCATATTGGCGCGCAGATATAAAACCAAGCAGGGCGAAATTGATATTATTGCCCGCAAAGGGAAAATCATCGTCATCGCGGAAGTGAAATATCGAAAGGATGTGAAAAACATCCATGACAGCGTGAGTTTTAAAAACTCGCAGCGCATCATGAACGCCGCAGAAATTTATCTCACGCGAAACCCTGTCTTCATTGAAAAAGGGTTCGAGCTTAGATTTGATATCATTCATGTTATTGGACGCTGGAAAATCAATCATATTGCCGATGCCTTTCGCGGATATTAAACCTCCGTCATCTCTATTTTGGTAACCTTTGGTTCAGTATTGCGGCGTAACTTACGCCCATTATGAAAAATTTAACCATACTTCCTCTTTTCGTATTGTCTTTTGCCCTCTCTGGCTGCGCTGTCACGTCAGCAGGCGTGAAGAAAGGCGATGAGCGCAATGTGGCGCGGTCCATTAATGATGTTAGCGCAGAGCGAGTAATCAAATCACGTATGTCGCGCGCCTTTGATTTTAATCTAAAAGGCGTGGATGTTGAAGCGCGTGAAGGTATTGTTGTTTTAACAGGGAACGCGCCTACCCAAGCAGACCGTATAGAGGCTGAACGTATCGCTTGGTCTGCGCAGCGTGTTGATCAAGTTGGAAATGAAATAGATATCCAAGGCCGGCAGAGCCATACCCGTAACTTTAAAGATGGACTTCTTGAGAAGTCTGTCAGAGCCCGCCTAACCGCTGATAAATATGTAAAAGCGCGCAACCTGAACGTAGAAACCCATGAAGGGAAAGTTTACCTGCTCGGCGTGGCCCGCAATCAAGCCGAGCTTGAGCGCGCCGCGCAAATTGCCAGTGAAACAAAAGGCGCACGCGAAATCATATCTTATGTCACAGTTGCGGGCATAGATTCTGAAATCAATCAAATTGCGCAAAGCCGCAACGCCCCAGCCTCAATTGTTGCCGCCCCTAGTTATGCCCAGCCCAGCGTCCCGCAAGCTCAGTTCATTCAGCAAGCCCCGCCTGTGCAGCAAGTTCAGCAGCAACGCAGTGTACCAAGCTTTTTAAGCGCGGCGCCGCAAGGCGCTTCGACAACGGCGCCCCTCTCGCAGCCCATTCCCTTTGTAGAAAGCAGTCCCATTCAAAGCCCTACAGCGCCAGCCCAAATCGCGGATATGGGTGATAGGCTCAATAAAGAATTTCCAAGCACTGCGGATTTAGGGACATTTAGAACGGGGGCTGCCGGCGAAGCTGTCTCTATCATTGAAAGCGAGCCCTATTATCTTGACCCCAAGACTGGGAAAGAAATTCCTGTCTCCTTCATTCGCAAGTTCAAGAAATAAAGTCTGAACGCTAACTGCTTTTATGCAGTTATAAGCTGCTTTTATCAGCCTTTATTCAGCTTAGGTTAACCAAACATTTTCAATAGAGCCTCATACATTTTCTTTCAGAGGTTCATATGAAAACGTTTACACTCGCCCTTACGTCAATTGCTGTTTTATCGCTAACAGCCTGCTCGACATTTTC
>CAZJRU010000242.1:0-2509 GCA_964548315.1 uncultured Hellea sp.
GATCTATTGTCCTTTTTGTCCGTCTAGTACGGCGCGGTATCCTTGATGTGGCTCATCTTTCAAAAAGCGCGCAACACGGGCGATAGTTGTCGTGCTGACACCGGTTTGAGCATTAATATCGCGGTAGCTAAGCTGGCCTGCATCTAAAAGCTGTGCGACGTGCCATCTTTCAGACAAGGCCCTCAATTCAGCGGGTGTGCACAGATCCGTCAAAAACTTTTCCATTAGCTCCGGTGAGCCTACTGCGGTTAAAACCGTTGCAAGGGAACGCTTGGTTTTCGATATTGATTTGTTAGACATAGTGCATACCATTGTGTTAGCGTGCTAATACACTTGTTCATTGGCATTTCAAGGACTATTTTAAATTATCCAAACCTTTATTCAGGGCATCGGCTATTTTTTGCTGGCAATCAATTTGTTGTCTTAAGCTCAAACAAAGAACTGGCATACAAGTTTTGTTGACATCTACGATATAGATGCGTTCATCATTTTTATCACGCATCACATCAATGGCCCCGAAATCCAAATTCATGTTTTTACAAAAGGCTTTTATTAGATGTACTTCTTCGTCTGAGAAGACCTCATGGGGTTCATAGACATCTACCGTCAGGTAATGTGTTCCAAATCTATCATCCAGCGGTTTGTGCTTATGGTAGACGAGCACGAGCTCTCCCATAACGCAGGCAACCCTTAAATCTTCGCTAGTCTTTCCATCAAAAGTACTGTCCACCAGCCGCTGATATGATTGGCCATCAATGATTTGAGAGCTGTTTATTGGGCACGTAATGACAGCTCCGTCATGGGTTCCATTTGCGTTGGATTTTCTTATCGCAAGGCCGTGGTGAGTGGTCGGGTCAATTCTAAGCGAATAGCCAAATGTAGTTTCGAAAATATCGGCGACATGTTCTTTAGATATATCGTTGATAGCCCCATTAATAAGGGGTTTACCTGAGCTACTTAAAGAAGTTTGATCGAATTCCTTATATGTCGAATCTTCAAAAACAAAAATGTAGTCGGAATTATCTATCTCATTGACAGTTTTAATCTGCGCTAGCCTTGAAACCTGCCAAATATTAAACCAAGGCCCAGGTGTTTGCGGATAGAACGCTATCGTCTTCACCTGACTTCTTTTTCGAAATAGGTTTTTGAGGTCACGAACCTTAAAATAGAGAAAGATTTTAAAAACAGCTTTTAAATCAGTCAAAAAAACTCTGTCGATAGTAATAACAGCCCCTGTTGTACCAACATATATTTTCCGGCCACGGATGCGAATACCGTGAAAATATTGACCTAAAGCCGACATGAATTCCGAACCTTTTTTGAATACGTTTAACGTGCCCGTTTAAATCTAAAGTGGCACCGAGTTTTGCCCTAACCTAAGAGATACTTGGTCACCTCTTTAGTTGATATTAAGCCACGGCTTTGCTGTATTGCAAGCGTCGATGTTGTACTACCGTTTTCTATTGAATCATGAATCGCGAGGAATATTAAAACCAAAAGCAGTCGACTTAAAATTAAACCTTAAAAGAAGGGCAGCTTGGGTGGTCTGAAATTTGTTTTTTGATTTTAAAGTATGGACCGCTTTGAATTGATGTTTAAGAAAGCTAGTTTCATCTAAAGCTCTATAATCTCAATTAATGTGCCGTCGGGGTCCCTTAGAGTTCCTGCGCGCTTTCCCTTGTAAATAACGCCTGCTCGGTGTGTCGGCGGCGTAATCCACTGCTCTTTATTTATGTGCATGAGCTTTTCAAACTCCGGATGAATGAAACTCCCAATGGCGGCGCAAGGCGGCAACATGCCCTTATTCGTTTTGCGTATAGTTGTTTCCTTTGGGTAGGCATCGATTTCTAAAAAGACATCCGCTTCATGCTTAACGGTCGCTAAGGCGTGCCGTGTATCTGAGGGCAATTTAAAGGCTTTATTTATCATCGAATAAACGATGTTCATCGACTCCGCTTTGTCCATAAGAAGATGTTTTTCAATCCAAGCGGCGCTCGTCTCTATGTTCGAACACGCCATAACGAGGATAAATAATTTATCGATGAAGCTCTCCGCTTTGGGAAGGTGCACGGTGGCTGGGTCCTCTCGAATTTCAGTTAGGTAGACAATCTCCTTATCTGGGCCCTTGACCTGCATCGCGAATATGGCAGGCAACCCGTCCAGCTGTTTGGGCGGACCAATGATGTCAAATGGCGAGCGTTCCATTCGCGAATTCACCTTCAGCGTATTTTGATTGCAAATTTCGATCGCGGCCCACCCATAGCTGCGCAGGGCTTCATAGCTCGGAACGGCCGGTTGCTCTATCATACGAATATAAACCTGCGCGTCAGAGGCAGGTTGTAGGACCACATAGGGTTGGCCAGTTGTTTTAGGCGCGTCCCAACTCGCGGCCAGTTCCTTGGAGATGAAGCCTTGTTCTACGCATTGATAATCTAGCCAGTCGCAATAGAGTGACTTGGAGCCTTCAAGGCTGGAAACTGTAAGCGTCGCCGCGCGTATCAATCGCATG
>CAZJRU010000243.1:0-2502 GCA_964548315.1 uncultured Hellea sp.
TTGCTGAAATACAACGCTGGGAATACAAGCAAAAAATGAATGCTCTACGCGGCGTAATTCCTAACAGTTCGTAAAGACTTTTGGTTATTATACCGCCATGTATCGAATCATAGTTCTATTTTTGACAATGAGTATTTTGGCGAGTTGCGCTCGGTCTCAAGGCGTTGGTTATCCTAATTTTCCAGCATTCAGACCTTTG
The DNA here is from genome assembly GCA_964548315.1 of uncultured Hellea sp. Classification (GTDB taxonomy): domain Bacteria; phylum Pseudomonadota; class Alphaproteobacteria; order Caulobacterales; family Maricaulaceae; genus Hellea. Next base: position 200 of record CAZJRU010000243.1, read on the forward strand.
CCAGGGCAGGGACAATATATAAGGCCTGAATATCTCAATCCCTTGCCAACGCCTAGGATTCCGCCTGAAGATGCTTGTCGCTCACGTTTGTATTTGAGCTTAGTTGGCCGCCACGAAGGCTCAATATTTATACCTGGGCTGCCAGGCCGAAAGCGTGTTCTTAAACCTGCATTTCTTGAGAATTTCGATTATGAACCCGATGATACACTTTATATAGATCCTCCATTAATTGAAGTTCGGGAGTTTTTGCCTGATCAAATTTTATATGCTCCGTCAATTTCAACTGTCACAGACCGTTTTGCATTGGGACCTATTCAAGAAGACCGACTTACAATTGAGCTCAACCTAGAAGGTTATGTTGAAGAGGTTAGGTGCGGCTAAGTTAATCCTTCACCTCTTTGGCCGTTTCATAGTCCTCTAAGGCTTGGTACCATTCAGACTCAAGTTTTATAATCTTTTTTTCTAAATGTGCTCGCGTTTTCCCCAATTGTACGGCCATTTCGGGATTAGATTCAAAAAGGTCTGGAGCTGAAAGGCTTTTATCAGTCAAGGAAAGCTCTTTTTGAGCCGTCTGGATGTCTTTCTCTAAACGCAAGTAATTTTGTTTTAGCGGTGCAATGCGTTGACGGGCGAGGGCCGCTTTTTTGCGGTTGTTCTTACGTTCATTTCCCAAGCCAGAGACTTGTTTTTTATGACTTCTATCTTTTTCGAGTTGAAAATTACGGTAATCTTCAAGCGAGCCTTCATAGGACGTGACTGTTTTCGAATTTACGAGCCATAACCTATCAACGACTGATTCCAATAAATTTCGATCATGTGAAATTATTAAAACAGCGCCTTCATAAGCATTTAGGGATTTCACGAGTTCGGCTCGGCTATCGATATCAAGGTGGTTCGCAGGCTCATCTAGAACTAATAAGTGGGGCTTAGAAAACCCGATGAGAGAGAATAAGAGCCGAGCTTTCTCACCCCCTGATAAGTCGCCTGCAGCTGTTTCAGCATTTTTGATGCCAAGGCCAAATGCTGCCAGCCTAGCGCGGCGCTGCGCTTCTGTGGCGTCTGGCATGAGATCCCTTACGTGATCATAGGCAGAATTAAGCGGGTTAAGGGCATCGATTTGATGTTGTGAAAAATATCCAATGCGCAGTTTCTTATGACGTTTAATAAACCCGTCTTGCTGTAAGAGCTCTCCGATAACGGCTTTGGCAAATGTGGATTTTCCTTCTCCGTTCTTTCCTAGAATTCCAATACGGTCATCGGGATCAATACGAAGGTTTAACGACTTCAAAACGACCACTTCTTCATCATAGCCTAATTTCACATCATCAAACCTTATTATCGGAGGATTAAGCTGTTTATCGGGGCCCGGGAGCGCTATGGGCGCAATCGGGTCGCTAATTATCGTGGCGACAGGCTGCATTTTTTCAAGGCGTTTGACCCGAGATTGAGCCTGCTTGGCTTTACTGGCTTTGGCTTTGAACCGTGTGACAAAGGCTTCTAATTTGCGTCTCTCATCTTCTTGCTTCCCTAGAAGGGCCATGTTGAGACGGTTTTGTTCCGCAAGAACGGCCTCAAATTGGTCATACCCGCCCGAATAGCTAAATAACTTTCCTTCTCTTAAATGGGCAATATGTGTGACAGCTCGGTTTAGGAAGTCTCGGTCATGAGATATAATAAAGGCTGTACCGCGGTAGCTACGGATATGTGCTTCGAGCCAGACTGCGCCTTCGACATCAAGATAGTTTGTGGGTTCATCTAGTAACAGCATATCCGGATTTGCGAATAACATTGCCGCTAATGCGACTCTCATTCGCCACCCGCCTGAAAAGTCTGAACAGGGCTTTTGTTGATCTTCGCCGCTAAACCCAAGCCCTGATAAGATGGCCCCGGCGCGCGCTTCGGCTGAATAAGCTCCGATATCGGACAGACGTGTATGTATTGCCGCAATTCTGTTCGGGTCTGTGGCTGTTTCAGCTTCTGCTAAGAGAGAAGAGCGTTCCGTGTCGGCGCTAAGGACTGTCATCATCAAGCTTTGCGGTCCGCTGGGCACTTCTTGATCTACAGAGCCCATGCGCATGTTTTTGCGAAAGTTTATATCGCCATCATCGGGTGTGAGGTCACCTTTTATCAGGCGAAAGAGTGTCGATTTCCCCGTGCCGTTACGTCCGACAAGGCCAAATTTTTGTCCTTGGCTGATAGCAAGGGTAGCCTGCGTGAAGAGAGGTCGGCCCTCCATACGATATGTAAGGTCGTTAATATGAAGCACAGGGGTGAGTAACAGTCCTTTACATATAGTCAATCGC
>CAZJRU010000244.1:0-2494 GCA_964548315.1 uncultured Hellea sp.
TTCAAAGATTGAAACCCAAAGTCAGGCTTTGCGCTTTTCTTCTCTATTTGTAATTTGCGGCGGTCTTTTCTACGTCTATCAACTTCTTTCTTAGATTTGCGCTTTGGTTTTGGCGTTTGAACAGCACGTTCCGCCCGCGGTAAATATACGGGTTCGGTTGGCACGGGTTGAGCAAAAGGCGGCACTTGTGGCGCCGTATTAGGCTGTAGCCCAAGAGACGCGATTGGCTGAGTCATTTGTCCCAATGGCTGTCCAGATGTTTGAAGCTGAGGGCTAGGGACTATTGATGCCTTGACCTTACCTTTAAGCAAGCGAGACAATCCCTTTTTTGACGCAGGGTCTTTAACAGGTTTGGCTTTAACAGCCTTAGCTTTCTTAATTTTAGTCTTCTCTTTTACGACTTTGGTTTTAGCAGATTTGACCTTTTGCTTTTTAGCCTTTGGCGGTTTTGCCGCTTGAGGGGCCTCCGCCTTTTTTCGAGATTTACCTATGCTACTTAGCAGTCCCTTTTTCTTAGGCTCGGGCTCCGGCAGAATGTCCATTTCAGGCGTTCTAACAGGAACATATTGCCTTAGACTGTTGACGCTAGTCGGAGCCGCTTGCACATTATTTTGTTGGGTAAGGTTTTGTCCTTGCGGCACATAACTTTGCGGCACATGAGACGGCTTAGCCGCGGCAGGGGCAGGGCTTTGAGCTGCTATAGGCGCTTGAGGTTGAGAAGATGTCACTTGCTTAGCCATATCTATGCTCGCTGCGCCGAAGGTTGAACATTTTGCGCGCCGCTAGTATTAAAAATTTCGTCACGAAGACCGAATTTTTCTTGCTGACCAGCTCTAAGAACCAGAACCTTATTCACAGCCGATATAGCGGTCGGACGGTGAGAAATGATCACAACCGTTTTGCCTTGTCCGCGCATATATTGAATGGCGGCGTTCAGAGCTTTATCCCCCTGCGAGTCCAGATTTGAATTAGGTTCATCCAAGACAATCAGGCATGGGTCGCCAAATAAGGCCCGCGCGAGAGCAATCCGCTGGACTTGTCCAACAGAGAGAATAACACCGCCTGCTCCCAATTTTGTATTATAGCCCTCTGGCAAACTTAAGATGAAATCATGTATGCCAGATATTTGCGCGGCGCGAATAATCATTTCAGATGTAACATGTGGTCTAAACCTGGAAATATTTTCTCCGACAGTGCCGTCAAATAAATCAACGATTTGTGGAAGGTAGCCAATATGTTCGCCAAGTAGCTCACTATCCCATTGATCCAAAGTCGCGCCGTCAAGTCTTATCGAGCCCATTTGCGGCATCCATATGCCGACAAGCAATCTCGCCAAGCTCGATTTACCAGATCCGCTATGCCCTAAGACGCACAACCCATCACCAGGCGTAAGGCTAAAGTTTAAGTTCTTTAGCGTCGCTTTCTTTGCGCTAGGCGGCCCAGCGGAGAGGCCTTGGACGCTCAAACTTCCTGTAGGCGTCGGCAAAGACACTTTTTCAACGTCTTGTGGTAAGGCGGCATAAAATTCATTGAGTTCGCGGTAGGCATTTTTGGTTTGAATATAATTGCGCCATTGACTGATAATCATTTGGATAGGGGCAAGGGCTCGGCCCAGAATAATTGAACCCGCAATCATAGCGCCCGGCGTGATGATTTGCTGGACAGCTAAAGCCGCGCCTAGTCCGAGAATTGCAGATTGCAAAAACATTCTAAAGGCTTTGGACATAGCCGTAGCCCCGCCTGAAATATCACTTGCTGATAAATCATTTTTTTCGCCTTCTGCTTTTAGCTTGTTCCATCTTTGCGTCAAATCGCCAACCATGCCCATAGACATAACAGCTTCTGAATTGGCATAGACCTTTTGCGTAAAATGCTGACCACTTGATCTGACGCGTTGAGACTCTGTCTCTTTCTTACGTGTCGATAGCTCAGCCACCGCAGCAATGAAAAGGACAATCACGGCGCCAATGATAGCAAAGACGCCGAGCGTCCAATCAATCATAAAAATCACGCCTATATATATAGGTGTCCAAGGAATATCGAAAAATGTTGTCGGCGCCGGGCCCGTTAGAAATCGTTTTATAACGGCCAAATTCTGAAGCGGTCTTTGACCTGCCGCGACCTTGCCGCGCGTGCCTTGCGACAACCAGTTTTTGAAAATTGGCGCGCTCAGATTACTTTCTACAAAATTACCAATACGAACAAGAATACGCGATCTTAGAAAGTCTAAGACACCCATAAATCCATACATCGCCACCATAAGAATGGATAAAACAACAAGTGTCGACATGCTTTGACTTGTTATAACACGGTCATAAACTTGAAGCATATAGAGCGGGCCTGTTAGCATCAATAAATTGACAAATAGACTTAAGACACCCACGCCAATCCATGCTTTTCGCATTGAGGAAATGGTTGTCCGCACTGGCGATTTGCGGCCAAAACTAGCCGAGATATTTTTATTTGTTTTCAACATTCACACTTAGATATTTTT
>CAZJRU010000245.1:0-2493 GCA_964548315.1 uncultured Hellea sp.
TCTTTGAGCGCGGCGGAGCTATCGGGGTCAGGGACAGAGACGCGGACAATATCTGCGCCCGCTTCTTCTAGGCCCTGGATTTGCTTTACTGTGGCCGCCACGTCATGAGTGATGGTATTCGTCATGGACTGCACGGCAATGGGCGCGTCCCCGCCCACGGGCACTTTGCCGACCATGATCTGGCGCGACTTGCGGCGCTCTATGGTGCGCCAAGGGCGGATTGAATTTATATCTTTGTGGTCATCACTCATACCCCCGTACATGCCACGGTTCTATGTCAGGATAAAGACGTTTTTGTGGCGGCATGCTGCCGCCTTTTATGGGCCGCGACGCGCTAGCTTTTTGAAATATAAACCATTCAGATTGGGTTCAATAAGCGGCGGTTAGACAAAAGCTAGAGTGGTTCCCAGAGATCATTTTTAAGGATTTTCATGTGGGATGAATTGGGGATGAATATCTTTAATGGGATCATTTGCAGGTACAACTCCGCCTTGGCTTGCCTTTGCGAAGTCTTTTCCAGACCCCGGTTTTGATTGGCCGGGACGAAGGACGCGAAGCTTCGGGCTTGTATCTGCGCTTTTACTCTTGGTTTTTAGTGGCTGGATTTTCAGGCGTGAGGGTTTCTGGCGCAGGCGTCGTCTCTGATGTGACCGCTAATTCAGCCTTTTCTTCTGCGCTCATCTCAATGCCGACAAATTGTAGCTCTTTCTCATGTATCGCTATGCCGCGCTTACCTATCGCGCCTAAATACTCATCGCCCAAAAGCAGCGCAATCGCGCCGCCATCACGCACGGTGAGTTTGACCTCACTGCCGCGCGGCGTTTGCCACGTCTCGCCCGTCACAAAGACGCGGGAGATAATAACTTTGCCTGATTTATTCTTAATCTGAACCCAGCTCGGGGCCAAAGCTTTAACCGTCAAGATATTGGGATCCGCCGGTTCAACGGTGGCCGTCTCGCTAATCGTTAAATCAGGCGCGGGGGTGACCGAGGCTTGTAATTCTGTTTGCGTGCCATACCAGGCCACGAGCATCGCCGCGACGGACATGACCGTTGTTGCCGGGATAAAGCCGCGCGGGAGGCGGATTTTCCGCTTGGGCACAAAATGAGGTAAGACGCGGCGGCCTAGATTTTCGGGGACTTCGCTATCGCGCTTATAGCGCGTGACGGCAGAGCCAGCGTCAAGGCCAAGAAATTTGGCATAGCTGCGCACATAACCCAGCACATATCCCACTTCTGGAAGCCCGTCTTGTGTCAGGTTTTCTATGGACTCGAGATACTCAGGCCGAACTTTTATGGCCTCTGCGACCTGCGCATAGCTTAAGCCTTTCGCAGTTCTTACGCCGCGAAATTTTGCACCGATATGTGTGTCTTGTGATGTCAGTTCTTGCACCATCATAGTGTAACAGTGCGCCCTGAAAAAACCGTTAACACAAGGGTAAGAAAAACTCAAGATGACTCGCGCAGCAGGGGAATTATAAAAGGCAATCCGCCGCATGACATTGTGCGGGATTGCGCCTATATTAGCTTTATGACGCGCGCGCCACAGCAGGCCTCTTTAAAGGCACCGATATTTGCCATCTTGCTCTCGGGCGGCCTTTTAATTGGGGCGTGGATTTTCCAATATGGCTTTGGCTATTTGCCTTGCACTATGTGTTATTGGCAGCGCCATGCCCATAAAGCCGTGCTTATCATCGCCGCCATCACGATTGGAGCCAGCCTCTATAAGCCGCAGTTTCATAAGTTATTTACGGCGCTCATTATTTTGGCGCTCTTGGTCAGCGCCGGTATCGCCTTTTGGCATGTCGGGGTGGAATATAAATGGTGGGATGGCCCGAAGACCTGCGCCGGCGGCGGGGATTTGAGCACCTTTGATTTGAACGACCCGCTGGGAAGTTTGGATAAGAAAATCCGCCCGCCCGCCTGCACCGAAGCCGTCTGGCATTTTCTTGGGCTGTCTATGGCAGCGTGGAACACCATCGCTTCGCTTTGCGGCGCGGTCATAATAGGCACGCTTTTGAAGCGAGGACACAATCATGACTAGGCCCCATATTAAGCGATCACACATAAAGAAAAATCCGCGCATCGCCCAAATGCTGCGCGTCGATCATGCGGGAGAATATGGCGCCGTCGCGATTTACCGCGGGCAGCAAGCCGTCTTTCGCCGCAACGCCAAAACCCGCACGATTGCCGCCCAGCTCGCGCAGATGGAAGCTGAAGAGCAAAAACATCTCGACGCCTTTGACGCGCTTCTCGTTGAACGCAAAGTTCGCCCCACCGCCATGACCCCGATTTGGAACGTGGCGGGTTACGGGCTAGGCGTGGTCACGGCGCTCATAGGAGAGAAGGCAGCTCACGCCTGCACCGAAGCCGTGGAGAACGTCATCGAGCAGCATTATGGCGAACAGGTCGAAGAGATAAAAGATGAAGAGCCAGAGCTTGCGGCAACTTTTGCGCAATTTCGCGAAGATGAGCTCCACCACCGTGACACGGC
>CAZJRU010000246.1:0-2481 GCA_964548315.1 uncultured Hellea sp.
TTAACACGCATGATTAAGATTTGTTCAAAAACAGCACCCGTGCTGCGCCCCATGCTTTATCGGAAAGTACGGTAAAACCGCGAAGTTCAACCTCTTCATCCTTTGAGACTTCCAGAATAATGACGCCGTTGTCTGCGATTAAATTATGCTCATCGAGCCTTCGCAATACCGGTTTCCACAATCCCTTATTGTAAGGCGGGTCCATGAAAATATGGGTGAAAGCGCCGCGTAGGTTCCCTGGAGCGATTTTGAGTTTCGTGGCGTCATGGCGGTGCAGGCGGGTCTTGCCGAAAAGACCCATCTTGTCGATGTTTTCGCGAATAGCGCCGCGCGCTTTGGGCTCTGTTTCGACAAAGAGGCAAAATTCAGCCCCGCGCGAAATCGCTTCAAGGCCGAGTGCGCCAGAGCCTGCGAAAATGTCCGTCACAATGGCGCCGTCTAAGGGCGGGGCCCAGTCGGCATGCGCGAGGATATTGAAAATCGACTCGCGGGTTTGATCACTGGTGGGGCGCGTATTACGGCCTGAAGGCGTGGCAATATTGCGCCCGCGCATGTGACCTGAAACTATGCGCATTATTTACGGCGTCCTGACGGTTTACCATTGCGAGTCGATTTGGATTTTCTCTTATGTGCAAATTTTCCGCGTCCTGTCGGTGGGGCCTTGGCTTCCGCTTTGGGTTTGCGTGGATGGGACGGTTTTGCTGTTTTGGCAAAGCGTTTGGCGCTGGCATGGCTTCCGCGCTTTGGTTTGCCCACGCGCTGGCCTTGAGCGCGCGGAACATGTTCGGGTATTTCGACTAAGTGACCGACTTGATCGCGTAGGACTTTACCTTTGATTTCTTCAATGCCTTCTTTGGGGATGCCGCCAAGTTGAAACGGGCCGTAAGAGACACGGATGAGCCTATTCACAGTCAGGCCTAAGGTGTCTAAGGCGCGGCGTACTTCTCGGTTTTTACCTTCGCGCAGCGTCACCGCAATCCAGCAATTATCGCCTTTCTGGCGCTCAAGTTCGGCTTCAATAGGGCCTGTTTTTATGCCGTCGATCTTGATGCCGTCTTTAAGCTTATCAAGATCATGTTGCGTGACCTTGCCATATGCTCTGGCGCGGTATTTTCTTTGCCAGGCCGTACTGGGGAGTTCTAAGGCTCTGGCGAGTTCTCCGTCATTGGTGAGCAACAATAAGCCCTCTGAGGTGATATCCAGACGGCCAATAGATATAACCCGTCCAAGCTCTTTGGGAAGTTTGTCAAAAACGGTCTGACGGCCTTTCTCGTCTTTGTGGCTGGTCACCAACCCTGGCGGTTTATGGTAGCGCCAGAGGCGAGGGGGCTGTTTGGCCGCAATCGGTTTATTATCGAACAAGACGGTGTCTTTACCGGTCACTTTAAACGCAGCGGTTGTTAGTGTCTTGCCATTGACCTTAATACGGCCTTCTTCGATCAGGCGTTCGGAGGCTCGCCGGGAGGCCACGCCAGAGCGGGCGAGAAACTTTGCGATGCGCTCGCCGCCTTCTTTTTCGAAGCCTGAATTGGATTCCATGGTTGACCTTGCTTTATCTGCGCCCGAAGAGGACACATGACTGATGAAGACTATATGCGCGAAGCCTTGCATGAAGCGCAAGCGGCGTCTCTGCGCGGCGAAGTGCCTGTCGGTGCGGTCATTGTCAATGGACAAGGCCAGATTATTGCGCGTGCGGGCAATGCGCCCATCGCGATCAGTGACCCGACCGCCCACGCTGAAATCTTGGCGCTGCGTGACGCGGCTTATGTGTCCAAGAATTACCGACTGGGCGGGCTGACGCTTTATGTGACTTTAGAGCCGTGCACGATGTGCGCGGGCGCGATTTCAAATGCGCGGATTGAGAGGGTCGTCTACGGGGCGTCTGATAAAAAAGGCGGCGCGGTGGAAAACGGCGTAAAGTTCTTTGAACAAGCGAGTTGTCATCATAGGCCGGATGTAACCGGCGGTGTGCTCGCAAACGAGGCGTCATCAATGCTAAAAGGTTTTTTCAAAGCGCGGCGTAAGTCATGAAAACCAATTTACGCGAAGTTGCTGTGGCGGCCGAGATGGACGCCGAAACGGAATCATCTTTTAGCCACCGAAATTGGGGCTACGTGCTGGCGTTATTAGGAACCGTTTTCTTTTCCATGAAATCTATTTTCGTGAAAATGATTTATCAACCCGTTGATGGCTTAGGTTTAAACTCCGTCGAAGCCATAACAATCATGGCCATGCGCCTAGGGTTTTCAGCGCCGATTTACGGGCTCATTTTTTGGTTGGCTTTAAGAAAGAGGAAGAGCCGTAATTTGCCGGCGCTCAAAAGGCGCGATATGCTTTTGGCCGCCCTTACAGGAATGCTAGGGTATTATTGCTGCGCTTGGCTCGATATTGAGGGGATTAAATACATCACGGCTCAGCTGGAAAGATTATTGCTGTTCACATATCCAATTTTTGTTTTTATTTTTGGCGCCATGTTTTTTG
>CAZJRU010000247.1:0-2480 GCA_964548315.1 uncultured Hellea sp.
GCTCAAGCTCAAGCTCAAGCTCAAGCCGCTTACGCTGACCCGCGCTATGCGCAAACAGCTCAGCCACAAAATACTAACGGTTACGCGGATTATCCTAAAAGACGACAAGCCGCGCGGTCACGCCGCTAGTTAAACGGCTTGGTTACTGATTTTAGCTGAATGAACTATTAGTTTTAAGTTCAAGGTGCTTGGACACTGCCTGAAACCTCAGACAATAAAGTCAATTTTCAGTACAACTATCGGACAGACACGTTAAAGGGCTAACTGAACTTAACCTAACGCCGACGCCATCCGCATACCTGCTGGCGTTAGAATAATGATAAAGAGGCAAGGTAAGAAGAATAAAATCATAGGAACTGTTAGCTTCGCGGGGAGTGCAGCGGCTTTTTTCTCCGCAGCTAGAACCCGCATTTGTCGATTTTCATTTGCCATAGTCCGCAAAGTATTTCCGAGCGGCGTACCATAACGTTCCGCTTGAACTAGAGCTGTTGCAACTGACCGAATGCCCGGATGATTATTTCTACGGGCAAGGTTTTCATAAGCGGCACGGCGGCTAGTTAAATACGATAGCTCTGCCGTTGTAAGAGAAAACTCTTCTGCAAGTTCGACCGAGTTTTCCGCCATTTCCTCAGCAACCCGTCCAAAGGCCAACTCGACAGACATGCCTGACTCGACACAAATAAGTAATAGGTCCAAGGCATCAGGAAAGACTGGCATAATGGAGGCTAACCTCTTACCTGCTAAATTTTTGACCCATATCGCGGGCAAATAATAGCCGAACGCCACAGCGAATACAGTAGCACCTATTCGCTGTATGAATTCCCATTCCATGACATTTAATCCGACAAAAAATATTAACCCGAATATTAATCCAACGGCTGGGAGTAAAAATCTAAAAAAGTAAAAGGTGTAAATCGGCCGTTGCCCGCGGAGTCCCGCTTGGGCTAGCTTATCTTTCAAATTTGTAGCTTCGAGTAACTTCTCTAGGCTAAGCCGATCAACAAGATCTCGGACAAAACCTTTATTCTCTGATCTCAAGCCCTTGTCATTATTGAGTTCGGTTAATCTAGCTTGGCGCAAATCATTGCGCGCGTTGGAAACTGAATTCATACGCTTCTTAAGCTTATCCCCTTCGAGCAACGGGTTAAGCAATGTATAAAGTGTTATACATACTAACCCCGTAATCACTAGATATGAAGCATTTTGGATTGCCGCGATGGATTCTGGATCCATTGTCTTACCTTTCTAGAACTTGAAGTTCATCATTTTGCGCATCATGAGGGTCCCTAAGGTCATCATCACGACACAAATCATCAGATTTTTATGGCCTCGCGGCGTGGTGTAAAGTTCAGTCATATAATCTGGCGAGACGACAGTGACTAAGACCATAATAACGATAGGTAACGAACCGATAATGATCGCAGACATTTTTGCTTCAGCTGACAAGGATTTAATTTTTTCCCTCAATAACTTTCTGCCGCGCAATACATTAGATAGATTTGAAAGGCTTTCCCCAAGATTACCACCGGTTGTCTTTTGTATATTCAAAACAGTGGCGAAGAAATTCACAGAAGAAACAGGCATGCGTTCGTATAACTGCTCAAGGCATACCTCTATAGGTATCCCTACGCTTTCACCTTCAACGACTTTTCTAAATTCTGCCCCCAACGGATCGGGAGATTCATGGGCGATAATTTTTAGACAATCATTAAGCGGAAGGCCAGTTCTGACCCCGCGGACAATAATATCCATTCCGTCAGGAAAATGTGAAATAAATTTCTTTTGCCGTCGATTAATTGCCGCATTCAGAATAAATCTCGGGAAACCTATGCCGAGGACAATACCGACACCCAAGCACATAAGTGGTTTTTGCTTTAAAAGCATAAATGGAATGGCCGCAAAAACAATTGCGAGCACCGCTGAAACAATCATAAAGGTTTGTGGTTTTGTCTTCCAATTCGCTTGAGTAAGGCGCGACGCCAAAGACTTAATCTTCTTTTTCTTTGTCTTTTGCGCTTCCTCAATTTTACCCAAAGAGTCTTCAATTTGTTTCCGGCGACCGCCGCTATCGTCAACCTTTAATCTATCTAGAAAATTCTGAGACCCAGTCTTCTTTCCAGAAATCTGTTTAACACGTGCGCCACCACTAGGCGCGGGTCCCCCAAGTAACAAAAACCCGAAGACGACAAAACCGCCTGCGGCGACTAGAGCTAAAAGGGTATTCGGATCCATTTAGCTACCCGCCTCATCGAGAGCTTCAGCCAAATCTTTTTCGAGGTTAAAATAGCGTGCGCGATCCCAAAACGCTGGCCTCGCAATACCTGTTGATTTATGTTCACCAATAATATTACCATCAGCGTCCTCGCCGTCCATTTCATAAACGATTAAGTCTTGCGTAACAATGACATCACCCTCCATACCGAGAACTTCCGTAATTTTGGTAATCCGTCTGGAACCATCTCTTAGCCGCGCCGCCTGAA
>CAZJRU010000248.1:0-2469 GCA_964548315.1 uncultured Hellea sp.
CTTTAAGGCCAGGAGCGACGTCTTCGCCGACAAAATTCACGCTAACTTCGACTTCAATGATTGATTTCGCTGTCACGCGGTAAAAGTCGACATGAACGGGCATATCTGTTACAGGGTGGAACTGAACATCTTTGGTCAGAACCTTCTGTGATTTGCCGTCATGAGATATTTCAATCATGTTTGACAGGAATTGACCGGAGTTAATTGCTTTCAAGACTTCATTATATTTAACAGAGACAGCGACGGGAGCTTCGTCTCCGCCGTAAATCACGCCTGGAACAAATCCATCACGGCGCGCGGCGCGCGAGCCGCCTGTGCCCGTATTTTCACGCACGTTTACATCAAGTACAATACTCATTTTCTCGTCCTGTTTGTCATTACTCTAAAAAACGAACCGCCCCACATTATAAAAGGGCGGTTTAGGTGGATTTAGAGTCAAAAAATCCTGATTTGCGGCGCTCTTTATGGGAAAACGGGCGAAGACGCAAGCCCGTCATGATAAAAATATGGCCGGAATGAATTGAGGCGTTCCGGCCAGTTTGGGTCTATTTTATTTCAATGAGCTGAACATGGAAGCCCAGCGTCGCATTTGGCGGGATACCTGGCCGCCCGCGAGGACCATAAGCGAGGTTGCCCGGGATATAAAATGTCCAAGCATCGCAAGGTTTCATGAGGCCCAGACCTTCGATCCAGCCTTTAATAACGGCGTTGGCCGGAAATTCTGTAGGCGTGCCGCGATTATAGGAGCTGTCGAAGATTTTTCCGTCTGGGAAGAAACCATGATAATTGACTTTGATGACCTGACTGCCAGAGGGTGAGGGACCGTTTGCTGCGCCTTTTTTGATGATCTGGTATTGCAGGCCTGATTCGGTTGTCTTAACGCCGTCGCGTTTGCTGTTCTCGATGTGCCAAACCAGCGCATTGTCTTGCGCGGCAGGATGGTCATTGCGGTATTGCGCAACATCTGTGATGACTTCGCTGGCGGGGCAAACGGCAGAGCCATCTCCAGCTTCGGCGGCTTTTGCCGTTTCGCCAGAATTTCCGCAAGCGGCGAGCGTAAGGGCGGCAAGGCCCGCGAATAAATGCTTCATAATTATCTCCATTATCTAGCAAGTTCTTTCATAGCGTTTTCAAGTCCCGATAAGGTCATTGGGAACATACGGTCTTGGCCAATGATCTCTTGTATCATTTGCGTGCTTTGTGAATATGACCAATATTTCTCTTCGGTGGGGTTTATCCAAATCAGATGCGGATAGACGTCGACCAGACGCTTAAGCCAAACCGCGCCCGCCTCTTCATTCCAATGCTCAACCGAGCCGCCGCGCATGGCGACTTCATATGGGCTCATTGCCGCGTCGCCCACAATCACAACGCGGTAATCAGAGGCGAATTTATGCAAGATATCCCATGTCGGGGTGACCTCGCGCATACGGCGAATATTGTCTTTCCAGACATGCTCATAAAGGCAGTTATGAAAGTAGAAATACTCCAACCGCTTAAATTCAGACTTTGCCGCCGAGAATAAATCTTCGGCTTGTTTGACATGGGCATCCATCGAGCCGCCAATATCGAAGAAGGCGAGAACTTTAACTGCGTTACGGCGCTCGGGCCGCATTTGAATATCAAGCCAGCCTTGCTTGGCCGTGCCTCGTATTGTGCCGTCCAGGTCAAGCTCGTCCTGCGCGCCTTCGCGGGCAAATTTGCGCAGGCGCCGTAGGGCGACTTTGATATTACGGGTGCCGATCTCGCGGTCCCCGTCTAGGTTTTTAAAAGTGCGCTTATCCCAGACCTTTGTTGCTTTCTTATGGCGGCTTTCCGCTTGGCCGATGCGCACGCCCTCAGGGTTATAGCCATAAGCCCCAAAAGGCGAGGTGCCCGCCGTGCCGATATTCTTGCTGCCGCCTTCATGGCGCTTATCTTGGTTTTCTAGCCGCTCTTTGAGCGCTTCCATGATTTTATCAAAATCGCCCAGCGCTTCTATTTCGGCCATTTCTTCGGGGGTAAGGTGCTGCTCGGCCAATTTCTTGAGCCAGTCCATCGGAATTTCATGCTCGTCTTGCCCGAAGATATCATTGAGATAATCCACGCCGCGAAAGACATGGGAGAAGACTTGGTCAAATTTATCCAGATCGCGCTCATCTTTGACAAGGGCGGTGCGCGAGAGATAATAGAATCCGTCCAGACTATCATGTGCCACGCCCTTATCCACGCCTTCAATCAGCGTGAGATATTCCCGTATTGTCACAGGAATTTTGGCGGCGCGAAGTTCTGTAAAGAAACTTTGAAACATGGTCAGTGTTTTACACAGTCATGAGGGCAGAGCAAGAAATTCTAACGGGCTGTCAAACCTTAGAGTATCTCATAGATATTCTAATTTATTTTGTTGAATGCGATGCTATTCATTCGTTAGCATAAATAACATTCAATGTGAGGATTAATGAATACGAGAGTAACAATAAGTATTTTTAT
>CAZJRU010000249.1:0-2458 GCA_964548315.1 uncultured Hellea sp.
CCACAGTACTCTTCAGCATAGTCCTACATGGCATAACCGCCGCGCCTTTGAGTAAGAAATTAGGTCGCGCTCACAAATCGGTCTAATCGTATTGCTATGGATATATCTTCATATTAAAATTGTTAAAATTTCTATTTATTACGGCTAAAAACTTGATAAGCTACTTTTATGGGGAAATTGGGGACATTTCTAAAATCGAATTGGTTTGAGGCTTTTAGCGCTCAGTCGATTGAGACGGTTTATAAGCGCGGTGAGCCATATACCCTTTATGGGGATAAGCTCACAACTGTGGGTCTTGTGATGTCGGGCAAGGCACGCGAAGTTGCCTATTCTATCAACGGTGAGGAAACATGGGTAGGGGAATATAAGGAAGGTCAATTTATTGGGCTTGTCTCTTTGCTCACCGAACAAGAGCACGATTTTGAAATTCGCGCCATGGCAAATCTGACCGTGAAATCTTTATCACAAGATAAGTTACTTACCTTAATGCGGGCCGACATGTCTTTATGTGAAGTTATCGCCGCTGACTTGGCAGCAAGACTAAGCGCGTCGACCTCTGACTTAATTGATATCCATACGCTCTCTGTTAAGGGCCGTGTCTGCGCAGAACTGATGCGCCTCTCTCTTCCGATTGGGATAACCCCCGGTCATCACATTATTCGGCCCAGCCCTGTGTTTGTTGAATTAGCCCGCCGCTTAAATTCGACGCGAGAAACGGTCTCTCGCACGGTGAGTGAGCTCCAACAGAAAGGCATCGTATCGCGTGAACCTGGCGCTTTCGTTATCAAAGATCCGGTAAAGCTACGCGAAACAATGGAACATATTTAGCGTCTAACTTAAACAAGTGGCTGAAGCGTATAGATCCGAATAGGGGCGCTAGCCTTACTGGGCGACGTCCCCGCAAAGGTGATGATATAATCTTTGGGGTGTTTAAGCGCGGCGTAACTTGCAATTGGTTCAGTGACCAAAATACTGCCCGCTAGATTTTTGCTCATAATAATATCAAGCTCATCATCAGCCCCGGGCAGATCAAAATGAAACCCCAACATCGCGTCCTTATCTTTTGGCTGGTTTAATGTCTCAGACATCGCTTGTGAAAATGAGCCAAATCTTTGCGCGCTCTTGGACGAAGATATACGAGCGATAACGTCTATTGTTTGCCGAGGCGTATTTCTGGGTTTGCCAAGTTTCATCTCTGATCCCAGATGTATGACATGTTGCGACAAGCCTGCCTCTGTCCAGTCTTTGCCGTGCAGCGCGGTGAGCGAACCTTTGCGACGCGGGTCCAATATTAACAGTTGGCAGGCGGAGACCGCTAAGTGCTCACTGCGTAAAATAGCCTGCCCCATGGCCATATGCCCCGCAAGGCCATGGCGGAGGTGGTCTTTCCCGTCGCAAATTTCTGGCAAACAAGTGACCGAGTGAGCCTGTTCCAAACAGGTGTTAAAACGCGAGACCCAATCTGCTCCAAAAGGTTTAACAGAGCGCTCTAAGAAACCCTCAACGCTCTCGGGTAAAATTATGTTGAGCTCAGCCCCTTCCAAGAGCAGCGTCTCAGCAAAAATGATATCCGCGCCTGCGGCTAAGGCGCCATAGGCAAAGCCGATATCATGCTGCTGGATGAGGTCAGAAATTTTCAGACCCAGCTCATCTGACGCGCGAGGAGAATCAGCCCAAATATGCCCTGCGTAATGCAGCGGGCGAGGCGGGCGAAAATCAGTCAGCCAGTGTTTGTCCTGGGCCCGCTTATCTAAAATAAGCTCAAACTGCTTTATTGTGCTGGCATGAGCGGCGTAATTTTGCGGATCAAATGCCCTAGCTTTCTGCAAACTCCGTTTGGCGCTCGCGCGCTCTCCCAACAGCAAGGTACATTCAGCCCGCGTCGCCTCAACAAAATAATGATCTTCGGGCGTTAGCTGTTGACCATCCGGCAATAAATCTAAAATAGCCTTGACCCGCGCCGAGATAATATCTTCGGGCATATCGGCCATGAGCGCCATGGTCGCCGCATTAACGCCAGAGTAAAACCCCTGCGTATCTTGAAAAGCGGCTTCGTATTTGTGCGCCGATTGCTGTGCAAATGATTTCGCCCCGCTATGATCGCCGCGCCATAAAGCCCGTATATATAAATCTTTAAACAAGCGGCCTTCGAGCGCCATGATATCTTCATGATGACGAATGCCCGATAAGTCGTAACGCGCATATTCTGCAATCGCTAAATCAAGAGACCCCGAGCGGGCGAGGGCCAGTACAGCTTGGTGTTGGAATTCACGCTCATTTGGCGACGTGTTCAAATGGGTTGTCGCCCGCTCATAAGTTCCAATAAAATCTTGTTTAGAAGGTCCCACCATATCTTATTTCATAAAGCCTTTTTGAAAAAAATAAAGCCTGCACTTTCCATCTAAGGATGCAAGGGCTCATTGCCGTGATAGCCGTCATGGTCGACTTATAATTTTTG
>CAZJRU010000250.1:0-2418 GCA_964548315.1 uncultured Hellea sp.
TGAGCTCATAAAGCTTCTTCATATCGCCGCTAAGATTCAAGCTAGCTGGCGTGCGTGAAAAACTTGTAGGCCGAATGGCTTCATGGGCCTCTTGGGCGTTTTTGGCTTTGGATTTATACACCCGGTGCTGACCTGGCAGGTAGTCATCGCCAAATTCTGTGCCAATTGTTGCTCGGCAATCACTAATCGCTTCGCCGATCATCGAAATACCGTCTGTTCGCATATAAGTAATGAGGCCCGTGGTTTCCCCGCCAATGTCTACGCCTTCATATAGCATCTGCGCCGTGCGCATGGTCTGTGTGGCTGAGAACCCTAATTTGCGAGAGGCCTCTTGTTGCATCGTTGATGTCATGAAGGGGGCTTGAGGGTTGCGCGTAAGCGGTTTGGCTACGACGCTGATAACCGAGAGGTCTGCTGCGTCGACGGCAGCTTTTGCCGCCATAGCGTCTTTTTCATTTCCAAGTGAAAACTTATCGAGTTTCTCTCCGCCGAGAGACACAAGACGGGCAGGGAAGTCACCCCCCTTTGTATTTTTGATTTTAGCGTCCAGAGACCAATATTCTTGGTTTTGGAAATTTTCAATCTCGGTCTCGCGTTCACATATCAGGCGCAAGGCA
The DNA here is from genome assembly GCA_964548315.1 of uncultured Hellea sp. GTDB lineage: Bacteria > Pseudomonadota > Alphaproteobacteria > Caulobacterales > Maricaulaceae > Hellea. Next base: position 618 of record CAZJRU010000250.1, read on the forward strand.
ACTGATTGCACACGGCCCGCGGAGCGCGCGCCAGGTAATTTGCGCCATAAGACTGGAGAGAGCGTAAAGCCAACAAGATAGTCAAGCGCGCGGCGCGCAAGATAAGCTTCGACCAATTCCATATCGATTTGACGCGGCTTCGCGATGGCGTCTGTTACAGATTTTTTCGTAATGGCGTTAAAGACAACGCGTTCAATCTCTTTGTCTTTGAGTTGGTTCTTTTTCTTTTTGGATAGGACGTCGAGTAGGTGCCATGAAATGGCTTCACCTTCTCTGTCTGGGTCGGTTGCGAGGATGAGTTTGTCAGCTTTTTGAAGAGCCGTCTCAATATCTTTGACTCGTTTCTTGGATCTTGTGTCCACGGCCCATGACATTGCGAAGTCATTCTCAGGATCAACAGAGCCATTTTTACTCGGGAGGTCACGAATATGACCAAAACTAGCGAGAACTTTATAATCTTTACCCAGATATTTTTCGATGGTCTTTGCCTTGGCAGGGGACTCAACGATTACAAGATTCATACCCATGGGTTACCCAATATTATTGCGCCAGCAGGCCAAAGTTTGGCGGCTGGCGATTTTGAAAGAGCGCCCATTTGGAGCTTTGCTTTTAGATTGTCAACCACGCGAGCCATATAGATGAATTTTAGCAATATGCTTTACAAGAGATTAAAATAATATTATACACTTTTAAAGTGTATTTTAAGAATGGGGTATCTATGACGATCAAAGTGAAACATTCAAAGTCAAAGTTGGATGAAAATATAGATGACGCGCCGCCTGAGCAGGTTCGAGACTATATTTCGACTATGTTAGGTGAGCTGTCCGATATGGCAAATATGTCGGGTCTAAAAAATCTATCCTCGCTCTTACAAGTCACCTTAATTGCATCTGCAGTGGATATTAAAACTCAGGATTAAGCGCGATGCGGCCATCGGGCTCTACAAGCGCGTCGCCTGAGAGTTCCATCTCTAGCATTGCGGCTGTAGCGATGGCCGTCACGTAACCGCTTTGACGGATGATTTCATCGCGCGGTGTCGGCGTTGGCGATAAAAGAGATAAAATAATCTCACGGGCTTTGTCGATGTCGTCTTTTGCGCGGTCCCAATCAAACTTGGCTTGATTATATTCTTCATTGGGCTCCATCATTTGAGGCGGCCTGATATTTTCAAGGCACGCGATAATATCATCGACATTTTCGATCAAAGCGGCCCCTTGTTGGATAAGCCGGTTACATCCCTTGGTGCGCGGGTCGAGCGGAGACCCAGGCGCGGCCATTACTTCGCGGTTTTGTTCAAGCGCGTAGCGGGCGGTAATGAGCGTGCCAGAGCGCTCTGCTGCTTCGATTACGATAACGCCTAAGGAAAGGCCTGAGATTATACGGTTGCGGCGCGGAAAATCACGAGCGGTGGCGCGGTATCCTAAGGGGCTTTCAGAAATCAGCGCGCCTTGCTCAGCCATGGCGTGATAAAGCTCTGTATTCTGTCGGGGATATATGTGATCGGCCCCTCCGCCCAACACGGCTGCGGTTCCGGTTTCCAAAGCGCCGCTATGCGCGCTGGCATCAATGCCGCGGGCGAGCCCAGAGACTATGGTATAACCTGCCGCGCCAAGTTGGCTGGCGATTTGCCGCGCAAAACGTTGTCCGATAGCAGAGGCGTTACGAGACCCCACAATCGCCGCGCAAGGTTTATGTAATATATCTGTCCTGCCAATCAAACTTATAAGCGGCGGGCAAGGGTCAACAGCGCGCAAATAAGGCGGATATTCTGTTTCGCAGGCCGCTAAAATTTTAACGCCCA
>CAZJRU010000251.1:0-2384 GCA_964548315.1 uncultured Hellea sp.
GCTCACAAATGCTTTTCCATACCGATATTGGCGCGTTGATAGACGGGGTGCGGACCTTCGTGATTAACGCGCCAGCCATTGCGCGCATAAAGGCGCAGCGCGGCTTCGTTACGGGTGTTGGAGAGCAGGAATAAATAAGTCAGGCCAAGCTCGTTTTTGGCATAGGCTTCCACTGCGCTCATAAGATGTTGCCCGATGCCTCGGCCTTGAAATTTAGGATCAACCGCCATTTTGGTGAGCTCATAACGGCCATCCTCATGCTTTTTAAGCGCGCAGGCGCCCGCGACTTCGTTCTCAATATGGACGGTGAAAACCTGATTGCCATTTTGGGTATAAATTTCGGGATGGGCGACCATTAATTTATCGCTCTCTTCCAGATGATGCATGTCTTCTATCCACGCAGCATTAAGCGCGGCAAAGCGGGGCAGGGCGGCAGGGTCGTTACGTCTTATGTCCATCAATTGAATCCATAATCATGACAGGCGCGTCATTAATTGTAGGTTTTACCTCTGCGGCCTTCAAACGGTCAAGTCTGATGAGCCCCATACCCAGCAAGCCGCTCGCATGATAGACATCGCCGATGACGCGGCTTCCCGCCATAATTTTATCACCCGCCTTAGCCGGGCCGTCTAGAATAAGCCCGCGCATGCGCTTCTTGACCGTTGTCATACGCTTCATACGCGAGACGACTTCTTGGCCTACGAAACATCCCTTTTTGAAATCAACCCCGTTCATGAGGTCCATATTCGCGTCTGCGGGAAAGGTGGTGACGGTTTCAAAGTCTAGCGCGCTATCGGCCACCCCAAGGTTTAAACGGTGGGCGTCATAATCTCCGTCTGCGTCTAAAAAGTCTGGGCTAATGAGCCGGCGCCCGAGCGAGCTATGGCGCGGGTCGGCATGGCCTTCATCGCCTTGTCCGTCCCAAATAGCGTAAACATTATGGCTCTCGGAGATATCCGTAATCTCGATAGGGGCGCGCAGCTTATACATGCGCAGCCGTTTAAACAGGTCAACGGCAAATTTGCGCGGCGTATCAATCAACAGGTCCTCGCCCTCTTTCGTCACAAAGAAATCAGCAATGATTTTGCCTTGTGGCGTTAACAGCGCGGCAAAGGTGATATCCCCTGACAGGCTATTTGTAATCAGCCCGTCTAGCCACGGCGTTAGGCCTTCCCCGGAGAGACGAAAAACGGACCTATTTAGCTGCGCAATGGGCATTAGGTTTTTAAACCTAAGACATCTTTCATGTCATAAAACCCTGTGGGTTTGTCTGCCGCCCAGAGCGCCGCCGTCACCGCGCCGTTTGCAAAGACCGAGCGGTCAAAGGCGTCATGAGAGAGGGTTATCATTTCTAGCTCACTGGCGAGGCGCACTTCATGCGCGCCGATAACGCCCCCCCCGCGCAGAGCGGCAAATCCGATTTGGCCTTCGCTGCGCGCGTCCCCGCGGCCTTCGCGAGACAGAACCTGTGTATCTTTCAAAGCCACGCCTCGTCCTTTGGCCGCGGCTTCGCCGAGCATTAAAGCGGTCCCGCTCGGCGCGTCGACTTTGTGTTTATGGTGCATTTCCAGAACTTCAATATCCCATCCTGCCCGCAGCTTATCAGCCGCAAGCTCGACCAAGGCTTCGAGCATGTTCACGCCCAAAGAAAAATTCCCCGATTTTAAAAGCGTGATGTTATTTGCTGCCGCTAAAAGCGCTTTTTCTTCAGTATCCGTATAGCCCGTTGTCCCTGTCACTAGGGTATGACAGCGCGTGCCGTGCATCGCCAGCGCGGCGTCTATAGCGGCTTTGGGCGAAGAGAAATCGATAAGAACATCACAGCTGTCTAAGGCGGCTTGTATATCAGAGGTTAAGGTCACACCGCTGGCTTTAAGGCCCGCGGTCTCGCCAGCGTCGTGGCCCAAATGGGGCGAACTTGGCGCAGTAATCGCGGCCGTAAGCTTCGCGCGCGGCGCTTTGTTCAAGGCGCTTAATATCGCCCCGCCCATACGCCCATCCGCGCCTAATATACCAATATCTATAACCGTGTTCATAAAGACGATGTAACGATGACTAAATCAGAGCGCAATTTAAATATGCGGGTTAATCATCAATGCTAAGGAAGTGGGCTTAACTTTCTTTCTCGCGGGCGATGTGGTCATCAATGACGCGGCCAAGGACCGTCATGGGAACACTTCCGCCTAAAACAACAGCGTCGTTATAACGGCGGAAATCAAACTTATCGCCAAGTTCGGTTTTGGCTTTGGTTCTCAGGCGGTTAATCGCCGTGTGTCCGACTTTATAGCCGCAAGCTTGACCAGGCCATGCGCAGTAACGGTCGATTTCCCCGCGCACTTCTTCGGGGTTGGAGCCGTTATTTGTGACAAACCAAACATTGGCCT
>CAZJRU010000252.1:0-2375 GCA_964548315.1 uncultured Hellea sp.
GAAACGCTCGACTTTGCCAAGGCAATGATCGATGAAGGTTATCACCCGATGACAATGTATTTCCCCTTAGTCGTCCACGGCGCGATGCTGATTGAGCCGACTGAGTCCGAGAGCAAGGGGGAGCTTGACCGTTTTATAAAATCCATGCGTCATCTATCGGAACGAGCGAAAAGCAACGATGCTGAGAGCTTTAAACAAGCTCCAATCTATGCGCCCATGCGCCGCCTCGATGAAACCCAAGCTGCCCGCAAACCCGTCTTGCGCTGGACGCCGCCTCAAGACACGGCTGAAGCCGCTGAATAGCCAGGCGTTAGTTTGACTGGCGTTTATTGCGGAAAGCCTTCAGCAAGGGCTGCTCTATAAGCTTATAGGTGAGGCCCGAGACAAGAACTGCGAAAAGCAGCATGAGAATGAGCACGGTCAGATTGACGCCAAGGCTTGTGGGCGCAAATCCCGCCCATATCCGGCCTATAAGACTCAGGCTTAATACATGTGTTAGGTAAAGTGAGTATGACCAATCGCCGAGCTTAATGAGCCAATGTGGGGCGTTTCTTCCTTGGCGTTCTAAATAAAGCGCGCCGATGAGAACAAGTCCCAAGGGAATTGATAAATACAAAATTCGCGCCCAATCATTTTCAAAGAGCTGAAAAGCAGTTGCGTTCCATAACGACATGGACAACAGGGTTAGAAAAACCCCGAGTAATAAAAATGTCCATGCGGGTATTTTAGGGCTATATAGATATAGATATCCTACCGCTGCGCCTATGAGGAATTCATAGGTGAGGGGATGAAAAAATAAATCTGCCATAGGCCCAACAAGATTCCATCCTTGCCAAATACCAAGCCCAACTAAGCTACCCCATGACAAAAGACCTAATGGCCTAAGACGAGAGGGCAGGCATAAGAGGAGCGCAAAGACGAGGTAAAACCCCATTTCGTGAATTAACGTCCATCCAAGATTGAGTAAGGGCGGCGCCGTGTCGGGCCAAAGGAAAAAAGATTTAACCAGGTTCGGGTCTTGGGAACTTCCAAACACCATATCAGGGCGAATGAAATAGAGGATTAATAGAACAAAGCTCACCGTCCAATATAAGGGGTAAATTCGGGTGATACGGGCAAAGGTAAACTGCCTTGCGGATGTGAGACCAGCTCCTAATTTTTGCGAAATATAGATCATGATAAAGCCGGAAATCAGAAAGAAAAGATCGACGCCTGCCATGCCAAAATTGAAGGCCTCGGGCAGCACCGGCGCTGCGCTATATTTTTTTTCGATCTGAAATAAATGGGCGAGCATAACGCTAAACGCTGCCACCCCGCGCAGGGCTTGAATATTATCCAAACGGCGCTGCGACGTCGATATAGTGTCGGCGGCCATCATAATATCCGGATCAAAACCTTGCTCAGTTATAAGGTCTTTTAGCAAAGATTTTTAAGAATGAAAGAGATTGATAAAACAGATAGGTTAGCGCGCGTGTGGCGTATAAAAAAACCGCCCTTTGAGGCGGTTTAAAAATTTTATAAAGACTGTCTTTAACCTAAGACTTTTCCCATTTGCGCAATGCCGTCTTTAATTAAATTCGCGTGCTGGGATGATTTAAGATCACTGCGTAGCAGGGCTTCTGCGGCCTCTAGTGAAACATCAGCGGCCTTGGCGCGAACTTCATTTAGCGCCTGAACTTCAGCCGATTTAATTTTGGCTTCTGCTGCAGCTGTTCGCCGCTCTAAACGTTCGGCCATATCCTTACGTGCATTAACCGCCATAAGCTCGGCGTCTTGACGGGCTTTTTTGACAATATCGTCGGCGAGATCTTCGGCCTCTTTTTGCTTGCGCTTATAAGAGGCGAGCAAAGCTTGAGCTTCTTCGCGAAGACGGCGGGCTTCTGCTAGCTCGTCACTGATTTTGGTAGACCGTGCGTCCAAAGCTGTTCCCATGACTTTGTGGACACCTTTGAAAAACAAAAATCCCAAAAATGCCAGAACACATATCGCGACCCAAAAAGTTGGGTCGGTATGCATCGGACCATGAGATGCGGAAGCTTGAATAAGCATGAGGCCTTATCCTTTCACACGCGAGATTGCAGATTTAACGCTCGCCGCAGATGACTTTACCCCTGCGATTTTAGCAACGATGTCGCCCACAGTATCTGCCGCAACGTTGTCGATTTTTCCAAGCGCCGCCGTTTTGATTTTGCGAATACGCTCATCAGCTTCGGCTTGCTTGCGAATGAATTGCTCTTCTGTAGCGTCAGCCTCCGCCGATAATTCCTCATCAACAGATTTACGCGTTGTTTCGGCAATATTATGAGCTTTAGCTTTGGCGTCTGCCAAGGCGCGCTCATAGTCAGCCTGAGCCTGTGTGGCTTGCTGCTGCATAC
>CAZJRU010000253.1:0-2358 GCA_964548315.1 uncultured Hellea sp.
AAAATCCGCGTCCAAAAGGGCCATACGATTTATACACACCGCATAGAAGGCGCTGATCACTTCTACACGGACCACCTCGAAGAGACGATGGACGTTATCGAAGACTATCTCGACTCCGCGCTAGACCCGCAATATTGCCCGCCTCGCGCTCTGCTTGAATAAGCTTAGTTTTTCAAAATATCATCAATGCGGCGCTGGGCTATCGGATGGTAGCTTGGTCTTGCGGCTTCATAAACATCTTGGGCCCAAAACTGTAGGTCCTCGCGGCCTGACTCTTTGAGAGCCTTATATAAGCGGTAAATGAATTTACCCCGCCCAACGCTCATGAGGAACTCTTCAAGCGCTGGAAAGGCTGTATCGTAATTACCACGAATGGATTGCATATACCATGCAAATGCCGTTTCCGCATTTTGCGTTCCCGTTAAAGCAAAGGCCTCATCAAGCTCAGCATATTGGTCCTTTGACAGGCCGGCGGGGAGATTATTGACGAAATGAAGCCATTCATGGGTTGACCAATCCGCGGCCGCCGCTTGCAAAACCTCTATGCCTTGATTTCCAGAAAGCCATATCGACATACCCGCCTCGACCTGCGCAAAGGCGTCTGACTCTAGTTTTCGGGCTGTCTCAGGCAAGCCGGGGCCATAGACCCAAGCGTCAAGTTCTGCGCGCGTCAGCGCCTCTGGATTATCTTTATGGAGATTTTCATGAAGATAGCGAATGAAGTCTTCAGTTGTCACGCTTTGGAAGGCATTATCATTAAACCAAGCTTTTAAAAAAGGATCAAACTTGTCGCGCCCAAAACGGTCTTCAAGGAAGAAGAGGAAATTTGCGCCTTTAATATAAGACACCAGCGTAAAGGCATCATCAGGATGCTCCAAATCCTCAGGCATTTTCAAATGCGTAAGCTCGGGGCGCTTCGCGTCTGAAATTGCGCGTTTCAGCCCTTCCATGTCAAGGACTTGCTCCATCACCGCCCGGCGCTTTCCATAAAGCTCTTCCATAACGCGGTTTTCAACATAGCTGGTAAAACCTTCATTTAGCCATGCATCGCGCCAACTTGAATTCGTGACCAGATTTCCTGACCAACTATGGGCAAGCTCATGAGCCACCACATTAGTCAGGCTCTTATCCCCCGCAATTAAGGTTGGCGTCATAAAGGATAAGCGCGGATTTTCCATTCCGCCAAAAGGGAAACTTGGCGGCAAAACGATAAGATCATAACGCCCCCAACGATAAGGCCCATACAGCCGTGTATTGGCTTCTTCCATCAAAGGCGTTTCAGAAAATTCATCGACGGAGGCATCGAGAATATAATCCTCGGCATAAACCCCAATATGATCATTGATAGCTTTAAATTTGATATCACCAACCGCAATCGCAATCAGATATGACGGAATGGGTTGAGGCATAACGAAATGATATTCCCCGTTTTCATCGATATCTCCTTGAGACGCGCTCATCAGCGGGCGCAATCCATCTGGAACGCGTAAGGTGGCCGAATATGTCAGGCGCACAGCGGGCGTATCCTGAAGCGGGGCCATTGTGCGCGCATTCAGAGCTTGAGCTTGTGAGAAAAGATAAGGCTTTTCTTTCCCTGCTGTTTGCGAAGGCGATAACCACTGTAATCCCTCCGCCTTTGGTGAGGTCCGGTAGCTAATGAGAACCTTATCAGTCTTATCTGTTAAAGGTATCGTAAGCGACTGCCCCAAAACAGGGTCGGCGTCTCCAATAACATATTCCACGCTCTCTAGCGGGCGCGCGCCATCAAAGAGACGAACCGACTTAATTAGTAAATCCTTTATGTCCAATACAAGCGTATCTGCGCTGAGTTTAACCCGTTCGAAGTCAAGCGTCGCTATGCCGTCTAGAACTTTGGCATCAAAATTTACATCCAAATTAAGATCAATATGAGTCAGACGAACTTCGTCGTAATTTGAATATGTAAATTTATCATCTTTTGTGATGACACGGTCTGGAAGAGATTGTTTGACTACTGTTTCAGTAACAGTGTTTCCTGAGGTAGTGGCCGTAGGCGTTGATGTCGTTTCCGTACACGCGGTCAAAAAAAACGAAGACGCAAATAAGCTAAAAATGACAGGCTTAGTAATGGGCATTGGAACTCCTATTTTTATTTGAGGTATCACAAAAAGGTACCATGACAAAGTCACCCTTTGCGATTACGCGGGTTATTGCTTTATAAATTTGGATGAAGCGTTATGGATTGCACATGATCTTTAGCGGGCCAACATTTTTATTTGCCTTTTTGCCGCTCACCCTTTTGGGATTTTATCTTATTCGGCGCCGCGCCGGGCATAGCGCATCAATCGGCTGGCTAACTTTGGCGTCATTGGTGTTTTA
>CAZJRU010000254.1:0-2338 GCA_964548315.1 uncultured Hellea sp.
GCCGGCGAGACGCGCGGCAAGGATGTCTCCAAAGACGAGATCGAAGCTGTTGCGCGCGCCGCGATTAAAGACATTGGCTATGAGCAGTCAGGCTTCCATCATGCTCACGCTGATGTTGACGTGCTGCTCCATGCGCAATCAGTCGATATTGCAGCGGGTGTTGATGAGGGCACAGGCCTTCACACAGAGCAGGGCGCTGGCGACCAAGGCATTATGTTTGGCTACGCGAGTACCGAAGTTGAAGGCGCGCTTATGCCCGCTCCGATTTATTACTCGCACAAAATTTTAGAGCGCCTTGCAGAGGTTCGCCACTCTGGCCAAGAAAAAGGTCTGGAGCCAGACGCGAAATCACAAGTCTCTGTACGCTATGAAAATGGCAAGCCTGTTGGCGCTTCGGCGATTGTGGTTTCGACACAACATGCCGACGGGCTTAGCTCCTCTGATATTTCAGACATCGTCATGCCTTACATCACCGAAGTCATGCCAGAAGGCTGGATTACCAAAGACACCATCTTTCACATCAACCCAACGGGTAAATTTGTCATTGGCGGACCTGACGGAGATGCGGGCCTGACGGGACGTAAAATCATTGTCGATACGTATGGCGGCATGGCCCCTCACGGCGGCGGCGCGTTCTCTGGTAAAGATCCGACGAAGGTTGACCGCTCGGCTGCTTATGCCTCGCGCTACCTCGCGAAAAATATTGTCGCTTCTGGTCTTGTCGATTGGGCCAATATTCAACTCTCTTACGCCATTGGCGTGGCTGAGCCGACATCCATCTACGTAGAGCTTGACGGTAAACATGCCGCGCTTGCCAAGCATCTCGAAGAAGCTCTTCCAAAGATCATGAGCCTGACGCCGCACGGCATTCGCTCGCATCTTAACCTTAACCAAGGGATTTATGCGCGCACAGCTGCTTATGGTCACTTTGGCCGCACGCCAGATGCTGACGGCGGATTTAGCTGGGAAAGAACGGATCTCGTAGACGCGCTTAAGGCCGCTGTTTAAAGCGGCCCTGCGTTTGACTATGAAAGCGGCCTAGGCCGCTTTTTTTGTGCTTATTTGTCTTTTGTCTTATTCGTCTATGCTTTGGGCGAGGCGCACGAGCTGGATAAACTCCGCGCGGTAACCGTGCTCATCTTTACCCTTTGCGCCAGAAGCCAGCTTGATGGCCTCGTCATAGCTAAAGTCGCCGAGCTGTGTATCGCCGCGCAGTTTTTGCCCCACCGCCGCCACGGCCGCCGCAAAGCGCATATCATCACTGCTTCGCCTCAGGCTTCGCTCTTGCTTGGGCCCAATCGGGAAGGTCTGCAGTGTGCTCTTATCCGCATTAGGTAATTTGTGACGGATTTTGACAAAGGCAAATTCGTTAGACCCGATGGAGCTTGTTTTGCTGTTCACATAACGCAGAGGATCAATAACCTTCGCCGGTGAGCCCACAGGCGTGAGCTCATAAATCGCGGTGACCGTGTGACCGGCGCCAATCTCGCCCGCATCGACTTTATCGTTATTGAAGTCCTGGCGTTTAAGCGCGCGGGTTTCATACCCAATGAGCCTATATTCCGAAATCGTATCAGGATTAAATTCGACCTGAATTTTCACGTCTTTGGCAATGGTATAGAGAGCGCTACCGGCTTCATCGGCGAGGACTTTATTGGCCTCGGCGAGGGTGTCGATATAGGCCGCAACCCCGTTCCCGTTCTGCGCCAATGCTTGCATACGGTCGTCTTTGTAATTGCCCTGTCCAAAGCCTAGCACGGAGAGGAAAATCCCTGTCTCGCGTTTCTTGGCAATGAAGCTTTTCATCTCTGCTGGCGAGGAGAAGCCGACATTAAAGTCACCATCTGTGGCGAGGATAACGCGGTTGACGCCTTCATCATCAAAGCTCTCCTGCGCTTTTAGATAGGCCAGCTCTAGCCCTGCCGCGCCTGCGGTCGACCCGCCCGCCCGAAGCCGCGTGAGGGCCTCTTTGATTTTTTGCTTATCACTAGCGGGTGTCGGCTCCAGCACTGTCCCTGCAGAGCCTGCATAGGTCACGATAGAGACGGTATCATCGTCGCCTAACGTATTTAAAAGCAGTTTGAAACTATTGATGAGCAAAGGCAGCTTATTGGCTTGGTTCATCGAGCCTGACGTGTCGATAAGGAAGACAATATTGCTGCGCGGTCTCTCAGCCGCTGGCGGGACATAGCCTTTAATCCCGATATGCATCAACTTCGTATCCGCGTTCCAAGGATTGGGCGTCACTGTTACATTGGCTTTGAACGGCTCATCCGCAGATTTTGGCGCCTCATAGTCATAAGGGAAATAATTGATCATTTCCTCAAGACGGATTGAA
>CAZJRU010000255.1:0-2333 GCA_964548315.1 uncultured Hellea sp.
TAAAGCATATCCTGACGTTTATCCGCTTTTAATTGCTCGACGATTTTTTTCACGTCTTGGGCAGCGTCTAATTTTGCCACGAGAATTGCGCCGTCTTTCACAATTACCGCTAGGCCTTCGATGCCGACTGTGGTGACAAGCGGCCCGTCTGTTTCAATCAAGCTATTGGTCGTATTATGGATAACAACATCGCCGGAAACCGCGTTGCCGTTCTCGCCCTGTTTAAGGCCGTGAAGGGAGGTAAAGGATCCGATGTCATTCCAGCCAATATCACAGGGGACAACGGCGGCTTTATCTGTGGGCTCCATGACGGCATAATCAATCGACTCGGACGGACAGGCTGCAAACGCTTCCGCCGCGAGATCATATTGCCCCGCCTTTACGCTCGCTGCGTCATAAGCGGCAGTCGCTTGGGTGACGATATCCGGGTGAAATTGCGTCATTTCCGCGATAAGCGTTTCTGGCGAGAACAAGAATATGCCCGCGTTCCAATGATAATCCCCGCTATCCAGATAGCTCTGAGCGGTGGCCCTATCGGGCTTTTCTTTAAAGGCCTTAACGTCATAAGCGCCGGGGCCGATAGAGCCCCCTTGATGGATATATCCATAGCCTGTTTCTGGGCCTGTTGGCGCGATGCCGAAGGTTACCAAACGGCCAGAACTGGCGGCAGGCACTGCGGCTTCTACCGCGCTACGAAAAGCGTCAGGCTTGGTCACATGATGGTCAGCGGGGGCAAGCAAAATAAGCGCGTCTTGCTCTGTAGCAATCGCATGAAGCGCCGCAACAACGGCGCAAGGCGCCGTATTACGTCCTATAGGTTCAACAATGATAGCGCCAATGTCTTGATTTATTTCCGCCATCTGTGCGCGAATGGGCGCGGCGTGCGCGGCGTTACAGATAAAGACAGGAGGATGAAATATATCCCCTGAGAACCGCTCCGCCGTTTCTTGCACCATGGTCTGATGCGTGACGAGCGGGAGTAATTGTTTAGGCATGGCGGCCCGTGAGGCTGGCCATAAACGGCTACCCGCGCCGCCGGACATAATGACTGGAATAATTTTAACGTTTTTCTTCATGACCGCCCTATAACATAGGGGCCTTTAAACAGAGTTAAGGCGCGCTAGCCCAAAGATACGCTGCCAAAGCGGTAGCGCAGCAATATCCGACAATTAGTCAAAGCGCCGCTTTTGGGCGGTTGGAATGTCCAATCATCAACGGCGTTGCGAGAAGCTTTTTCAAAGAGCCCTGCAGGGACAGAGCGCTCTACATTTATGTTTTGAGTTTGTCCGCCCGCGTCAACATCTAGCCGGATGATAACCCAGCCTTGACGGCCTGTGTTAAAAGCGCGCGTAGGATAATCTGGAAGCTCGAAATTCACCGCTGCGAGCTGCTCCCCGCCAATACAATCATCCGGATTTGAATACCCTTTCACCCAAGGGTCAGGCGGATATCCGCTTTTGGGGTTGAAGGTATCTTTGGTCGCGCAGGCACTAATTATAGCCATAGACCCTAGCAAAGATGCGCACACAGGGCGTGATTTAAAGCGGGAGATCAAATGTCTTCGCCAAAGCGGTTTTCAATCAGCGCGCGCAGCGCCGTGATAACGTCTTTTGCTTGCGGGCCTGTGGCGCTAACGGTGATCTCTTCTCCGCAGGCCGAGCCCAGCAACAGAAGTTCCATCACTGAGTCCGCGACCACGGTTTCTGCGCAGACGTCATTATGACTACGCACCAACACCTGGGCGTCATATTGCATAACGCATTGCATGAATTTATTCGAGGCCCGCGCATGAAGACCCCGTTTATTCAAAAGACGTAAGGTAGCTGTTTCAGTTTGGTTCAAGTTTCGCCTGCTAATATTTTTGAGGCAATCGCAATATATCTCTGGCCTGCTTCTTTGGCTTTTTCAGACGCTTCCGCGAGATCTGATGTTTGGCGCGCTTCCGCGAGTTTAATCAACATCGGCAGGTTCACACCCGCCAGAACTTCGACCTTGCCTGGGCTCAGCATAGATATCGCCAGATTAGAGGGCGTACCGCCAAACATATCCGTGAGCAAAATAACGCCGTTTTGCGAATCCACGCGTTTAACAGCGGCGCGAATATCATCGCGGCGACGTTCCATGTCATCATCAGGCCCGATGCACACCGTTTCCAAATTGTCCTGCGGCCCCACGACATGTTCCGTCGCGAGCCTTAACTCAGCGGCCAATTGGCCGTGTGTGACAATAACCAGTCCGATCATGGACAATCCTTAAATTCTCCGGTCTAAAACCGGAAAATTACTTAATCAAGATTTTTCGGTCTTGAAAAGTATTTTATGCGGCTTTCGGAA
>CAZJRU010000256.1:0-2330 GCA_964548315.1 uncultured Hellea sp.
AAGAAAACAAACGCGCAGTTGATGACAAATTTATGGGACCTTTGGTCAATACAGTCATGACCCGTTGTATTCAGTGTACGCGTTGTGTGCGTTTCGTGACTGAGGTTGCTGGCGTAGAAGAAATTGGTCTCGCTTCGCGGGGCGAAGATGCAGAAATCACCACCTATCTGGAGCAATCCTTAACATCTGAGTTATCAGGCAATGTCATTGACCTTTGCCCTGTCGGCGCGCTGACTTCAAAACCATATGCCTTTAACGCGCGTCCTTGGGAGCTCGATAAAGTCGAGTCCGTCGACGTTATGGACGCAGTTGGCTCAAATATACGTATTGATAGCCGAGGCGGCGCTGTTCTGCGCATTATGCCTGTTGTCAATGACGCGGTGAATGAAGAATGGATTTCAGATAAAACACGTTTTGTTTGGGATGGTCTTGCGCGTCAACGTTTGGATAAGCCTTATATTCGTGAAAATGGTCAGCTTAGACCTGCTGGATGGGATGAAGCCCTTGCGTTGACAGCTGAAAAACTATCGGGGGAGCCTGAATCACTTGCGGCGATTGCGGGCGATCTTTGCGACGCGGAATCGATGAAAGCTTTAAAAGATCTTATGGGTAACCTTGGTGTTAAAAATATAGATTGCCGCCAAGACGGGTCAAAACTTGGTGGAGCACGCCAGTCTTACCTCTTTAACTCAACAATTGACGGTATCGAGTCTGCAGATGTGGTGTTGATTATAGGGTCTAATCCGCGCCTTGAAGCGCCTTTGGTGAATACACGTTTGCGCAAAGGCTGGATTGCGGGCGGTATGGAAATTGGCCTTATCGGCGAAGCCAGTGACCTAACTTATGATTACAATCATATAGGAACAAACCCGTCAGACATTGATGGACTAATCAAAGAAACCAAGGGTTTTGCAAAGGCTCTCAAAGCTGCCAAACAGCCTGCTATTATCGTAGGGTCTCATGCCTTAGCGCGTGAAGATGGCGCTCAGATTCTAAGGGCGATTGGGAAACTTGCAGCTGAATGCGGTGTTGTTCGTGAGGGCTGGAACGGCCTCAATATTTTACATAATGCGGCGGCGCGCGTAGGCGGTTTAGATGTGGGCTTTTTACCGGCTGAAGGCGGCTTATCGACGAATGAAATTCTGGACGCAGCAGCTCAAGGCGCGATTAAGACCGTTTATTTGCTCGGCGCGGATGAGCTGGACACCTCAAAGCTCAAAAATACATTCGTGATTTATCAGGGTAGCCACGGAGATGCGGGCGCGCATGTCGCCGATATCATTCTACCAAGCGCTGCCTATACCGAAAAAGATGGCTTATATGTCAACCTTGAAGGCCGCGTTCAGATGGGCGTTCGCGCTGTTGCGCCTAAAGGTGAAGCCAAAGATGATTGGGCCATTGTTAGAGCGCTTTCTGGGCACCTAAACCGAGAGCTTCCTTATGATAGTCTAGCGCAGCTACGCGAAAAACTTTTTGAAGACCATCCAAGTTTTGCGGGTTTGGGATATGCTCCTGGCGCAGAGGGCGCAGCCGAGTTTAATGTTGCAGCTATAGGTGCAGACGGGAAGGTCTCGTCTAATGGGTTTAAGAACTCAGATGTCGATTTTTATATGACTAATCCTATCGCCCGGGCCTCTAATGTTATGGCGGAATGCTCGGCGCTGCAGGATAAGTCCTTAAATGAGGCCGCGGAATAATGACGGCACAGATGATACAATTCTGGACTGATTTGACGCCGCTCGCATGGTTCGGGCTTAAGCTCGCACAAGTTGGCGCTTTCGTTCTCATCTTGTCTGTGCTGTTGGCTTTTTTAATTTTAATGGACCGTAAGGTCTGGGCGGCCGTTCAGATGCGCCGCGGCCCTAACGTTGTGGGCCCGTTTGGTCTTTTGCAGTCATTTGCTGACCTTCTAAAATTTGTTTTCAAAGAAATCGTCATTCCATCAGGCTCTGATAAGGGACTTTATATTTTAGCTCCGATTATTACGCTCGTTATGGCGTTTTTGGCTTGGGCTGTTGTGCCCATTGCGCCGGGATGGGTCATGTCCAACGTCAATATCGGCATTTTATATGTTTTGGCGATTTCATCGCTCGGTGTTTACGGCATAATTATTGGCGGTTGGGCGTCTAATTCGAAATATCCCTTTATGGGCGCTCTCAGATCAACGGCGCAGATGATTTCTTACGAAGTCTCAATCGGTTTCATTATTTTGACAGTCATTTTCCTTGTTGGTTCCATGAATTTAAGTGAAATTGTTGACGCGCAGGCGGGCGGATTTTGGCAATGGCATATGTTCATGCTTGATTTTTCTAAGCCAATGTCGCTGATTT
>CAZJRU010000257.1:0-2316 GCA_964548315.1 uncultured Hellea sp.
CTCTGCGCGCGAGAGATACGGGGAATATATTCTAGCGCAAATGCTGTTACGCCGGCTTTAGCACAGGCCGTAACATATTTGGGATTATCTGTTGGGCTCATCAAACCCGTAATCCCTGCGCCTTTCTTAAGGGTAGATACAAATTTAGCATCGCCGCCCGTGATAGACAAAACTAGGTCAGCTGACTTAGCCGCGGCGCCATTGGACGCTGCGATTGAGGCTCCTGCCGCTTTGTAATCATCATCTGAAAAATTGGCAGCAGTCCCTGCGCCCTTTACAACGGAAACCGCATGACCGCTCGCAACATAACCTTTCACCGTATCAGGGGAAGCGCTGACGCGGGCTTCGGCGTTATCGCCTTGCCTGGCATCTGCGTCTTTTAAAACAGCAATTTTCAAATCAACCTCTTATCTAAGAGTTATGGTCATAATGTTATGTGTCTATAAACGTACTATCTGAAAGATTAGGACTAGTTATTTAACCAGGCCGAAAGCGCGAAGCTAAACAAAGCAAATGGGATTGCGCCTGCAATCATACCTGCATACCAACCGCCTTTAAGCTTGAGCGCAACACCCAAAATCACACCGATGATTAATGTGACGATTAAGGACATCAACCAGCTTAGCGGCGTTCCAAACACGAGTGTCGGATAAATAACGATCAATGCAATGGCGGCGCCGCCATAAACGGTGAACCCCATAAATCCGCCAAAGGTTTTCTTATGTCCTCCAACACCCATAGTGCCTTTTACATAATCAGAATGATGATCAGCTGCCATTTTGTCCCTCTTTAGACGATATATTAAAGATTCCCCGATAACACCCCTGCTCAGACTTCTCAATGGTTAAGACGTCGCAATAAAACATATATAAAATTTTAACCGTAATCTCTAACAGCGTTTTCACCTTTTTGTCCCATATTGTGACGCATAAGAGCTGGGATATCTAGCCGCAACAAGGTGAATAATATGGGAAAAACGGTCCTCATCGTGGATGACGATCCGACTCAACGACGTCTTTTACAGGCTGTCGTAGAGAAGAGTGGGTTTTCGACGCTGCAAGCAGACAATGGTGATACTGCTCTCGACATGGCGCTTAGACCTGGCGGAACGAACGTCCATGTTATGTTGTTGGACCTCGTTATGCCAGGCCGGAACGGCATGGAAACACTCGAAGAGTTGCAAGCCAAACGCCCAGAGCTCCCCGTTATTGTTTTAACCGGTAAAGGCTCGATTGATACGGTCGTGAAAGCCATGCAAATGGGCGCGCGGGATTTTGTTGTAAAGCCTGCCTCTCCTGAACGCATCATCGTTTCCATACGAAATGCTTTGGCCATGAAGACCCTCGTGGGCGAAGTTAAACGGCTCAAGAAAACAAAAGTCGGCGGACTCCAATTTTCTGACTTAATTGGAAATGCAGGCACTATGCGGACAGTTGTTGCCATGGGCGAGCGCGGCGCGCGGGCAAATATTCCAATTTTAATCACAGGCGAGAGCGGGGTGGGTAAAGAAGTTATCGCGAGAGCCATACAAGGGGCCTCAGAGCGTTCTGACAAACCTTTTATTACGGTCAATTGCGGCGCCATCGCGGAAAACCTCGTGGAGTCTATCCTATTTGGGCATGAAAAAGGGTCCTTTACAGGCGCAAATTCAAAGCATTTGGGTAAGTTTCAAGAAGCTCATACGGGTACGCTTTTCTTGGACGAAGTTGGGGAGCTTCCTCTGGAAATGCAGGTAAAATTGCTGCGGGTACTTCAAGAAGGCGAAGTTGATCCGATTGGGTCCAAAAGAACGGTGCCTGTTGATGTGCGTATCGTTTCCGCGACAAACAGGGACTTAGCTGAGGCCGTTAAAGCAGGCACATTTAGAGAAGATCTCTATTATCGCCTCAATGTTTTCCCTATAGCGGTACCTCCGCTAAGGGAGCGTAGAGAGGACATTGCCGCGCTAGTAGAGCATTTTATCAAGCGATTTAATGTTCAAGAAAAAATGGATGTAGTTGGTGTCGATTCAGACACGATTGATTTGCTCAAAAATTACGAGTGGCAAGGTAATGTCCGCCAGCTCGAAAATACAATTTTCAGAGCCATGATTTTATCTGATGGTCATAAATTAAAACCTCAGGACTTTCCGCAGATTTCAGGGCTAGCCCCAACAATGATATCCAACGCAGAAACTCCGCTAAAAGCTCTAGTTTCCGACGCAAGCAGCGACCAAGACAGACCCGTGATCTTTTTGGACCGGGAAGGACATTTAAGAACATTAGAAGATATTGAACGAGACCTCATTCAATACGCTATCGAGAATTATTCCGGTCA
>CAZJRU010000258.1:0-2309 GCA_964548315.1 uncultured Hellea sp.
CCGCCGCCTTTTGGCGTTGCATGCGCACGGTTTTGTTTTGAGGTTTATTTGTCTTGCTTATATTTTTGACAACGCTCCAGACAATCCAGATTATAATGAGCGTTGGAATAATATTCATGACGGCTTATACCACATAAGTCTTACGGGGAAAGGCGAGAACTTCGCCATCCCGCCGCCGTTGATTGAAACAAAATTCTATCGTGGAGACGAAAAGCGCCGTCTTGCCAAAACTCAATCATATCAGGCGCGACGCGCCATCCATACCAATGGGGTGGGCGCGGAATATCTTGCCCCTCATATTTATCTTCAACTTTTTTTGCCGCCGTAAGTAAAGCCTCACGGCCGGCAACTTGGCGTGATTGCTCGGACGCCCAAGCTCCAATTTGCGAGCCGCGCGCACGCGAGGCAAAATAAGCATCGGATTGAACGTCGCTTACGGGCGACACCTTCCCTCTCACGCGAACTTGTCTGCGCAGGCTTTTCCAATGAAAACACAAAGCCGCCTGAGCTTGCGCTTTTAATTGCTCGCCTTTAGCGCTTTCAGAATTGGTATAAAAAACGAAACCGCGCGTATCGATGCCTTTTAACAACACTACCCTAACATCAGGACGGGAGTCGGCGTCAACAGTCGCCAGAGACATGGCATGCGGGTCATTGACTTCCGAGGTGACGGCCTCTGCCAGCCAGTCTTCAAATAATAAAATGGGGTCCTCACGCTGGGTCCAAGATAAGTCCCGCACGCCGCCTGCACCCGACGTCTCTAACGCATAGTCTTGCGCGCTCGGAGAAGCAGGAATGATATCAGATTTAGGTGTTTCGGGCATGTGATGACTTCCAAAGAAAGACAAAATTAACCATGTCTTTGAGTACTTTATTTACCAAGATAGTCCATGAGTTATAATTCGTTAAGTATAAAAATAGACTAATTATTAAGTGTGTGGATTATGACAAGACAACAAGCTTTAATGACATTGGGTGTATCTTCCGCTGCGCGCGAAGCTGAAATCAGATCCGCATGGCGCAAAAAAGCAAAGTTTTTCCACCCCGATAGCCCTTATGCTAATGTTGGCGCCTTTCTTCAGGCAAAATCAGCCTATCACACGCTTATTCCGCCTGCGCCCAAAGCCTTCCGCGTCAGAGCAAGATCGCGCGCCGTTTAGGCCGCTTAGCTTCCCCCTTTTCACAGTTTATGTTGCGCTTTATGTGGGACCCAGGGCCCGCGTCGGGGCTGGATCAATAACAACAAAGCGTCCGTTTTTAATCTGGTAAACGGCTAGGCCTCGGTCTGGCGTCCCGTCGGGGTTAAACCGCACCAATCCGTCTACGCCGAAAAATCCGTTCCCATCTTCGGCCCTTGCGCGCCGTCCCCGCGGGTCGCCATCCGCGATATAAGCGCCGACAGACACCGCGTCATAAGCCAATGAGGCCAAGCGCGACGGGTCTTCCCCGTAAGTTCTATCATAATTATCATTAAACGCATCTTTTGCGATTTGGTCGGGACCCGCAAAAATACCGCCATTAAGCGCGGGCTCTCGCACGGTTTCATCATTCTTCCATAAACCTGTTCCGAGGAACTGCACATCTGCGGGGTCGACATCATAATAAGGCAGAAGCGGCGCGAGCGAGCGCAAAGCCGTCCCGCCTTCAGGCAAGATAATCGCTTCGAACGCCATAGGGGTTAAGCCGCCATTTTCTTTGGCCGCCTCTTCCCCCGCGCGGTGAAATTCGGCCAGGCGTCTGGCCGGCTCCTGCATAACAGAAATATCTTTCCCGTTATAAGTTTCCGTCGCCGTTATTTCCGATCCGTTGCTGGCAACGGCGCTCTCATAAGCCCCTTTAACGCGGCTTCCATAAGCGTTTTGCGATCCTAAAAAGGCAAAGCGAGTCGCCCCTGACGCGGCGGCATAATCAACAATGCGTTTCACCTCAGCTTCTGGCGGAAAGGATAAGAGATATGTCCCGCGCCCAGCCACCGTTTGATCTGTCGAAAAAGCTACCAAAGGCGTACCGCTACGCTGGGCCACCCGTGAACTTGAACGCACTGAGCCCGCTAATATAGGCCCTAAAATAACATCTGCACCCGACGTTATAGCAGAGCGCGCCGCGCTACTGGCCCCGTCTGATGTGCCGCGCGTATCCAGCGCCATCAAAAGAACATCTGACTCCTCCCTGTTGAAAACAGCAAGCTCGGCGGCTTGTAGCATCGACGCCGCTTCTTCGCGAAGGCGCGCAGACTTAGCGGAAAAAGGTAATAGGATTGCGAGGCGTTTCGTGTCGCGCCCATTCATATGGGGCGGGGTTAAGCCCTC
>CAZJRU010000259.1:0-2294 GCA_964548315.1 uncultured Hellea sp.
GGATTTTAAGACGAAATATCAGCATTGAGTCCTGTTCCGCCAGGGACGGCGTCTGCGCCATAAGAAATAACCACAGGCGGGGAGAGCCGGCCATTAGCTTGCGCGATTGGCGGTTGATAAATATAGGCGTTCTGCCACGGATCAAACGGGACTTGACCTTCTAAATAGGGACCAAACCAGCTACCATTATCATTGGCAGGCGCTACAGACAGCACGGCGAGCCCTTCTTGCTCTGTCGGATAACGGCCCGTATCAAGCTTAAAGCTATCAAGGGCGAGGCGCAGGGTCCTAGCTTGAGACTGAGCTGCAATAGCCTTTGATTTATCGACCTGCCCAATCAGCCGCGGCGCGACAAGCGTCATAAGAGTGCCGATAATGGCGAGTACAACCAGAATTTCCAAAAGGCTATAACCGGCCTCATGACTTTTCGTCTTAGAAGACTGCGGCGGTGATTGATTTACGTTTGTTGTTGTCATTTTGTTTCCTCAGAAAGGTCGAGCGTTGATCTTTGGGTACCACAGACTCGAAAAACTTCAGAGAGTGTCGTCACGCCGCTGCGGGCTTTTAAGATGCCATCTTCGAGCAAGGTAATAAATCCTTGCTCCCGTACGACTTCAAGAAGTTTTTGCAAACTCGCACCTTCTAAAACGGCTTCCGTAAGCGCATTGTCCATTTTGGCGGTTTCAAATATCGCAATGCGTCCCTGATATCCCGTATGGGCACATTTACTGCACCCCTTACTCTCGCGCCAATTCGTTTTTTCTTTTAGCTGTGGGTCTATAATCGAGCCGTTCTTGACCATCTGCCAGATCATATCCTCGCCTTCGGGCTTAGAGACAGGAACCGAGCAGTCACGGCATAAGCGGCGAACAAGCCTTTGGGCGACTAAGCCGCGCACCGCCGAGGTGACCATAAAGGGTTCCAAACCAATGTCGATTAAGCGGGCGATGGCGGCAAGGGCGGAATTCGTATGCAGAGTTGAGAGCACTAAATGTCCCGTTAAGGCGGCTTGCGCCGCAATCGTTGCCGTCTCACCGTCACGAATTTCTCCGACCATAATAATATCTGGGTCTTGCCGTAAAATCGCGCGAAGACCGCGGGCAAAGGTGTAGTTAATATTACTGTTAGTTTGGATCTGGATAATACCGTCCATGTCATATTCGACGGGGTCTTCAATCGTAATGATCTTTTTTACGCCATCATTAAGCCCGCGCAGGCCGCGGTAAAGCGTTGTTGATTTGCCTGAACCCGTCGGGCCCGTGACGAGGACCACGCCATTGGGCTCTGAGAGTAAACTTTGTAAGACCTGCTTTGCATGACCATCAAGCCCAATGGCCTCAAGGTCCGGAAGCTCGGTTTCCTTCTTGAGTAAGCGCATAACAAGGCTCTCGCCCCAAGACCCTGGCAAAGCGGAGACGCGAAGGTCAATATCTTGTCCTGCAAAACGTATACTTTGGCGGCCATCTTGAGGCAGGCGCCGCTCGGCAATATCCATGCCCGATAGCAGCTTTATCCGGCTGGCCACCGCGTCAAACCCTGATTTAGGATCGGTTTGTTTGGTGTGCAGGATACCATCGATACGATAACGCACTTGGAATTTATGCTCAAAAGGTTCGATATGAATATCAGAAGCATTTTCGCGTAGCGCTGTTGAGAAAACGCGGTTTACAAAATCGATAACGGGGGCTTCTTCTGCCATTTCACGTAAGCGCGCCGTGTCATCATCGCTCAAGCCGTCCTTATCGGCTAATTGCGTATCGCGAATATGAAAGAGAGCTTTTTCAATAGTTTGATTGCTTGCGACATAGTCTTGGAGGGTGAGCCCGGCCTCCTCGCAGCGGCGTTCAACCTGCTCTCGCAGTTCAGTGGCGAGGATATCTTGGGCAATCATATTCACCGGCGCCCCCTCTGCCGTCTGCCAGAGGGCGCATCGACGCGAGTTGAGCCAGCGCGGGGTCAGGCCAAGCACGGCAATGGCGCGGGTGTAATCATCAGGGTCAATACTGACGCCGCTTGCGCTCATGACCTCAAGGCCGAGTTGCTCACTTTGCGCACGTAATAAATCTTCTTCCGAGACCGCGCCAATTCTTAATAGTGCTTGCCCTAAAAGTCCGCCGGCTTCGGCTTGCAACCGCGTGGCCTGCGTAAGGTCCGCTTGGCTAATAAGGCCTCGTGCATGGAGACTATCCCCGATGGTTTGTAGACGTGGTTGTGACATGAAACTACGGCGGAACCTGACTAGTGGTGGAGCCGCCTATATAACGCGAGGACGAAACAATTGAAAGAAACGATTT
>CAZJRU010000260.1:0-2294 GCA_964548315.1 uncultured Hellea sp.
TTATCCTTTGAGTCGAGCAGAATCACTTGGAGATGATTTGGCATTTTATTTTTAGTGTCAAAAGGCGTAGGAGAAAGGCTAACACCACCCCAATCTTCGGCTCTAATGGTTCTGAATTCATGTTTCTTCTTTAATTTTTTCATGAAGCCATGCCGCATGGCGCGGGGCTTTTTTTGTCTCTGACCATTCTTTTAGCATATCAGGCGCAACCTCTTTTAGCTGGTTCATTTGCTCAGGCGTATGGATATTCGCGGCGAGTTCCAAGCGGTGACCATTGGGGTCAAAGAAGTAGATAGATTTGAAAATGCCGTGATGGGTTGGGCCGAGCACGTCTATATCCGCCCCTTCGAGACTTTCCTTAGCGGCGAGTAATTCATCAAGACTGCCGACGCGCAGCGCAATATGCTGCACCCATTCTGGTGTGTTGCGGTCGCGGTCCATCTCTGGCTGTTCAGGCAGTTCAAAGAAAGCTAAGACGTTGTTATTCCCTGCATCTAGAAAGATATGCATGTAAGGGTCGTAAGCGCCAGTGGACGGGACATGGTCTTCTGCGATGGCGAGCTGAAAATCCATGTTCAAATGGGTTTGATAAAACTCTACTGTTTCTTTGGCATCATTGCACCGATAGGCCACATGATGAAATCCGTCTGTTTTGATTGTCATGTCTCGGCTACCTCTAATACTCCGCGTTCAACTTGGTCGCGTTCTATAGATTCAAACAAGGCTTTAAAATTGCCTTCGCCAAAGCCGTCTTTGTAGTCACCCACGCGCTGGATGAACTCAAAAAACACAGGACCGACTTGTGGTTCAGCAAAGATTTGCAAGAGGAGCCTTGGGTTTTCATTTTCTGTCGTGCCGTCGAGTAATATCCCGCGCGTTTTAAGCGCGTCTTCATCGCGGCCATGTTTAGGCAGTCGCTCTGACAACATTTTGTAATAGGTTTCAGGCGGGGCGGTCATAAAGGGGACGCCTTTTTCTTTCAGCTTATCCCAGCACGCAATGAGGTCATCACAGATAAGGGCAATATGCTGAATGCCTTCGCCGTTAAACTCACGCAGAAACTCTTCGATTTGTCCGCCGCCGCTTTTGCCTTCTTCATTAAGAGGGATACGAATTTTCCCATCCGGCGCTGTCAGGGCCTTAGAGGTGAGGCCTGTATATTCGCCTTTGATATCGAAGTAGCGAATTTCTTGAAAATTAAAGAGCTTCTCGTAAAACTCTGCCCAATATTTCATGCGTCCGCCATAAACATTATGGGTTAAGTGATCGATAAGTTTAAAGCCGCAGCCTTCAGGATGACGGTCAACGCCGTCTAAATATTCAAAGTCGATATCATAAATGGTCAGTTCATTATTCCCGCTATCATAGCGGTCAATGAGATAGATGATGGAATTGCCAATCCCGCGAATGCCGGGGATATGAAGTTCCATCGGACCTGTTGTGGTCTGAATGGGCTCAGCGCCTTGGCTTAAAAGGTGGTTATAAGATTTGTGGGCGTTTTTGACACGAAACCCCATGCCGCAAGCACTGGGCCCGTGCTCACGCGCAAAGAAGAAAGCTGGGCTATTCGGCTCATAATTTGTGATTAAATTAATCCCGCCTTGCCGCCAGAGCTCAACATCTTTGGAGCGGTGGCACGCAATTTTATGAAATCCCATCGTTTCAAAAACAGGTTCCAAAATGCCTTTTGTGGGGGCTGAGAATTCAATAAATTCAAAACCGTCTAGGCCTGCAGGGTTTTCAAACAAGTCTGTCATCTATCTCTCAATCGGCTTGCGTCATTAGTTGCAATAACAACTAACTTATTTATATTGCAATCGCAACTATTTCTTGCAAAATTTCGTTATGAGTAAAAAAACACCTTCGCATATCGATTTGGATAAGTTCTGGCCGTACCATGTTATCGTGCTGGCTAACCAAATAAGCCGGCACACTCATCGCGTTGCCAAAGCAGAAGCGGGCTTAAATCTAAGTCAGTGGCGCGTACTTGCGGCGGTTGCCGATAAGCCAGGGAGGACGGCCGCGCAGGTCGCCATGATGACACCCATGGACAAGACAATTGTCAGCCGCGCTGTTAACTCACTTATAAAACTAGGCGTGATTAAGAAGTCTGCCACGCCAGACGATAAGCGGCGCTTTTCTTTAAGCGTTACGACTAAAGGAAATGAGATATATGTAAAAATTTCCAAACAGCTAAGTAAAACAATTGATCCGTCACTTTTTAAAAGTGGTGAGCAACAAAACTTCATTGCTGAACTTAAGAACTTTAGTACAAAATTGGATCAAGTCTTATA
>CAZJRU010000261.1:0-2293 GCA_964548315.1 uncultured Hellea sp.
GCTCATGACTAGACGTTTGCCGGGATGTGTTTACGCGCCGTTATCATGGCTAAAGCAAAGACAATGAAATGTGCCGCGTTCATCGCAACAGGAAAAACATAAAGCCCTATTTTGGTACCCGTAAAATAGAGGGTCGCCATTAGCGCCAATAAGGCGATCGGGCTGAAAATTGCCATCCATTTTGGAAAAGCGGTTTTACCCGTTAAAATTAGTTTGATCCACAAAACCGAAACCAAAAGCATGGCCACCCGCAGCACATTGACAAAGGGCTCATTGTGTTCCGAAAAAACCGTGAGGAGAGGCTTTAAATCTTGCCCCGCCGCGATTTCGTGAACCGTCGTGCCTAAAAAGAATCGCTGTCCGATCCAAGCCGTGCCAACCGCAAAGGCATAAGCGCCAATGAGAAAGAAAGCTTTGGCTTGTTTCGGGCCTGCAGGCTCGAGCTGTTTTGAAAGGTGCCAATAACCCAGCATATAGAGCGGGGCTGACAGGACAGCTAAGAAATGGCCAAAAGACAATCTACTGGCTGAAACATCATTAAAATAGAGATAGTCTTTAACGTCTTCAATTCCGCCATTGGGCGTGAACTGCAATGAAAACTCGCCCACGCCGACAAGGATCGCTCCAAGGCAGCCGGCAAGGCCAGCGAGGGTGATGAATTTAGACTGGCTTGCCATATGGGCCTCTACTCAGCTGATGCAATAATAAGGGAGCCAGCTTTGGGAGCGTCAATCTTTCGCGTTGTTCCGTTTTGAAACTCAATCGTGACAGATTTAACGCCCTCAGCGCTGCCTAGGCCAAAAATTAAATCACGGCCTTGATCGGACCCAAGACCTTGCGAGGTGAGCAATTGCTTGGTTTGCGTCAACCCGTCCGTCGCAACCACGGTCACGCGAGCTCCTAAAGAACGTGCATTATTTGGCAGGCGAACTTTAATCCACTTACGGCTTCCGCCATTATTAATATAGGCGAGGGAGGCGCCATCAAGGTTCGCCCAAACAAGGTCAGGCCAACCATCACCATTAAAGTCCGACACGATAGGCGCGATACCAAAGAGACGATTTTCTGCTTTGGCTACTTTTTCAACAGGCTTAAAGGTATCGCCATAGTTTTGCAGGATTTTACCCGGGTAATGCTCTAGCAAATCATTGGCAGGGAAGCGCGCATAATTCTGAGCGGCCAAGAGGTCTTCCCGTCCGTCCAGATTCATATCCGCCATAACTGTGCCCCAACCAAAGCCATATCGCGCGGCGTTCATGGCAACCGAGGTGTCAGAGAACTTTAAGCCGCCGTCATTGCGAAAGAGCATGTAGGCAGGATTGAACGGGTCGTCTTTCTTAAGATCGCCGCGCAAAATTGCGGGCGGCAAGGTGTAACCGACATTTGAGAAATATAAGTCGACCAAGCCGTCATTATCATAATCCCCAACGGCTACGCCCATAGGGTAAGAATAGACAGATGGGTTCTCAATCGGCGTAAAGGTCATATCCCCATTGTTGGAATACATTTCAACAACCCCTGTGTCCTGCGCGATAACGAGATCACTATCTTTGTCATTGTCAAGATCGGCAAAAACGCCAAGGAATGTATTGTGTTGACGCCAAACACCGGCCTCTTTGGTAATATCGCGCCAAGTTCCATTGCCCCCATTGAGGAAGAGGTAGCTAAAACCGCCATAATTATCTGAGAAAATTGTCTCGCCTTCAACAAGTCCAATTTTGATATAGCCCGCGATATACATATCAGCGAGACCATCTTTATTGATATCGCCAAATCCGATAGAGAGCGGCGTTGTATTATCGGCCAAGTTCAGAGGCAGTTTTACGCTGCCAAAATCACCGTCCGTATTCTCGTGGAACCAGACACCACTTTCGCGGGCTGTAAATAAATCCGAATCGCCATCATTATCAATGTCCATTGTCGCGGCGCCGTGCGTGGCGTCGACAGCATCTTTGGCGAAAGAAAGAGGTAGTTTTTTGAACCCCCCATTATTGAAGGCAAACATTGCGTCCGCTTGAGCATCGCCCCCGCCTAAGAATAATTCGTCAGTTCCGTCACCATCTATATCTATGGCGGCGCTGGCTAAGAAGGGTAGAGAGTCCTTCAAATCCGCTTCGTGTGTAAAGGGAAGCGAAGCGGCCTTAAAAGATAGGTCCGTTTCGCCTTGTGGCGTTCTTTCTGCTTGCCAAAACCTAAGCGCACCAAATGCGCTCAAAAGAGCGAAAATAATCACCCCAATTACAATCATCGCGATGCACCATATTAATGCCAATTTGCCTCGGTGCATTTTTTT
>CAZJRU010000262.1:0-2287 GCA_964548315.1 uncultured Hellea sp.
ACGTGAATGCCTTTTTGACATCTATTCAAAAAGCGCGTCCATCTGGCGCTAAAGGTACATTTATTAAGAAAATCACATTGAGCTCGACTATGGGCCCTGGTGTGAAGATCGATGGGTCGGAAGTTTCGACCTAAAGAATTTATGAGCCTCTTTGAGGCTTTTAATGCTCAGTTTGAATTTTCGAATTTAAGTTGAGGCTGTCCTAGACTATCGGGGTCATCAATTGGGATGACTTAATTTCCGGTACAGACAGAGCAGACTGATTTCCTCGCATTGCGAGCAGATTAGTTCGATGCCCTGTTATTCCCTTCATGGGGGACAGAAACCGCTCACGCGGAACTGGAAACAGGGCCTTGTGAGCACTTGGAAGAACCGCACATGGGGTGTGGTTCACAACAGGGAGACCGCAAAATGGATCGTTCTCAAAAAGAGGAACAGGTCAAGGAAATCGCAGAGATCTTTGACAATTCCGGATCCGTAGTGATGGCTGAATACTCAGGCATGACTGTTGCGGAAATGACAGAATTGCGTGCCAAGCTCAGAGAGCAAGGCGCGTCTATTCGCGTTGTTAAAAACCGTTTGGCAAAAATTGCTTTGAAAGGGAAATCTTTCGAAGCGGCTAGTGAAATGTTCACGGGTCCAGTCGCAATTGCGTGGGCTGATGACATGATTAGCGCGCCAAAGGTAGCTGTGGCTTTCGCCAAAGATAGCAAAGCTTTTGCTATTAAAGGCGGATTTATGGGCGATGAAGTGTTTGATACGTCAGGCATTGAAACGCTTTCTAAATTGCCATCCCGCGAAGAGCTTATTGGAATGGCTGCTCAGCGTCTGCTGGGTCAAGCATCTCAAGTGGCTCAGCGTCTTATGTCACCAGGGTCAGCATTGTCTGGCGCTATCAAAGTGATCGAAGAAAAAGCAGCGGCATAGCAACACTCATTCTCGCAAATATCGAACTGATAAAGTAAACAAAGGAAACTAAAATGGCTGATGTAAAAAAGCTAGCTGATGAGCTGATGGGTCTTACCATCCTCGAGGCAAAAGAACTAAACGACATTCTTGAAGAAAACGGCATCAAAGCTGCTGCAGCTGTTGCTGTTGCTGCTGGTCCTGCTGGCGACGGCGGCGGTGCTGCTGAAGCTAAGACTGACTTTGATGTTGTTATGACTTCATTTGGCGGAAACAAAATTTCTGTCATTAAAGAAGTTCGCGGCATCACAGGCCTTGGCCTCAAAGAAGCCAAAGAGCTTGTCGAAGCTGCTCCTAAGGCCGTCAAAGAAGGCGTGCCAGAGGCAGAAGCTAACGAAATCAAAGAGAAACTCGAAGCGGCTGGTGCCACTGTCGAGCTTAAGTAATCTCTTAAGTTTCATCGGGCGGAGCTTGCTCCGTCCGATATCTCTCTCGCCTGAGATAAAAGGGCAAAGCTAGCGGGGGCTAGGTTAAAATACCCAACGAATTTTAAGACCAAGCGGGACATTAACCTCCATGGTCAAACTTAGAAGGTGTCACAGATGTCGCTGACTTTCACTGGTAAGAAACGTATTCGCAAAAGTTATGGCCGAATCCCTGAAGTCGTTCGCATGCCGAACCTGATTGAGGTCCAAAAAAGTTCTTATAATCAATTTTTGCAAAAATCCATTCCGCAAGAAGACCGCAGTTCCGATGACGGTATGAACGGAGTATTTAATTCCGTATTCCCTGTTCGTGATTTTTCCGACCGTGCGGTTTTAGAATATGTCTCATTCGTATTTGAGCCGCCAAAATTTGACGAAGAAGAATGTCAACAACGTGACATCACCTATGCTGCGCCCCTAAAGGTCAAAATGCGTCTCGTCGTATTTGATGTTGATGATGATACAGGCGCGCGCTCAGTTAAAGACATTAAAGAGCAAGATGTATATATGGGCGATATTCCGCTAATGACGGAAAAAGGCACCTTTATTGTCAATGGTACAGAGCGTGTTATTGTATCTCAAATGCACCGCTCACCGGGTGTGTTCTTTAGCCATGATAAAGGCAAGGGCCATAGCTCTGGTAAATTCCTTTTCTCTGCGCGCATCATTCCTTATCGCGGCTCTTGGCTCGATTTTGAATTTGACGCGAAAGACATTCTTTATGCCCGTATTGACCGCCGCCGGAAACTACCCGCAACGTCAATTCTTTATGCCCTAGGTATGAGCAAAGAAGATATTCTAGCTCATTATTACAAGCAGGTTGCTTATAAGCGCGATAAGAAAAATGATGGCTGGTCACGGCCTTTCAAAGCTGATGATTACCGTGGGTCAAAATT
>CAZJRU010000263.1:0-2280 GCA_964548315.1 uncultured Hellea sp.
TTTAGAGCCTCAAAAAATTAATCTTGCGAGCTTAGCTGGCTGCGTCCTTCACCAGTTTATCACAGTCAGTTGTTTTGTATGTGAAGGCTCAATGTTGTTTAAAAATCGCACACCTCTTCTTTCCTCGAGAGGTTTCGCAAAATGACTACCCCTTATCATTTTGCCACTATTGCAGGATTGGCATTCCTTCTGGCCAATCCTGCCAAATATTTGAAAGGCGTGAATTATGTCATATGTATTCCCACTCTCAGGATCTGCCAAGATTGAGCAGAAAATTCAAGACCTAGAAAATGATATAAAAAGGTTTTGCAAAGCCTGTAAGTCTGAATGGGCTCGGCCCGTTGATTACACGAATCTCATTGATGCCCGCTATGTCTTAAAGACTTTAAAAGACGCCATCATTTCCTAATGCCGAGCCTATCACAAAAACCTCACGGTCAGTTTTATTGCATGTGTAGAGATTATTTTGTTTAAGGGTCTCATCTCTTCAAGCTAAAGAGATAAAACCGTAAGATGGTCGACGTTCCTGTCTTACAGATTTTAGCAGGATTGAGGCAAGCCCTTGCCCCAATCCTGCGATATCTTTTCAGCCTCTCTGAAATGGATAAAAGTCAGGCCCCAGACCCATAATCTGTGTCAATGCATCAAGCGCCGTAAAACTTTCTTCCATGAGGCTTGGGTCGCGTAAATCTTCTGGCGATAATTGTTCACGATAATGCGCGTTAATCCAAGTTTTGAGGACCTCATAAAGTTCAGGCGAAAAACGGTTGCCGGGGTTCACTTGCTCCCATTGCGCCTCTGTCAGCGTAACCCGTAAACGCAAGCAAGCTGGGCCGCCGCCATTGCGCATAGATTGCCGAACATCTACATAGCTGACCATGCCAATAGAGCCGTTCCCTTTCACCAAATTATCACAATAGGTTTTCGTAGCGGCGTTTTCTTTTGTCTCCAAAGGCGCCACTAAAGTCAGGTGATCATCCCCCGGCATTTGCACAAGCATGGAATTAAACAAATATGCCTTTATCGCATCTTCCATGGGGCATTCATCTTGGGGAACCTCAATGAAGCGCGGCGTGAAGAGGCCATTTGCGGCTTGGGTTATCGCGTCATGAACAGCGGGCGTATCCGCGAAAGCAAGCTCATGATAAAAAAGCGTTTCCTTCGCGCCGACGCAGACAACATCATTATGGAAGGCCCCCGCGTCAATTGCGGCATCTGATTGCAATGCAAAAACAATGCGCGCGGGGTCAAGGCTATGAAGACGCGCGACAGCCTGACTAGCCTCCAAAGATTGACGGGCTGGGAACCCGGCGCGGGCCGGGGCGTAACCTTCTCGTCCATAGACAAAAAGCTCAACGCCTTGCGCGCCGCGCTCCCCGCATAGGCGGACATGGTTCGCCGCGCCTTCATCGGAAAATACGCCATGTTCCGGTAACGCGGGATGCACTTGCGCAAAGGGGAAGGCAGTCTCTAAAGCGCGCTGCGTCTGTGGGTGTTCAATAGAGCGGTGCAACATGGTTGAGAGGTTCGCGGGCGTTAGATGAAGCTTGCCGTCCTGCGTATCGGCAGAGGGGCTCACCGTCGCCGCATTGGCCGACCACATGGACGACGCTGATAGGCAGTTTTTCATGAGCTGCGGACTGTTCTTCCAAGCTTGACTACATATGTCTTTATCTGTGCCAATAAAACCCGCACGCCGCAGGGCAGGAAGATAGGGACGTTGCTGGGGCGGCAGAAGCCCTTGCCAAAGGCCTGCCTCATGCAGGTGTTTCATTTTCTCAAGACCCTGCAAGGCTGCCGCTCTTGGACTAGCGACAAGACCTGCATTTGTTGCCGAGGCCCGATTGCCATCTGAAAGCCCGCCATAATTATGGGTGGGTCCAATCAAGCCGTCGAAATTGGCTTCATAAACGCTCATTTCAAGCCTTTCATAGGAAGTCTTTCAGGAGCGTCGCAGACTTGGCTTGCCATCGGCCAGGCGCAAAAATCTGCAGCGTAATAAGCCCCAGGGTTGTGATTGCCCGACGCGCCAGGACCGCCAAATGGCAAGAAGCTCGCAGCGCCCGTTGTCGGCCTGTTAAAGTTCACAACGCCGGCGCGGATTCGCAATCGAAAGTTTTCCCATAAGCCGAGGTCATCTGAGATTAACCCGGCGGCTAAGCCGAACTTTGTGTTATTCGCCTCGGTTATGGCAGCGTCCCAATTATTCACTCTTGTAACAGATAAAACGGGTCCAAAAATCTCTTCGTCTTTCACGGCAATATCTGAGACATCATAAAG
>CAZJRU010000264.1:0-2274 GCA_964548315.1 uncultured Hellea sp.
GCCTCGCCAAAAGCTGATACAAATGGTGACGGCCAAATTACACAAGCAGAGTTTATTGCCGCGGCGGATGCCAAGTTCACGCGGGCCGATACAAATTTTGACGGCAATCTTACCAAAGATGAAATGCGGGCTCTAAAAGAGCTTAAACGCGCAGAACATGAAGCGAAGCGCTTTGATCGCCAGGATATTAACGGCGATGGTACGTTAACAAAAGACGAGATTGAAACCGCCCGAAATGAACGTAAAGCAAAACACCAATCCCGCCGTCTTGAAAAATTCGACGCCAATGGCGACGGCGTTGTTGATGACGCAGAACGCGAAGCCGCGAAAGCAAATCGCGAAGCACGCCGCGCTGAGCGAGGCCAAAAGGGCGACGCCTCTGGAAAACGCGGTAAGCGCGGAGCTAAAGGCGCCAAGCGAGACACGAATGGCGACGGCGTTATCTCACGTGCTGAATTTGACGCAGCTACCGACGCACTATTCATCCGCATGGATGCCAATGGTGACGGCGTCTTGACCAAAGGCGAAGGCAAAAAGCGCCGCGGCCGTAAAGGTAAATCCAGGCAGTAGTGCTACGCCTAGCTGTCAATAACACTGCTGATGGGTCAAACGACCCGGACGCCGATATTATCTCCGGTCTTCAGGCCGGGGATAAGACAGCTTTCTCCAAGCTTATGGATCGCCATATGAAAACGCTTTATAATCAAGCTTACTACATGTTGGGCGACTCTATGGCGGCCGAAGATATTACGCAGACGGTTTTTTTAAAAACCTGGGAAAATATAAATGGCTGGAAGAGCGGTAATGCCAAACTTCTGACCTGGATGCGGCGCGTGAACACAAATGCCTGTTTGGATCAATTGAGAAAGAAAAAGCCCCTGTATTCAGACGTGGTTCCTGAGATCGAAGACAGCGCGGATACGCCTTTTGAAGCTTTGTCGCGGCAAAATCAAAGCGAGGCTATAAAGTCGGCGCTGCAAAAACTGCCAGACCGGCAACGCGCCGCCGTCACGCTATCATATTACCAAGAGCTAACTCAGAAAGAGGGCGCAAGCATTATGAGCATTAGCGAGAAAGCTTATGAAAGCTTGTTAGTGCGCGGACGTAAGAGCTTGAAACTCTTATTAAAAGAAAGTTTGAGAGATATTTAAATGGATGACAAAATTTTAGATAAATGGTTAGACGCTCACCAAGCCCCTGAACCGCGCGCGGATTTAAAGGCTCGTATGTTGGCCGCGGCGACGCCCGTTAATTCAACCCCTAACACGGTTAGGTCGTTTTCTTTCCGCAAGCAGCTATTGCCCATAGCAGCATCAATTCTGGCGATCGCCACAGTCGGACTTGTCGGATTTAATGTCGCAAATTTAGGCGGAACAAATATAGACACGGCTGAAGCCGAGGTGTGGCAAGAAGCGGCGCTGGACCTTGGGTTTCGTGATATTTATAACTGGGTTGAAAGCTCAGACAATTAGGCAAAAAAAATGGCCTCTAAGATTTAGAGGCCTGAAACAAAGTTCACATAAATTAAAAGCCGTAGTTTAGCCAGTTTTACGCAGCGCCTTTTCGGCCTTATCAGCCATTTGGCGGGCTCTTACCCGTTCATAACTATCTAATGCATCCAGCGCGATACGCAGCTCTGAGGCCAACTCTGATGTTTGGTCCGTAATGTCATCTAAAGAGTCTCTAAGATTTTCTTTTCGCGTAATAACCGACTTGGCGTATGACCCGTAAGACACATAACCTTCGCGTTGTTCCGTCCCTTGGACATCATCTTCAGGCACGCTTTCATTAAGCTTACGAATTTGACGCTCTAAATCCTCACGCGTTGCTTCTAATACCTCAATACGTTTTTGAAGATCCGCAATCGCAAAACGCGTCTGTCGCACGTTTCTATCCATAGAATGAGACATTTTTCCACCTAACCACAAAGTTTTGGTCATTTTTGACCTTATTTGATGAAGTTATTAGCAGGATAGGTTTACATATCGGTGAAGAGACAGGGTTAAAATTTAATAACGAATTGCCTCAAACCGCGAATTTACTGCGTTTTACAGCATTTTTCAATTTTTCATGTCCAATTACTATCCTTGTTAACATTTGATTTACAGGATTCCCATAACAGTAGAATTCTATTAACCATGTCCTGTTGGCTACAGGATTTTGATTCGCCTGGGAGGGTATTAATATGCGCGTTCTTCTAATTGAGGATGATACAGCGACCGCACAGGGCATCGAATTGATGCTCAAGTCGGAAGGTTTCAATGTTTACACGAC
>CAZJRU010000265.1:0-2229 GCA_964548315.1 uncultured Hellea sp.
TTATTCTGAAAGAAGAATGTGGACGCCGCGCCATATCGGTCAGTATTTTTGGACGAACGTGGGTTGGGAACCACCATATTATTTTCACTAATCGCGGGATTATAAGAATCTCAGGACAGTTTTCAGGGAGTTCGGGGCGGGACTTAAAGAGATAAGGCCAATTGCGCCTCATGCATCGCCAATAAGAGGTGGGGCGGCTTACATCTAAGAAGATAACAACATCCGCCGCAGCCCGAACGCGGTCTGATACCCCTTCGATTATCCATTTATCTTGGGATATAAGGTTGTGTAATTTAGTGGCTTTCAATTCGGGTGGTGACTTGACCCAACCAGCCTGCCAAACGACTTTATCCAGACCAAAGACTTGCAGGCCGAGTTCACGGCCAAGCTTATGGGCAAATGTCGTTTTACCCGCGCCAGCATTTCCCGTGACATGAATCTTCATATCGCTTTGTATGGCTCTATATGTCGCTCTGTCTATTATATATAAAAACAGCGCACCATTACATTTGCGCCTCGCTCTATTCGTGCTAGTTAACCTTCATGCGTTGTCCCTTTTGTAGCTCCGAAGACACTCAGGTCAAAGATAGCCGTCAGGCCGAAGACAATTCGGCTGTGCGCCGCCGCCGTCTTTGCGGGAAATGCGCGGGGCGGTTTACGACATTTGAGCGGGTACAGCTGCGCGAACTCACCGTTGTCAAAAAATCAGGCCGCAGAACGCCATTTGACCGAGATAAGATGGCCCGCTCCGTCATGATTGCCATGCAAAAACGCCCCGTTGACCCTGAGCGCATAGAGCAGATGATTAGCGGCGTTGTGCGCCAACTTGAAAGCGCCGGAAATACGGATATTACGTCTGACCAAATCGGCGAGCTTGTCATGGAAGGCCTCGCGGGGCTCGATAAGGTGGCCTATGTGCGATATGCCTCTGTCTATAAAGATTTTAGAGCGACAGCTGATTTTGAGACCTTTATCGAGGAAGAGAAACTGGACTCCGATAATTCGGATGCTGGAAATGATGATGAGGAAGAAGAGTAGGCCTTGGCCCGTCCTTACATCACTTTAAAGCTCGCCACATCCCTTGATGGCAAAATAGCTTTGGCTAACGGCATGTCCGAATGGATTACGGGCGAGGCCGCGCGCGCCCAAGGGCGTAAATTGCGCGCCCGCCATGACGCTATTGCCGTGGGGGCTAATACCGCCGTTATGGATAATCCGCAGCTTACGACGCGTATCGCCGGAGAACCTAATCCTGTGCGCGTCGTCTTTGATACGAAATTGCGCCTCTCGCCCAAATCAAACCTCGCCTTAACCGCGAAAGATGTCCCTGTCTGGGTCTTTAGCGAAGTCACCACGGGGAAGGTGGCGGATAATCTTACCGCGCTTGGCGTGCGCTTAATAAAGGTTCCGATAAGCCTTGGCGTAGATTTAACCGCGGCGATGAGTATTTTAAAGGAAAACGGTATCGCCTCCTTGCTTGTCGAGGGAGGGGGAACAATTGCGGCGAGTTTCTTACGGCTTGACGCCATTGACAATCTTGAATGGTTTCGCGCCCCGCTTATATTGGGCGGCGACGGGCGCAGCGCTATCGGCGATTTAAACCTCGAAGACTTGAATTTAGCCGCGCGGTTTAACCGTGTGTCTTTGCAAGAACTTGGCGATGATATTTACGAAAGATATGAGCGATGTTCACCGGCATAATTACGGACATAGGCACGATTAAATCTGTCACGCGCGGAACTGGCGGCGAGTGGGGTGATACGCGCATGGATGTGAGCTGCGCCTATGACACAGACGGCATTGATATTGGCGCGTCTATCTCTCATTCGGGTGCCTGCATGACCGTTATAGAAAAAGGCGCGGATTGGTTTGCTGTCGAAGTCTCGGATGAGAGCTTGTCTAAGACCACTATGGGAGATTGGAAACAAGGCACGCAAATCAATCTAGAGCGCGCCTTAACGGGCAAAGATGAAATGGGCGGGCATATGGTGACGGGCCATGTCGACGGTGTGGGCACGCTGGAAAGCCTAGAAGAAATCGCGGGTTCCCATAAACTACGTTTCAAAGCCCCCGATGAGATGGGTTTTGGTATTGCGCCTAAGGGCTCTATCACAATTGACGGTGTGTCCTTGACGGTTAACGCGGTAGAGGGCTCTTTCTTTGAAGTGAATATCATTCCCCATACGTGGCAAGTCACCACATTGGGAAAACTTGCTGTTGGCAGCAAAG
>CAZJRU010000266.1:0-2225 GCA_964548315.1 uncultured Hellea sp.
ATTGAAGGCTTCTCAGAGCTTTTCACAATCAAAGATGACCCGAACACAGTGATAGTTGATTTTGCGAATAGCCGCGTCGTCGATCAATCCGCGCTCCAAGCGATTGAAGCCCTCGCAGCTAAATATACGCAAGCAGGTAAATCAATACGTCTGCGTCACTTAACCCGTGATTGTCACAAGCTGCTCAACCGCGCAGGACAGCTTATGATCGATTCAGATGATGATCCAGAATATCAAATTGCAACCGATTATAGCGTCAAACTTGGCCGTCTGGGCAACGGGCATTAAAACACGGTTTCTTGATTAGCCGCATATTGCGGCGCTCTCATCCATCGCTTAAGCTCACCCCTCAAAATAGGGAGAGACTTCATGTGCGACGATATTACAGAATTTGAAAACCAAGGCTTTTACGAAAAACAAGTTTCGCGCCGTAATTTCAACCTTATGGCAGGCGGCGCGGCCATTTCCCTCGCCTTTGCAGGCTGCGCGCCGGGCGAAGCGGCCTCGACGAAAACAGGCGATAGCATCACAGAGTCCGATGTGATGATAGAAACACCCGACGGAACCGCCGACGCTTATTTCGCCCATCCCTCCTCTGGCGCTCATGCCGCCGTGCTCATCTGGCCCGATGTTATGAGCCTACGTCCCGCCTTCAAAATGATGGCGAAGCGCCTGGCCGGCGATGGTTATGCGGCTTTGGTCGTCAATCCCTATTACCGCCAAGTCAAAGCCCCGATTATCGAAGTTGGGCAGAGCTTTCGCGACCCCGAGGTCCGCGCCAAAGTTATCCCTTTCGCCCGCGCCCTGTCTCAAGATACCAACCGCGCCGATGCGAAAGCCTTTATCGCGTGGCTGGATAAGCAAGACGCCGTCGACACCTCCCGCCAAATCGGCACAACGGGCTATTGCATGGGCGGCCCAATGACGATGATAACTGCCGCGACCGTGCCAGATAGAATTGGCGCGGGCGCAAGCTTTCACGGCGGCCGCCTCGCAACGGACAAGCCCGATAGCCCGCACCTCCTCGTGCCAACCATGACCGCAGATTATTTATTCGCCATCGCTGAAAATGATGATGCGCGCGACCCTGGCAATAAGGACCTCTTGCGCGCCGCCTTTGACGCAACCGATAATAAAGCCGAGATTGAAGTTTACGCAGGCACTCAACATGGGTGGTGCCCGCCTGATAGCCACGTTTATGACGAAGCCGCCGCCAATAAAGCCTGGGAGCGCAAGTTGGCCTTATTCAAAACCGCTCTGGCGTAGCTAAGGCAATTTATGGTAAAAAGATCATTCCAGCGTCAGTATATTAAAGACATATCGCGCCGCCATGTTCTTAAAACAGCAATGGGCGGGACGGCTTTAGGGCTTAGCTCAAACCTTGTGCCATCAGCTCTTGCAGCCCCAGAACCGTTTTCAAAATCAAAAGACCGCCCACTTAATCGACAAGAACCAGAGC
The DNA here is from genome assembly GCA_964548315.1 of uncultured Hellea sp. GTDB lineage: Bacteria > Pseudomonadota > Alphaproteobacteria > Caulobacterales > Maricaulaceae > Hellea. Next base: position 1,460 of record CAZJRU010000266.1, read on the forward strand.
TATTGCTTTCGGAAAATCTCCAGACCAGACCGAAGGACCCGCTCTGGGGGATAGCCATGTCTTACGGGGAACATCGGCTGGACTTGATCGATTTAGATAATTCCCAAATTTTACATTCTTTCGAAGGATTTGAAGCTGCCCATGCCGTAATCCCCATTGAGCATCTTAACCGATTTGTCATCCACGGTTTTCGGCTTGATCCAAAAACAGACTCCCGTATTGGCACAATATTGGTCCTTGATGTAGACCCCGTTACGAAAAAATGGAGCGTGGCTCTGGACCGCGCCCTGAAAGGCGGTCAGCTCCTGCATTGGCAGCCGCGTCCAGACCTCTCAGAAATCGTCTTCAACACTATTGGTGACGGCGGGCTTCATGTTTTGGATACAAAAACGCTCAAAATCTCGTCTTATATTGGCGGCGGAAAACACTCCAATATGGCGATGATGGATGATCTGCTGATTGCCACGGATAAAATGGCGGGACCCAGCCAGTTACTAATTACAGACCGCAGAACCAATCAAGTTCTCTCCCGCACAAATGTCGGCGAATGGGGGCACGGCGTCACCGTCAATTTTAAACGCGGAGAGGCCTATGTCTGGGCCAAAGACGGACTGCACCGTATAAGCCTCGCGCAAAAAACCATGGGAAAACACCTGGGCCTTATTCCCTCCTTGACGGCCGGCGAGAGAAGCTGGTTTTGCTGGACACCCCAAGGCGGACAGTTCAGCCACGACGTTGCTTGGGGCTGGGATGGTGAACGCGGAGA
>CAZJRU010000267.1:0-2222 GCA_964548315.1 uncultured Hellea sp.
AGCGAGCCGCAAATTAAGATGCGCGGCGCGGCTTTGGAATCGTCTGCTGTATCACCCGCGAGCGCTTTTCCCGTCTTGACCGCGCGCTCAACCGCGTCGGTGATATTGCTCGCGACTTGGCCGATGAGGCCGCGTGCCTGGGCGATTTCAATTAAGGTTTCTGGCGCGAGGGCGCTATGGCCTGGTATGGTCACGCCGATAACCGCGCTGGCCAGACCCGCATAGGCGTCAAGAAATCCGCCAATATCTTTATTAGCGAGAATGCCCGTTATCAAAATAAGCGGGCGCGGCGTTTTGGCCTCCAGGTCAGCCATGACATTTGCAACAGCGCGGGCCGCATGGGGATTATGTCCGCCGTCCAGCCATAACTCGCCCCCGCTATCAGTCACAATATCGGCCAATGCACCCGATGATAGATTTTGCATACGCGCGGGCCAGGAGACGGAGCTAAGTCCTTTTTCAATCGCGCTTTCGGGAATTTGCATTTGGCGGGCAATTGCAATGGCGGTGCCTGCGTTCATGATTTGATGCTCTCCGATTAAAGCGGGCAAGGGCAGATCCATAAGCTGTCCGTCATCTTCGAACACCAGACGTCCATGTTGGCGGTAAGCCCGAAAGTCCTCGTTCCAAAATTTGGACGGGCTGCGCGCCTTATTCGCTTCGGCGTCCAGCACCGCGCGTACCACATCCATTTGCGGCCCTATAACAACCGGGCAATGGGCTTTCATAATGCCAGCTTTCTCGCGCGCGATACCCGCAATATCGCGGCCTAAAAATTCCGCGTGGTCATAATCTATTGGGGTAATGCCGCAGCAGGCAGGCGTGATAACATTGGTCGCGTCATAGCGCCCGCCAAGCCCGACTTCGATCAAGGCAATATCTGCAGGGCTTTCGGAAAAGGCTAGAAACATTGCCGCCGTCGTCGCCTCGAAAAAGGAGAGCGGCGCGCCGTCATTCGCTTCGCGCACGCGGGATAAGACATCAACAAGGGCGGCGTCTGTAATTTCCTCTGAGCCTACAACAATGCGTTCGCGAAAATGAACTAAGTGAGGCGAAGTATAGACATGCGCCTTAAGCCGCGCAGCCTCCGCAAAGGCGCGTAAATAAGCCACCGTGGAGCCTTTGCCATTTGTTCCCGCGATATGAACAACAGGGGGCAGGCGCTCTTGCGGATTGCCGAGCTTGGTCAGCACATTTAAGATACGGTCCAGACCGAGATCGATTTTCTTCGGGTGTAGCGCCGCGAGCGTGGTCAGGGCCTGCTCGACAGTTTCCCGAGAGGATGAGTTAGGCATCAGTTAATTGGGACTCTGGCTTATAATCTGATTGTGTCTTCATCAAGACCGCCAAGATTTGCGCCAGCGTTTGACGCATCGCGCCTCGCGGGACAACACGGTCAATCATGCCTTTTTCTTCGAGGAACTCAGCGCGCTGAAATCCTTCAGGGAGCTTCTCGCGAATGGTTTCTTCAATCACGCGCGGGCCTGCAAAACAGATCAAAGCCCCGGGTTCAGCCAAATGAACATCGCCGAGCATCGCATAGCTGGCGGTGACGCCGCCCGTTGTTGGATCGCAGAGCACAACAATATAGGGCAGACCCGCTTCGCGCAGTTCTTGCACCGCAATGGTTGTACGCGGCATTTGCATTAAAGAAAGCGCCCCTTCTTGCATGCGCGCCCCGCCGGCCGCGGTAAAAACAATCAGCGGTATTTTATTGCCTACCGCATGTTCCGCGGCTTGGATAAAGCCTTCGCCCGCAGCCATGCCCAGAGAGCCGCCCATAAAGGCGAAATTTTGCACCAACACGACGCTATCAATGCCGTGAATTTTCCCAACCCCAATGCTCATCGCGTCCTGATCGCCCGTTTTCGCGCGCGCCTTTTTAAGACGGTCCGTATATTTTTGATCATCCTTGAATTTAAGCGGGTCTTTCGCCACATCAGGAATACTGACCTCGCTATACACCCCATCATCGAAAGTGTAGCCCATTCTAAGCTCAGGCCCGATACGCATATGATGTCCGGCGGGCGTGACATGGAAAAGTCCTGGCAAGTCTGCGGCAAAGACCATTTCCCCAGATTTAGGACATTTAATCCAGAGATTATCCGGAACATCCTTTTTAGAGAAAATTTCTTTGACGCCAGGCGGCGTTAATTTGGAGAGCCAATTCATAAAGCTTATCTGCCAAATGTTCGGTGAGGGGGCAATGCCTATCTGCATAA
>CAZJRU010000268.1:0-2144 GCA_964548315.1 uncultured Hellea sp.
GCAAAGCGGGCATTTGAAAGCGTATATTCATGGGCGCAATAAAGCCGCGTCGTATCGGGTAAATTAGCAATCGCTGCCATTGAGCCGTGCATATCCGCAGGGCTGCCTTCAAACAAACGTCCGCAGCCAAGGACAAATATCGTATCCCCAACAAAGGCGGCGCCCTCGCCCTGATGCGCGTCCGCGACATGATATATAATGTGGTCCTGCGTGTGGCCGGGCGTAAAGATGACCTCGACGCGGTGCTCGCCGAACATAAAATGGTCCCCGCCCGAAACGCCCTTATCCAATCCGGGAATACGGCCTTTAATTTGATCTGGCCCTGTGATGCTTAGGCCGTATTTTTCTTTCAGGCCAAGATTACCGCCCGTATGATCGGGGTGGTGATGGGTGTTCCAGATTTGGGTGAGGGTCCAGCCTCGGCTCTCACAGGCCCCTTCGATTTTTGACATTTCCGGCGTATCAATCGCCGCCGTTTCCCCGCTCACGGGGTCATGGATAAGCAGTCCGTAATTATCGGAGAGACAGGGAAATAAAGCGATTTCGAGTAAGTTCTGGCTCATGATTTCATCCCTCTAAGCTTGGTCTGGCTTCTGATAACTGACCGCCTATGCGGATAGGCTCAGCGCGTATCGCCAAACCCGTCTTATTATCAGTCTCGACGAATATACCCGATAAGGTGCCTTCGCCCGCCGCCGGAGTAAATCTGGAATTGCGCATCCGCGTTGTAAAACGGTGTAGCGGTTCTTCCTTATCCATACCGATAATAGAATTATAATCCCCGCACATCCCCGCGTCCGTTTGATAGGCGGTGCCGCCCGGCCAGATACGTGTATCAGAGGTCGGTACGTGTTGATGGGTACCCACGACAAGGCTGGCGCGCCCATCACAAAAAACGCCCATACCTTGTTTTTCCGAGGTCGCTTCGGCGTGAATATCAACGATAACCGCATCTGCAACATCCCCCAATGGCGCTGCGGATAATTCACGCTCAACAGCCTGAAAGGGATCATCCAGCGCGTCCATAAAAACACGCCCTAGGACATTAATCACCAATAGCTGGTAGCCGCCAATATCATAAAGCCCTGCGCCGCGGCCTGTGGCCGTGTTTGGCGGATAGTTACACGGGCGCAGCAGCCGCGTTTCATTCTCGATAACGCTAATCCCTTGAGGGTTATCAAAACTATGATTGCCGAGGGTTAAAACATCTGCGCCCGCGTCATAAAGCTCATCCGCCGTGGCCCGCGTAATCCCAAATCCGCCCGCCGCATTTTCGGCGTTAATCACAACGGCGTCCAGAGACAGGTCTCGTTTTAAACGTGGGAGGTGGCTCTTTACGGCCTTACGCCCTGCCCGGCCCACTACATCTCCAAAAAAAGCCAATCTCATCGTCAGTACAAATCCAGTTAAAAGGCCTTGAAATAGGCTTGGGTTAAAATTCCGTCCAAACGATGATCATGCTCATCCGTTGGCAACGAAGCTGCTTCTTGCCCAGCATAAGCAACGCCGCAAGCAAAAATGTCGTGATGGGCCTTAAGCGCGGCAAGGGTTCTATCATAAAACCCGCCCCCATAGCCCAGACGTTCCCCATATTGGGTAAACGCCAGAAGCGGGACAAGCACGAGGCTCGGCTTAACCTCGGGCTGTTCTGGATAAGGTTCTTTTGTATTATACGGCCCGGCTTTTAGGCGGTGGCTCGGCTTCCACCGGCGAAAGGTGAGCGGATAGCCTTTGCGCAGCGTCGTCGGCAAAGACAATGCATGCCCCGCCTCATGGCATATCCCAAGGAGAGGTCGAACATCGATCTCGCCCGGCAAAGGCCAGTAACCGCCAATAATAGCGCCCCGAAATTGAATCGCCGGAAAATGTTCTATGAGAGCCAAGCCGCCCTCGAGGCTATGACCGAGCGTATTATGGGCGTGAGCTCTTTTTTGTTTAGCCTGCAGCCTCGCTCGGCTTTTTTGAGTCTTTATATCCATGACCAGAACATGCCACGCATAAAGCGAGAAAACTAATCAAAATCTCAAAGTTAGGGAAAAGTGACGGCCCCACTTGGTCCGTGGAAGCTTAAGAATCCAACATGAACCACAAGTTCAAGTGGGCGTCGGAATTAAACAGACCACGATCTGAACAGAGCCAACTCC
>CAZJRU010000269.1:0-2137 GCA_964548315.1 uncultured Hellea sp.
TAGCTTCGGCGTTCGTGAAATTGCCCGTATTTACGGAAACGCTCAAGATAGGTCGGCACAATGGCTTCGACTGTTTCCAGCTTTATGCCAAGCTCTGAAAACCCGAGCGCGTCATCGGCAACAACATTATCAACTTGAAGATTTTTGACCTGGTCGCGCGTTAAAAACGGTTTTACAAAAGGCGCATAACCAGAAATTTCGCCCATAAAGCCCATCATGTTAGCGGCAAACCAAGGTACGGGCGCGAGAAAACGCTTTTTATCGATTGTCTCGAGCATAAATTGCATCAGCTCTTTAAAACTATAGCTTTGCGGCCCGCCAAGCTCATAGGTTTTACCTGAACTTCCTTGTCCGGCGCATTTGGCAATCGCCTGCGCAACATCGCCAACATAAGCTGGCTGCATTTTTGTCTCGCCGCCGCCCAGCAAGGGAAGGGCTGGCATTAATTGCGCCATAGACGCAAATCGGTTGAAAAAGTCATCCTTTGGCCCAAATAAAACGGAGGGACGTAGAATATCAGCGCTGGGTATTGCGGCCCTTATAATAGCCTCGGCTTCGCCTTTGGTGCGTGCATAATCACTGGCGGCCTCGACATCCGCGCCAATCGCTGAGACTTGCACAAAATTGCGAATATTATTTGCCTTGGCCGCAGCCGCTAAAGTTTCCGCGCCGCGTACATGGACCGCTTCGAAACTTTGTTTTCCAGATTCAAATAAAAGCGCCACGAGATTGATAACTGCGTCAGACCCCTCAATCGCGCGTTCAACAGATTTCGGAAATCTGATATTCGCCTGCATCAGCTGGACTTGGCCAACATTGCCAATAACTTTTAATTCCTGAGCCGTATGCGGACTTCTGACAGGCACACGGACACGCCAGCCGTCTTTGACCAAGGCGCGAACGACATGTTTTCCCAAAAATCCGGAACCTCCGAATACTGTGACGAGACCTTTTCCCATAATGTCAGACCTTACCTTATTATCGCGCCCCGATTAGCGGGATTCACCTAAGCTGTCTATGACTGAATAGCCGCAATTAGGCCGTCGCTGGCCGCTTCAATCAAGCTCAAGACATTTTCAAATCCCGCCGTCCCGCCGTAATAAGGATCTGGAACTTCCGCAACATTGGTTTGCGGGGCATAGTCGAGAAAGAGCGCCAATTTATTCTGATGGGCCGGCGGACAGATATCCATAAGGGCCTGTAGGTTTTGACGGTCCATACCCAAAATATAATCAAAGTCACCAAAGTCAGCCCTGGCGACTTTGCGGGACGCTTGTCCTGCGAAACTATAACCCCGTTCTTCACCCGCCTCGATCGCCCGCGGATCAGGCGGCTCATTCACATGCCAACCGCTTGTGCCTGCGCTTTCTATATGAACCTCAAGGCCTGCCGCTTTCGCGCGCGATTTAAAAACAGCTTCGGCGGTAGGTGAACGGCAAATATTACCTAAACACACAAAAAGAACTTTTGGGATCGTCATGAATTCAGTTTAAACAGCTTTTTATGAAATACAAAAACATTGTGATTTTAACGGGCGCAGGCATCTCTGCCGAAAGCGGTATTCAGACTTTTAGAGATGCCGGCGGATTATGGGAAAACCATCCGGTTGAACAGGTCGCAACGCCGCAAGGCTTTGCCAAAGACCCCAAGCTGGTTCACCGCTTTTATAACCTTCGCCGCGCCGCGCTTAAAACGGTTTCGCCTAACCCCGCCCATATCGCCCTCGCCCGCCTTGAAAGAGCACTGGCTGACAAAGGGGGTCATCTCACCATCGTGACGCAAAATGTAGACGATTTGCATGAGCGCGGCGGGGCGGGGCGCGTTATTCATATGCATGGTATATTGACCTCTATGCTCTGCGGACATTGTGAGCACCGCTGGGAGCATCTTGAAGACGCAGGGCCTGACATGGCCTGCCCGAAATGCCATGTTCAAAAGGTTTGCCGCCCGGACATCGTCTGGTTTGGAGAAATCCCTTATCAGATGAGACGCATAGAGGAGGCGCTAAGAGCCTGCGAGCTCTTTGTCTCTATCGGAACAAGCGGGGCGGTTTATCCAGCCGCTGGTTTCGTACAAATGGCACGCGGGCTGGGCAAAGATACGCTGGAACTTAATCTCGAAGCCTCGCAAGGCTCAC
>CAZJRU010000270.1:0-2132 GCA_964548315.1 uncultured Hellea sp.
ATAGTGGTAAGGCAGGCGATAAACGTGCCGAAAATTTCTGGCGCATCGAATATGCACTCAACGAACTTATTCACCGTTATTCAAAACCCTATATCACACTGATTGATGGTTTCGTTATGGGCGGCGGCGTTGGCCTGTCTGTCCATGGGCGATTACGTATTGCGGGCGACGGGACGATGTTTGCCATGCCTGAAACAGGCATTGGATATTTCCCCGATGTGGGCGGAACCTATTTTCTCCCAAGGCTAGGCATGGATATTGGGCAGTGGCTTGGCCTGACGGGCGCGCGCCTTGATGCGGGTCAGACCTACGGCGTCGGCGTGGCCAATGCCTATGTCCCAAGCGTTCAGCACGGCGCGCTCATCAAAGCCTTAGGCAAAGCCAAGCTCGACGCGTCTGATAGCGCCGTGGCGAATGTTCTTATGGATTTCGTCAAACCTCCGCCGCAAAGCGAGCCAATCCCAGAGGCAGTCAAAGCCTTTGGCGCAAAGACTGTGCCCGCTATATTGCGAGAGTTAGATAAAGATGGGAGCGAATGGGCGCAAAAGCAAGCCAAAAACATTCGCCGTAAATCGCCGCTCGCCATGAGCGTGACTTTTGAAGCTCTCCGCCGCGGCGCGAAAATGAACTTTAAAGAAGTTATGACGCAAGAGCTTGATCTCTCGCTCGGCTTCCTGCGCACGCAAGATTTCTATGAGGGCATTCGCGCGCAATTGATTGACAAGGACCGCAATCCCCAATGGTCACATGAAGGCGTGAGTAAAGTCACAGAGTCTCAAGTCCAGCGCGTTTTTCGCAAGAGCGCGAAACCGTCTCAACAATTTTTAAACTAGGCATTATCATGACAACAATCGCATTTATCGGATTAGGCAATATGGGCATTGGCATGGCGACCAACCTTGCCAAGGCGGGCCATGAAGTTCGCGCTTTAGATATCTCAAAAGACGCCATTGGCCGCGCCGTAGAGGCCGGCTGTGTTGGCGCTAAAAATGCCAAAGACGCCGTTGAAACCGCCGATGTTATTATCACCATGCTGCCGGCTGGCGCGCATGTGAAATTGGTTTACGGCGGCGAGGACGGCGCGTTTAATTATGCCAAAAAAGGCGCGCTGATGATTGATTGCTCGACAATTGATGTTGCCTCGGCCCGCGAAGTTATCGCCTCAGCCCAGCATAAGGGTTTTGATATGATAGACGCGCCCGTCTCTGGCGGGGTTGGCGGCGCTGCGGCGGGCACACTTACCTTTATGTGCGGAGGCACGGCTAAAGGCTTTGAGCGGGCTAAGCCATATCTGGATATCATGGGCAAGAATGTGTTTCACGCGGGCGATGCGGGTAACGGTCAAGTGGCTAAGATTTGCAATAATATGCTGCTTGGCATTCACATGATCGGAACGTGCGAGGCGTTTAATCTGGCGGAAAAGCTCGGCCTGGACGCTCAGACATTTTATGATATTTCAAGCACAGCCAGCGGTCAAAACTGGTCGATGACGAGCTATTGCCCCGCCCCGGGCCCTGTTGAAAGCGCGCCGTCTAATCGGAACTATCAAGCCGGCTTTTCAGCGGCCATGATGCTCAAAGATTTACGCCTCGCCCAAGACGCGGCGACAACCGCACGCGCCGCGACGCCGCTAGGCACACAGTCCGAAGCGATGTATTCCTTGATGGAAGCTACAGGAAAAGACGGTCTGGATTTCTCCGGTATCATGAAGCTTATTAATGGGTCACTTTAAGACTGCTTAAGTATTATCTGTTATGTTGCTGTTATGCTTATGACGCGTCATAAGCGTGCATATATTTTGTATGGGAGAGTGCTACGGATTGCGTAGCCGCCGAAGGCGCAACTGCCCCGGAAACGCTCAGGCCAAAGGACCGTACGAAATTTAACAACGCTGGAAAGCGGGCTTTAAAGTGAAAGGCCCCGCCGACGGAGTAAGCAAGATACTGCGGTGCTCGCGGGTGTTGTCAATCTCTCAGGCCTAAAGGACAGCTGGTGGCAAGGGACTACGCGCAGGCGTAGAACAGCCATGTTATCTGTTTTAGATGTTTTCCGCATTGGTATTGGCCCGTCTTCGTCTCACACGGTTGGCCCTATCCGTATTGCCAAACGCTTCGCCGAAAGCCTGCGCCGCA
>CAZJRU010000271.1:0-2128 GCA_964548315.1 uncultured Hellea sp.
TCTGATCAATCTTGGAGTTATGATAACGCTGGCTCAGGCGCTTGGGATAATCCGCCCGCGCAGACACCGCGGGCGAGTTATAACAAACAAGCCGCTCAACAAACATTACAGCACCGTTTGGCGGCGGCCAAAAAAACCGTGGCGTATAAGCCTATCGTTAAAAAAACCAAAGCGGAAAAGTATAACCAAACGGGACTAAACAGGCCCGCTGAAGTTGATTTAAACCCAAATAGACGTGAAGATTGGGGCCAACGCGGAGACCGAGGACTAACGCCCAAGACAATTGTCATTATAATAGGACTCGGTTTTTTCCTCCTCTTCGTGCTATCTAAAATAACGCCGTCTGATTTGGGATTATAGGGGACCACATGAGTACAGATATAATTAATGTTGAGCAGCCAGAGAAATTTGTGCTCTTGCGAAAACTTCGCGGCTTCATCAATACATTGACGAAGATTTTAGCTATTGGGTCGCCCCTTGTTTTTATCATGGCGGGCCTTGGGTCTAAAATTGGAATATGGGATTGGAAATTTGGCCTTATGACCTTGACCCAGAAAGTCGGCCCCATGCTCTTAATCGCCACAGGTGTTTTTGCGTTTTTGTCTATAATCCTTGCCGCGATTTCTCCCAAGAAGGGGTTTTGGCTGGGCGCATTTGCGATGATTGTGCCGCTATTTGGTTTGGGGCAATTGGCGGGCGTTAAAAATAAAGTCACATCCTTACCCCTCATTCATGACATTACTACGGATACGCAAGACGTACCTGTCTTCACATCGGCTATTTTGTCAGAGCGCAGCAAAGTCGAAGGCGTGAATACTGTCGATTATGCGGGCAAGCTTGCTCCAACCATGGAGAAAGATGACGCGGGGAAGCCTGTCACAAAACTGGTGGCCGCCTTGCAAACCCAAGCTTATCCCAAAGTCAGGCCTTTGATTTTATCCCAGCCCGCAGAGGCAGCTTTTGAACAGGCGAAAGCCGCGGCCAAAGATATGGGATGGAAGATTAAATCCGAAGATAAAAATGCAGGCCTTATTGAAGCGACAGCCACGTCACTTTGGTATGGGTTTAAGGATGATATTGTCATTCGGCTACGCGCGGGAGAGGGCGGCGGCACGGTTGTTGATCTGCGCTCTGTGAGCCGGGTCGGTATGTCTGATATGGGGGCCAACGCCGCGCGTATTCGAGCGTTTCTTAGGAAAATGTCGGAAAAATAAACCCGAGTTAAACAGGATAATATTGGGTTTTTAAGCCGTCTTTTTGACCATCTTGCTGGGCGCGCACGCGCCCTGTTTCGCGCATATGGATTAAATGCGAGAGAACACTATGCGCCGCTGCCGGATAGAGGCGCTTGTCGATATCTGTATAAAGCTTTTTAACGATATCTATAATGATGCTTTGACCTGCTTTTAAGGCGTCCATAATTTGCGCTTCGCGGCTCAGCCTATGGTCGATATAGGCCTGTACAAATTCATCGACCTTTTCAATACAGGGGCCATGTGTGGGCCATATTTTATCAAAGCGCCGGGCCTTAATGCGCTGTAAGCTATCCAGATAATCCCCCATATGGCCATCGGGCGGTGAGACAACACTGGTTGACCAGCCCATAATATGATCACCTGAGAAAAGTGTGTTTTCTTCACGCAGACCGTAACACATATGATTTGAGGTATGGCCGGGGGTGTGAATGACATCAACCGTCCAGCCGTCGCCCTCAATAAGGTCGCCGCATCTGATTTCAACATCGGGATTAAAAGAAAGGTCGTCTCCAGCTTCAAGGCGCACTTCGCCGCCTTCTGGCGGGCGGATCTGCATACCATAGCCATAGACTTTGCAGCCATGGTCGCGCGCCAAAGGTATCGCTAGCGGGGAGTGGTCAATATGATGATGGGTCATTAAAACATGTGAGACGGAGCGCCCCTCTAAAGCTTTATCTAAAGCGGCGCGGTGCTCGGCCAAATCAGGCCCAGGGTCAATCACCGCAACATTTTTATCGCCAATGATATAAACGCCCGTGCCTGTATAAGTGAACGGCCCAGGGTTATTCGCAATAACCCTTTGAATTAAAGGGCTTAATTGAGCGAGAGTTCCATATTCGAACTCAAATTCTTTGACAAAGGGTATAGCCATA
>CAZJRU010000272.1:0-2104 GCA_964548315.1 uncultured Hellea sp.
TGCTTGCAGAGCTTATGCGTCTTAAATGGGCCGTGGCTGTCGGCGGAACTCACGGTAAGACCACAACCACAACCATGATCGCCGCGCTGCTTGAAGGCGGAAAGCTTGACCCCACCGTGATTAATGGCGGCATCATTAATGCCTACGGCTCTAACGCTAAGCTTGGCATGGGTGACTGGATGGTCGTCGAAGCCGATGAGTCTGATGGATCATTCTTGAAACTGTTCCCGACTGTGGCCGTCGTGACCAATATCGACCCCGAACATATGGAGCATTACGGCGATTTCGATGTATTGCGAAAGGCCTTTGATACTTTCGTCGAGAACCTTCCCTTTTACGGATTTGCCGTGCTGTGTATTGATCATCCAGAGGTTCAAGCTTTGGTCGCCCGCGTTTCTGATCGCAAAATTTTGACTTACGGGTTTAACCCCCAAGCCGATGTACGCGCGGAGAACCTAGAGCTGGAGCAGACCGGCTCGCGCTTTGATGTTGTGTTTAGAAATCTCGAAGGCGAAGATGAGCGCTGGGACGGCCTGTTCCTGCCCATGGCGGGACGTCACAATACGCAAAATGTTCTCTCCGCAATTGCGGTATCGCGTGAGCTTGGCTTGACCGAAGCACAGGTTAGGGCAGGGCTTGAAAGCTTTGGCGGTGTGAAGCGCCGCTTTACCCATGTTGGGGATTGGAACGGGGTCACCATCATTGATGATTACGGTCACCACCCTGTCGAAATTGCGGCCGTGCTCCAAGCCGCGCGCCAAGTTTCCAAGGGCAAGGTTCACGCCGTTGTGCAGCCTCACCGCTATTCGCGGCTCTCCGATTTATTCGAAGAGTTCTCGACCTGTTTTAATAACGCTGACAATGTTTTTGTTGCTGATGTTTACGCGGCAGGAGAAGCGCCGGTTGAAGGCGTTGACGGGCCAGCCTTAGTGCAAAGCCTGATCTCGCATGGTCATAAAAACTCGCGCGAAACATCTAAGGAAACACTCGCGGCTGACCTTAAGCCTCATCTAAATGAAGGCGATCTCATCGTTTGTCTGGGCGCGGGAGACATAACTTACTGGGCTGCGGACTTAGCTAAAAATTTGGACGCGGCGTAAGGTGAGTTTGCTCAGCCGCTTACCCTCTGTTCGCGGGAAAATTTCCTCAAATGTACCGCTTGCGCCTTATACGTGGCTGCGGGTTGGCGGTCCTGCCGAAGTGCTCTTTATGCCTAAGGATGAAGCTGACCTCGGGCATTTTTTGTCATCCACGCCTGACGATATTCCCGTCACAATCTTAGGCGTCGCCTCTAATAGTCTTGTGCGAGACGGCGGCGTCAAAGGCGTTGTCATTCGCTTAGGTCCAAGCTTTGCCAAAGTGAGTACCGACGGGGTAATGATACGGGCAGGTACTGCTGCGCTTGATAATAAAGTCGCAAAAGAGGCTGCAAAAGCGGGCATTGCGGGACTGGAATTTTACGCGGGTATTCCCGGGACTATTGGCGGCGCGCTACGCATGAACGCCGGCTGTTACGGCGCGGAGACGAAAGACGTGTTGGTTGAGGCCGCCGCGCTAGACCGGTCGGGTAGGCGGCAAATTATGCCGCTGACTGAATTGGATTATGCTTACCGACATTGCGGCGCTCCAGATGATCTGATTTTTGTAGAGGCGGTCTTCAAAGGTAGAAAAGACAAACCAGCAGATATTCAATCCCGCATGGACGATATCACGGCGCGGCGAGAAGAGAGCCAACCTATCCGAGAAAAGACGGGCGGGTCGACTTTTAAAAACCCAGACCAAGTTCAATCGGGCGGGCGCGGGGCTTGGCAGGTTATTGACGCGGCTGGTGGGCGCGGGTTTAAAGTGGGCGGCGCGCAAATGAGCGAGAAGCACTGTAATTTTATGATCAATACGGGCGAGGCGACAGCGGCGGACTTGGAAAGCCTGGGCGAGACGATGCGCAAGATGGTTAAAGACAGTCAAGGCGTTGATTTGGACTGGGAAGTTAAGCGCATTGGTGAAAAGTTAGATAGTAAAAAGGTGACGTCATGAAACGCGTAGCAGTTCTAAAAGGCGGTATGTCATCTGAACGCGATGTGTCTCTTGTGTCAGGGGCGGAATG
>CAZJRU010000273.1:0-2094 GCA_964548315.1 uncultured Hellea sp.
GTTAAGACTATATTAATAGCTGTTAAGTTAAAATTAACGTAACCTATGTCTTTCGCTAGGACAGACAGGGTATGATATGCTATAATCTGCGAATGACGCTAGTCAATGTGGAACTAGTATCGTGGAGTTTGAAACTAAAAAAGTGTTTAAAGGCAGTAACATAACTGATTTGCCGCGCCGGAAAACGGGCGCCGTGATTTGGGCCGTTAATTGCGCCTTTTTATGCGCATTTGCGCTGCCCCTGACCGCTCAAGCGCAGGAAAAACCAACCCCGACAGATGGTCTGAACCTTAATCTATCCGATAATAGCGTTGGATTTAACGGATTAAATCTAGATTTTGAGAACAATAGCTTCACGTCAGGTCAAATAAATTTGCCCGCCGAAAGCGTGGGATCAACCTTATTTAAATTAGATTTATCAAATACAAACTGCCTGACAGGGGGCGAAAACTGTCTGCGCCGCTCTGACATTGATATTGGCTATGAAAAAGCCTTCTCAAGCGTAAGTACCAAGGGCCTTGATTTATCCCTTACGCCCCGCGCGACGCTCCGATTTAATGACGAAAGCTCTAGCGCGATTGTTGGAGCCGTCGTCGAAATTGGAGAAGACCTTAGAAAAGGGTCCAACTTTGAAAATAACACATGGTATTTCTTTGCGGGTGCCGACGCTGAGGCCTTAACATATTCGCCCAATTCCGTGTCGCGCTTAACCAGCGGACAATTTCATTTACAAGACCGCATCATCGTCGGCGACGCGCAAGCGGGGCTTGGCTATAGAATGGGGAATGCGGATTTATCATTATCTTACCTACGCCGCGAAGCGTCGGGTGAAGATTTTAGTTTTAATGAAGATGCGGCGGCCCTGTCCTTTACGTGGAAACGTTAAGCTCCTTCGGCCTCTAATTACTTAAAGTCCTGACTTTCGTTTAAATTATTTACCGTCTAACACGGAGCTATGGATAGTTTCGGTTTTTTGTCTTTGCTCCCACCCCTTATTGCGATTGGGTTAGCTTTGTGGACGCGGCAAGTCTTCCTCTCTCTTCTTATTGGCATATGGATTGGCTTTGTCATTTTAGCTTCGGGTAACCCTGTTGCAGGTACCTTCCAAACAATTGATAGCCTCGTCGGCGTTTTTAGTGACGCGGGCAATACGCGGATTATTCTTTTCACCCTCGTCGTGGGCGCGCTAATCGCGCTTATTCAGCGCTCAGGCGGGGTGCAGGGGTTTATAAACCGGCTATTGGGAAGGCTCGAGACATCAGCCGTAAAAGCCGGGTCGCGCGGGCAACGTAAGCGCGTAGAGCTCATGGCCCTCTTTACCGGGCTAGTGCTCTTTATCGAGAGTAATATTTCTATCCTCACGGTAGGCACGCTATATCGGCCCATCTTTGACAAACTTAAAATCCCGCGTGAGAAGCTGGCCTATATCGCGGATAGCTCCTCTGCCCCGTCTTGCATTTTACTGCCCTTTAATGCTTGGGGCGCCTTTATCACGGGGCTTTTAATGGCGCAGGGGCTGGGTAACCCCTTTGGCGAGCTCTTAAAAGCTACGCTGTTTAATTTTTATCCCATGCTGGTCATTGGCACGCTTATCTTTGTGATTATCTCAGGCAAAGATATTGGCGAGATGAAAACGGCCGAAGCGCGTACCAAAAACTCAGGCAAATTACTCAGGGATGGAGCTGTCCCAATGATGAGCGAAGAGGCCGCCAGCGTAGAGATGAAACCTGGCATCACCCCCAGGGCGCGTAATATGGTTATCCCGATTGCCGCCATGGTTATCTTAATGCCTGTATTTTTAATTATGACAGGCGATAGCGCAGAAGGATGGTTCAAAGCCTTACAATCAGGATCTGGATCTAAATCCGTTCTATATGCAACTAGCTTTGCGAGTCTGTTGGCGGTGATAATGTATAAAGTTACCGGCAAGCTCGGAATTCGCGAGAGCTTTGATTTATCTCTGAAAGGCATGTCGGCCATGGTTCCGCTCGCCATTTTAATGGTGCTAGCTTTTGCTATCGGCAGCCTGTGCAAAGAGCTTGGCACGGGGGTCTATGTCGCCGAAACCGCCAAGCAATTTATCAGCCCCGCCCT
>CAZJRU010000274.1:0-2093 GCA_964548315.1 uncultured Hellea sp.
TTGGCCTTTATTTATGTTCAGCACGATAGCTCAGAAGCTTGGCGGTATGACAAAGAGCAGAAAGCTTGGGTGCAGCTTTCTGGAGCAGACGTTTTAAATGCGCGGCGATCAGTCCGTATCGCAAAGGGCGAATCTGCACCTGGCGTGATTACAGCACCGATAGCTTTACAAAATTAAGTGGGACCTGCGCAGCCTTCGCTGTGCAGATTAAAATATAACGAAAGCAAACTTGGAAGGAAACCATGTTAAAATCTTCAATTGCCAAGCGCCTATTGCTGGCCGGGATTGCAGGGGTGCTCTTCGCATCGCCAGCATCGGCACAGCTTGAGAGCGCGCTCAGCGCGGCGACAGCCTCAACTTCAGCCAGCGCCGCATCGCAGCAGCGCGTAGAGCGTCTTGATGATGAGGCAGATACAGCGATCCGTGAATATCGGGCTGTGTTGCAGCAAAAGGACAATATTCAGCTCTTCGTGGCGCAGCAGGATATTTTCTTGCAGTCTCAGAAGTCTGAAATCGCAAGTTTGAGGCGCCAATTAGGAACAGTTGAGCAAATCAAGCAGGGCATGTCTCCTATGATGTTGAAAATGGCTATCGCTATTGAAGACGAAATCAGAAATGATTTACCTTTCAATATTGATGAGCGTCTCGCGCGTGTTGACCGGGTTAAAGCTGTATTGGCTAATCCAGATGTTTCGCCTGCGGAGCAGTACCGTCAGGTTCTCAATGCTTTCAAAATCGAGGTTTCTTATGGCCAAGGGATTGATAGCTATGAGGGAACGCACCCTACGCGCCCGGGTAACGTTGTGAACTTCCTGCGTTTTGGACGCACGTCTCTTGTCTATATGACGAAAGATGAAACTGAGGTCGCTCGATATAATACAGAGTCGCGATCATGGGATGTGTTAAACGGCGCGGATGCACTTGAGATGCGTCAAGCTATTCGGGTTTCAAGAGGTGAGGCGGCTCCGGCTATCGTCTATGCGCCTGTCTCTGTTGGAAATTAGGTCGAGGTTTATTAAAATGAGTAAGACAATGAAAATCATTACAAAAACTGCAGCTGTTGCTCTTAGCGCCGCTGTTATGTTCTCTGCCGTTCCGGCGAGTGCACAAATTAATTCGATTAGCACGCTTCTAGATCAAGTGCGTTCGGACTCAGCTAAAACGGCGTCTGAAAATCAGGCCCGTGAGCAAAAGTTTCGTGCACGTGCTGGAGAGCAATCAGGTCTCTTAAGTTCGGCTCGCGGAGAGCTGGCATCGCTAGAGCGTAAAGCCTCTTCAGTACAAAGTAGCTTTGATTCAAATCAGCGTACAATTGACCGCCTCGAAGGTGAACTTCGCGCCGCTCAAGGTGACTTTGGTGAAGTGTTTGGATTGGCCCGCTCAAAAGCTGGTGAATTTAAAGCGATTTTGGACAACTCACTGATTACAGCTCAGTATCCTACACGCGGTGAAGTGTTAGGCCGCGTTGCAGAATCAAAAGCGCTTCCAAGTTCTGATGATTTGAACGCTATCTGGCAGACAATGCTCCAAGAAATTAAAGCCCAGCGCCAAGTCGCAACATTTGACGCGCCAGTGGCAAACGTAAATGACGGCGAAGCGCAGTCAGTTACGCGCGTAGGTCCGTTCTCAGTCTTTACGGCTGGAAGTGCTGACTTTCTTCAGTATTCTGCGCCTAAGGGCGAAGGCTCAATTCTACTATCAAAGCTACCTAAGCAGCCAGGTGGCCCAATCTCGTCTGCGGCTAATAATGTTGCAGGCGCGTCTGCTGGGTCTTTGGTCTATGCGCCGATCGATCCAACACGTGGTGAGCTTCTAAAATCATTTGAGCGTGTGCCGGATGCTAAAGAGCGCGCCCTACAAGGTGGACCAATTGGTATGATTATTATCATCATGGCGATTGTTGGTGTTATCTTCGGTATTCTAAATATTATTCGTTTGTTCCTGGCGAAAATGGCCGTCAATGGTCAGAAGCGCAAAGCACAAGCGTCTAAGTCAAACGCGCTCGGCCGTGTTATGATGGCTTATGACGGCGCGAAGAATAAAGATGCTGATACAGTTGAGCTTAAGCTTGACGAAGCTATCTTACGCGAGTC
>CAZJRU010000275.1:0-2090 GCA_964548315.1 uncultured Hellea sp.
CAGAAACCCCGTCTGGGGCGCAATCCCAAAACAGGTGAGGAAGTTAAAATCGCGGCGCGCCGTGTCCTTGCTTTCAGACCCTCTTTAAAGCTTCAAGAGAGCGTCGATAGCGCGATAAAGACGGGGCAAAAAGACCCCTCGAGTGACGCTGAACAAAACAGTAAAGGCGTAATTTAATCATGAAAAACACCAAAGGCTGGCTCTATTTGTCAGTTGGTGTGCGCTCTGATAGAGTGGCAGTATCGGGCAGCATTAAATCTATTCACATGCAATTCTGGGGAGGGCGCAATCACACCAGATGATCTATATACCAGATCCATTGCTTTGGCGGGCCTTCCTGAATTTATAAAAGAGATTGGCGGAGATCCTGAACGCCTCTTTGAGCAAGCTGGATTGGATATAAACCGGACCTCAAGTAAAGAGCATTTTATCTCTTGGAGCCGGGCCTGTACCTTACTCGAGATCGCAGCCAAAGAGTTAGGCGAGCCAAGTTTTGGCATAAAATGGGCTCATGATGTCCCGCGAGATTTCTTAAATTCTGGCCCCATGTTATTTTTGGCGACCACGGTCTCGACCGTCAGGGAGTTTTTCGACTTGGGGAACAACTATCAAAAAATTCACACAAATGGGATTGTCTATAGCTATCATGAAGACCCTGAAAACGGTCTGGTCGAAGGCCGATTTAACCTCCACCCTGCCACGCCGCCTTGCCGGCAATATGTTGAACATATCATGGCCAGTATGGTTTTAACGGAACAATATCATTTAGGAAAAACGCAATACCAGAGTTTTGAATTTCAACATAGCGCGCCACAAGATATGTCCTGGCATGATAAAACCTTTCCTTGTCCCGTATCGTTCAATGCGGACGTCACGCGAGGTTTTGTTGGCCTTGAGGTTTTAGATCAAAAGGTGGGCGGGCAGTTAAAGGTATTAAAGCCGCTGCTCAAATTTTATTTAAACCGCAAAATCAAACATAATACCCTTGATCATAAATCCATCCAGAATATGGTCCAAGACCTTCTGCCAGAAATTATGGGCGTCGGGGATAGCGGTATAATCCGCATGGCAGATGTCATGGAAATGAGCGTTAAGAAATTGCAACGCCTGTTAAAACAAGAGGGCGTCACCTATTCCCAAATCCTGGATAATGTCCGCCAATCAATGGCCGCGCGCTATCTGGCCGAGTCGGATATGCCGGTGGGCCATATTGGGCTCTTGCTTGATTATCAATCGGGGGAAGCCTTTAATGCCGCCTGTCAGCGCTGGACGGGAATGTCGCCGTTGAAGTACCGCAAACATTTGCGGGAGCAGGCCTAAAGGCTGAGCAAATCCATCAAGATTGTTATTGCCTATCCAAATCAAGGAGTTGAATTTTTCGTAAGAGAGCTTAAACTCGTCAGCAGGGGGCAGGGTGAATATAAAGCAATATCAATATCAGGCTTTTATGTCTTACGCACATGATGACGAGCGCGTCGCGGCGCGTTTGCACCGTGCGCTGGAAACTTACCGTGTTCCTAAGGCCCTTCAAAAAACCCATCTTGAAAAAATCTCTCCAATTTTCCGTGATGTTACAGAGCTAACAGCGCATCATTCCTTGAGTGAGAAAATCAAAGACGCCGTTATCGGCTCGCGTTTTCTTTTGGTATTATGCTCCCCCGCGGCCAAGGCGTCTCATTGGGTCAATGAAGAAATAAAATTATTTCGAGAGGTACACGGGGAAGGGTCCATTTTATGCGCGCTGATTGAGGGCACGCCCCGGACAAGTTTCCCGCCCGCGCTTGTGGCAGGCGGGCGCGAACCGCTTGCGGCAAATTTAAGCGCAAAGAACTTTAACCTAGGCGTCTCCCAATTAGCGGCGTCTATTATCGGGGTCGGACTTGATCGGCTCATTCAGCGCGACGTGCGCCGTCGGCGTAATCGTCTGCGCCTGATGACGGCGGGGGCTTTTGCCTTTTCAGGGGTCATGGCGGCCATGGCCTGGAACGCCGTTGACGCCCGCACAGAGGCAGAAACCTCGCGTACAGAAGCTGAGAAAATGGTCGAGTATATGGTGAGCGATCTGAAAGATGATCTGGACGCGATTGGGA
>CAZJRU010000276.1:0-2086 GCA_964548315.1 uncultured Hellea sp.
ACCAATTGGGGATATGATCTGAACACGTCCCTATCCAGCGATGGGCCTCAGCCGTAAAAGCGTAGAACTAACCCCAGTTTTTAAGGGGTTTGGAGAAGGTTTCTCGTATGGGTAAGCGCGGTTGATAGCATTAATAGATTAGTAACCTTAAACTATAAGTGGTGGTTTTGTTTACTAATATTTGAGTACTTTGCCCTATCCTAAATAGATGGATGGTCCTGCTCGATTTAACCGTAAAAAACACGTGAGTGAAAACATCTATGTGCATGACCGGATGATAGCGCAAAGAACGCTATCTTTGGTAAGCTTCTTAGTTCCCTTGATTTTATTCGGTGTTTATTTGATCGCCCCTCACGCAAGCGATTCTGGAGCCGAGAGTCGTCTGTTGATTCTCACAAGCCTTGTCATTCTTATAACTGGCACGCGTTTAATAAAAAATTGGAATGTCGCCAAGTCTGACCGGTATCAGCTGGTCGGCGTCTTTATTGATTTTATTGCGACGGCTTTAATTTTGATTACCTATTCTTATATTTACCAGGTTCCCATATCGGCGGCGCTAAAATCTCCGACGGCAAATATATTTTTCATATATCTCGCCTCACGCGTGGTTCTTTTTAAAGGGCCTATAATGGTGAAAACGGGAATTATAGCCATAACCACTTGGGTTATGCTTATTCTTATGTCCCTATATGAGCCCAATAGCTTGGGCCGTACAAATGGATATGTTGATTACTTAACCAGCTTCAAGATATTATTAGGCGCGGAAGTCGAACGGCTTTTGCAATTTGGAATCATAACGATTGTCTTAAGGTCATATATATTATCCGCGCGCAGTGATCCGCATACAGGCCTTTTAAGACGTTCGCCTTTCCTGGAATCTATGTCTAAATTTTTAGGCTCTGGTCATCACAAACATGCGGATAGCTCCCTTGCCTTTATTGAAATCAGGACGATGGACATTTCTAAGTCAGACGCGTTTTACAGCTCCATTTTTTCACTCATCCCAAATCTGTCAACCGTGAAGCCATTAGGGTATAAACGCATTGGCCGCTTATCGCTTCATAGTGTGGGCGTGTGGATGGCGTACCCTCACGATACCCTTTCGCTTAATAAGTTTCTTGAAAATACGACGGCTGAATTATCAAAGGCGGCGATTGACCTGCAGGGCATTGGAGTTCCGGACATAATTATAGGCGGCACATTTGTTAAACCCAAATCGACAGCTGAAGAATTAATGTCACAAACGGATATGGCCATTCGGCACGGTTTAGAAAATGGTCAAAAGAGCGTGATTTATAATGATAAAGTCCATGCTAAGATTTTACATAAGATAAATATTGAACACACAATAAGGCAGGGTCTGGAAACGGGCCAAGTCTCGGTAAAATATCAACCGATTGTCGATTTAATGACATCTAAGCCGGTCGGCTTCGAAGCTTTAATTCGGCTGTGTGATAGCAATAACGATGTTGTTTCACCCGATATCTTTGTTCCGATTGCCGAGACGAGCGATCTTATTAACAAGCTTACATCTGAGCTGTGTGATCAAGTCGCGCGAGACGGGGCCGCCATTGCGCGGGCTTATGCCAATCAAGATGACAAACCCTATATAAATATAAACATATCGCCGGCGCAGCTAAAAGATATGACCCCCGTTATGCAGGCGCTAGACCGTGCCCGCAAAGGCAGCGGCTTAAAAATAAATGCTGAAATTACAGAATCCTCTGTTTTGCATGAAGCTGACGCCGTGAAAAAAATGCATGTCTTACGCGATAAAGGGTATGCGGTCGCGATTGATGATTTTGGGACAGGCTATTCTTCTTTGCACCGATTAAAGGAAATAGATTTCTCTACGCTTAAAATTGATAAAATATTTGTCGATGACATTGAACATGATGTTGCGGCCTCTAACTTTCTGACGGCGATGGTAAAACTCGCGAAGATATCCTCAAAGACAGTCATCATTGAAGGCGTAGAGACTGTTCATCAGCAGGCTTTGATTATGAAAATGGGCGTCAGATATTGCCAAGGGTATCTATTTGCGAAACCTATGGGACTACAAGACTTAATGGCGTATCTGGCAGAT
>CAZJRU010000277.1:0-2071 GCA_964548315.1 uncultured Hellea sp.
ACTGACTTTGTCATTCAGCCGGGCCTAACAGGTGTTGTTGGTCCCAATGGCTGCGGTAAGTCTAATCTTCTCGAAGCTATTCGCTGGGTTATGGGCGCAAATTCCGCCAAAGCTATGCGCGGCTCTGCCATGGATGATGTGATATTCTCGGGCACAAAACAGCGCCCTGGCCGTAATCAAGCCCATGTTATTCTGACTATTGATAATTCTGCCCGTATCGCCCCGCCCATGTTTAACGAGGATGATACGCTTGAAGTCACGCGAATTATTGAAAAGGGCAAAGGCTCTAAATATAAGGTCAATGGAAAAACCGTGCGGGCCAAAGACGTCCAGCTTCTTTTCGCTGATGCCAGTACAGGGGCCAACTCCCCTGCCCTTGTCCGCCAGGGACAGATTAATGAGCTAATTGCGGCCAAGCCATCAAATCGCCGCCGCATCCTCGAAGAAGCGGCAGGTATTTCTGGCCTGCATACGCGCCGCCATGAAGCCGAGCTTCGCCTGCGCGCGGCGGAAACAAACCTTTCTCGCTTAGACGACATTATCGCGCAAATCGAAAGCCAGCTTTTATCCTTGCGCCGCCAATCGCGTCAAGCCGCGCGCTATAAGCGCCTTGCGGGTGAAATCCATGAATATAAAGCCTTGCTTTGGCTTAAACGCTGGGTCTCAGCCCTTGATACGCTCGCCGGCGCGCAAGACGCGCTAAAAGCTTGCGAAGCGCAGGTTGCCGATACGGCGACAAAGGCCTCTGAGTTAACGCGCCAGGCAGCGGAATTAGCAGGATTTCTTGACCCGAAACGCGAGGAGCAAATTATTGCTGCCGCTGTTCTGGGCCGCCTTAACGCGGCGAAAGACGCGTTAGAGCAGGATGAAAATGCGGCCAATACGGAAATCCGCAAACTAGAAGCGCAAATCGAACAGCTTGCGACAGATATTGCCCGCGAGACCGGAATTGTTGAAGACGCCGCCGCCGCCGAAGCGCGGCTTAAAGCTGAATTTGATGTCCTCAATGCTGTTAAAGATACCAGCGCCGCGCTGGACGCCGCCGCAGATGAGGCCGAAGCCGCCATTGCTGTGCGCTCGAAACTTGAAACTGATTACAATGAGCTAACCCGCCGCGCCGCAGATCAAAATGCGCGCCAAGACGCCGCTCACAGAGAGCTCTCGCAAGCTGAGCACCGCTTGGAGCGCCTCACATCAGAGCAAAAGAGCGCCAATGAAAAATTAGCCTCTATGCAAAAGGACGGCGGCTCATCGCAAAACCTTTTCGCCGCTGGCGCTCAAGACGCGCTCTCTGCCCTTCAAGCCGCGCGTGACACCGAACAGAAGCTAACAGTCGCGCGCTCAGAGGCGGAAGAAACAGACCAAACCGCCCGCGAAGCCCTCTCAGAGGCCAAGCAAGACCTCTCCCAATTAACGGCTGAGCAATCCGCCTTACAGCGTGTAGTTTCGCGCGGCGATGGCGCGGCATGGACGCCCGCGCTCTCCAAGCTCGATGTGAAAAAAGGCTATGAACAAGCCCTCGCCGCCGCACTGGGCGAAGACCTAGACGCCGCGATTGGTGAAGACGCCGCCTTGCGCTGGTCAGGCGCGCAGACCCCCTCTCAGCCGCTACCTGCGGGCACCACCGCCTTAGCTGACCTTGTTAAAGCGCCAAAAGAGCTGGCCGCGCGGCTCTCTCAAATCGGCGTTGTCGAGAGCGGCGATATCCAAACATTGACCCAAAGCCTCGCGCCCGGACAGCGCCTTGTCACCAAAGACGGGCATGTGACGCGCTGGGACGGATTTGAAATGGCCGCAGGCGCGGAAACATCTGCCGCGATTAAGCTTAAACAACAAAACCGTTTGGCCGAGTTAATCTCAGAAATCGAGACCGCTCAAGCTAGCGTATCGCAAGCCCAAGGCGCGTTCGAGGCCGCCCGCGCCGCCCGCAGCGCCGCGCAAGATAAAGCCCGCGAAGCCCGCAAATCATTACCCGATTTAGAGCGCCGCGACCGCGCCGCCCAAGCTGCTTTAGCGCAATATGAAACCGATGTCGCTAGAGCGTCTGCTGAGAAGCGCTCTCTTGAAGACC
>CAZJRU010000278.1:0-2058 GCA_964548315.1 uncultured Hellea sp.
TTCACTCCAGTTTAGTAAAATACTAAAGTGTTGCGACGACCGATTGAAACCGCAAATGAGTTTAAGCTACCCGAAGGATACGGTTTTATCTAAGGGAAGACATAGACGTTTGAAACATCATGTCTTCCCCAAATAAACACTCACCCCGTTTAGTGTTAAATCACCCTATACTATTGCAAAAGCTTTGCCTATCAGGTGATTACCCTAGTTTTGGAACTTTTAATGAAATGGATGTACCTCTTTGCCTGTTGGGCATTAGAGATAGGACTAACCCATGTTTTTGCGCTAACTCAAGAGCGATACTCAAACCTAAACCTTGGCCTTCTACGTGGTCTTCTACGGCATTTTTCATTTTCAAAGACTGTGCCTTTGCCTGCGCAAATTCCGCTTTAGTTAAGCCCGCCCCAGTATCAAGAACTTCAATGCTTAGCTCATCAGCTAAACTGCGCACTGCCAAAATAATCTTGCCCGATGAGGTAAATTTAATCGCATTGGAAACAATATTTGTAACGATCCGCATAAGGATAATCGGTTCAACATCGCTCTCATATTGCGTATCAATATATTGAAAGTCCAAGCCCTTGGCCGCAGCATCAGGCTCAAACATATCATGAATTGAACCCAAAACTTTAGAGAGGGTCAACGCCGTATTATCAGCCCCATCTTCAGGTTTTGTTGAAACCGTATGAGTTACTGAGCTTTGCAAGTGACTGGCGATTAAATCTTCAAGATAGGTAAAAGTTGAATCTAAATCTTTGGTATCTGTAAAACCCGCATTCATCCTCATATCTTCAACATTCAAGCGCAAGGCATGAAGAGGCTGCCGGAGATCATGAACCGTTTTCTTGAGTTCGGCATCACGGGTTTGAACTAATTCCGATGCAAGTCGGTATTGTTCTTCCAAAACATGCAAACGATTGCCAAGCTTCAAGTTCAATTGAGCTTGCTCTAAACTCTTTGCATCAACTTTGCGGCGCTCGTTTGCCTGTTGATTGTAACGATCAGCAACGCCTAAGCCCATCATAATAGCGTCCACAATGATGGCCAGCCGAATACTATCGAGTTCAACATGCTGTCCAATTGCTGAATTTGTAAAATGACGTAAATTCATGACGATGCCGGCCCCGGCTCCAAAAAACCAAGCCAGCACGTAAAAGCGGACTTCTTTAAAACGCGTGAAGGCAGCCAATATGCCGACGAAAGTCCCAAGCGAAATTGAAAGTAAGGTCAGCAACATTAAAACCCGTTTTGCTTGTTGCGGATCTATCAGGGCTATAGGAATCATAATTACGGGGGTAGTGATCATCATAAATGCCATAAATTTATCCCAGCGGGGATGAAAAAGGCTTGTTCTTAAAAATTCTCGGGCAAAATCATAGGGAACGATTGAGAAGGCTAAGCCTATTAAAATCGAAAAATAATTGTTAAATTTGGGTGCATTGGGCCAAAGATATTGGAATGTCACGCCATCAGAATGCATCAAAAACAGTAGAATGACGATAGTATATAAGAAATAGGACAGGAATACACGGCGCCGTAAGAACAATAAACTTATAAAGGTTGTTGCAATCACAATCCCCAGCATCCCGTAAGAAATGAAGTTCTTAGACGTTTTTCTTAAGGCGCTTTTTGAAAAGCTATCGTCGGTTTCCAGTGTCAAAGAAATATTCGATGAACCGCCGGAGCTATAAGCAACATATAACATGACCTTTTCACCGGGCGCTATCGTTATGGCTGTCGCCAGTTCTGGAAAATCTACGGATCGATCAGAAAACCGCGTTTCAGGCGAGTGGGTCTCTAAAACATCTAGTCTGCCATGACTTCGCTGCAGATAAACATGGTAAGTCGGCAGGAAATTTTCATGCACATGTAGAAACCAGCTATCTGTATCCGCTGTCTTATTCTCAATTTTTACCCTTAGCCAAATAGTATCTTTTGTGAAACCAAAGTGAGGGGTGGGCGTCATTAAAGGCGCAAAGCTATCTTGCTTTTCATTTAATATGTCCGCTATCGTTAGATTTCCAGCGGGGTCTAAATAATATTCCATATATTGCGAGA
>CAZJRU010000279.1:0-2041 GCA_964548315.1 uncultured Hellea sp.
CATGATTATGAGCAGCTCAGTTTCGTTGACGCCATTAAAGCGATTAAACCTCATATTCTTATCGGGGCCACCGGTGCGCCGGGCACGTTTACGCAAGAGGTGATTGAGACGATGTCAGCCATTAATGCACGCCCAGCGATTTTTGCTTTATCCAACCCCACCTCGCGCGCAGAATGCACGGCCGAGCAAGCCTATGAGTGGAGCGAAGGCCGCGCCATCTTTACAAGCGGTAGCCCCTTTGACGCAGTTGAGCATAAAGGTATAACCCATCAACCTGGACAGGGAAATAACGCCTATGTCTTCCCGGGTATTGGCCTTGGCGCGATTGCCTGTCAGGCCAAGCATATTGACGACGCTATGTTCTTGGCAGCTGCCGATGCTTTGGCCCATCAGGTCAGCCAGGCCAACCTTGATGCCGGAACGCTTTATCCGCCTTTATCAGATATCAGAGAGGTCTCGCTTCATATCGCTGTCGCAGTGGCAGAGAAAGCCTACGCGACAGGCCTAGCCCAATCCAAACGACCTCAAGACCTTACAGCCCATATTAAGGCGATGATGTATGAACCTGATTACTTGGAATTATAGTTTCGGGGCGCATCAATTGTTACTGTCTTTTGTTGAAAGACCTTATATTAAAGACTGAATTTTATACCTGCAGAGAGAATTTCTATGGAAACCAGAGTCACCTTCCAATCTAAAAAAGGATATGAGCTTTCAGGTATCCTGCATGAAGCGGGCGCAGGCGCGCTGGGTGTTTATGCCATTCTGGCTCATTGTTTCACCTGTACGAAAAGCTTGAAAACGGGTAAAAATATAGCCGATATGCTCGCCCAGAGCGGTATCTCGACCCTTCGCTTTGACTTTACAGGCCTTGGCGCAAGTAAGGGGCAATTTGCCGATACGAGCTTTAGTACCAATGTTGACGACCTTATCAGCGCGTCTATATTCTTGGCTGAGAATTACGCCGCGCCCCAGCTTATGGTCGGCCATTCATTAGGCGGCACGGCTGTGCTGGCGGCAGGGTCTCAGATAGAGTCTTTAAAGGCGGTTGCAACGGTGGGCTCGCCGTCTGCCCCTGACCATATTTTGCATATGCTGGAACAAAAGCTGAGCGAAATCGCTCGCAAGGGGAAGGCTAATGTTAAGCTCGCAGGACGCAAATTTGTCTTTAAGCAAGATTTCGTCGATGATGTGAGAAATTACCCCTTAGAGATTGAAAACCTGCGTAAGCCTCTCATGGTTCTGCATGCGCCATTTGATGCGACTGTCTCTGTGGAGGAAGCTTCAAAGATATTTGGAAAAGCCAAACACCCTAAGAACTTTGTGTCTTTGGATAAAGCGGATCACCTGCTCATGCGCGAAGAAGATGCAAAATATGTTGGCTCTGTTATTGGCTCATGGGCGCGGCGATATGTCGAGCTAGACCAGCCAGAAAGCAGCGCCGAAGAGGTTCCGGGCATTATCGCGAGCGGGGACACCGCCAAAGGGTTTTACAATGTTGTTAAAGCCAGATCCCATGAATTTATCGTCGATGAGCCCTTATCTTATGGGGGCACTGATATAGGGCCCACGCCTTACGAGTATTTAGGCGCCGCCCTCGGCTCTTGTACATCTATGACATTAAATGGCTATGCCCGCCGCAAAGAGCTAGATGTTTCGCAGGTCTCCGTTCATGTCACCCATACGCGTATTCACGCTGAGGACTGCGAAGCCTGCGAAAAGGAGGACGGAAAAGTCGATCAGTTTTCGCGCGAAATTTCAATCACAGGCAATATTACCGATGAGCAGCGTCAACGCATGCTAGAAATCGCTGACCGTTGCCCTGTGCATAAAACCTTAGAGAATGAAATTCAGATCAAAACGTCGCTGAAGTCATGAAAATTTGACTTAGCAAGTCCAATTAACGGGACACTGCTGAGATGAATATTGCGGCCTATACTGCGGATATTGCGCTTGCCTGTATGACCTAGGGGCCGCGCGGTAATAAGGTGATTTGCCGAAATTTTGGGCTGTGTAATAACTTGTATTTTGGCCCGGATAA
>CAZJRU010000280.1:0-2037 GCA_964548315.1 uncultured Hellea sp.
ATCGAAGACTAACCCTATCATGATGGCTATGGCTAGGAGGGTTGCGGGCCAAGTGGGTTGGTCCCAAATCCCTTGCGCGAGCCATTTGTTGAGCACAACATAATTAAGCGGGACAAGTGTGACGGCGAGGAAGATCGCGGCGCTTGGTCTTAAGGCTAAGAACGGCACTAAGACAAGCAGATACCAAGGAAATAGGACAGGGCTCAGCAATAAAGGGACAGCTAAACACAGGGCCATTGCGATTGCCGCGTGTCCGCGTTTCGCTAGCCTCGCCGCAAGCGAAAATCCAGCAAGGGCCAGTCCCATTAAGCCTGTCAAAAAGATATAACTGGGCAGACCCAGCCATTGCTTACTCGCGTCAAGGATTGGGAAGAGGGGCGCGCCGCCGCGCCATTTTTCAAAAAATGTGGGTATCAGTCCTAAGGGTTTATAGCCTAGCCCAAACATCAATAAATAAACACTCAGCCAAGTTATCGCAGAACTGGCAAAGAGGGTGAGCGCCTTACGCGGGGGCAGTAAGAATAATAAGGGGCCCGCGATAACGGCAGGTAAGAATTTCGTTGTTGCCGCCAAGCCAATAATGATGCCGGCCAAGATGACCTTTTCGGCGTCCAAAGCCCATAGCGCTAAGACAATGCCCAAGAGGCTAAAAATATCAAGATGAGCGCCAACACCGGCTTCAAAGATTAAAAGCGGACAAAATGCGATTAGGTAAAAATGCTGGGTCAGGCCGCGAAAAACCAATAATTTATACGCCGCGATTAAGCTGAATATGGCGGCAAATGTTACCATGATTTTCCAAACCAAAATCCCATGCAGCGGCCCCGCTAGGCTAGATACGCCAAATAAAATTAGCGCGCCTGGAGGATAAAGCGTGGCATAGTCTGAATGCTCTTCCGGGGTCGGCCATATCTCTCGCAAGCCTGCGGCTAAGGGATTATTGGGCGAGGTGGTATAAGGGTCTAGGCCCGAAAAAAATACCGCGCCGTCCCATAGATAACGCTGCGCGTCATTGGAGCTATATGGCAGCAGGGGCATAAGGCAAAGGCAACCGGTAATGGCCAAATATAGCGCCCCGCGCGGGGTGATAATATCATACCGCCAAGCCAGCCCTGACAAGGCTGACATCGCAAATGAGAGCACAATATACCCCGTTCCTATAGATGCGGGGAGAGCTTGGGGCAGGAGATAAATCCCGATGATAAGCGCAAGGAAGACACTGCAAAACAAAAGTTTGTTAAATCGGGCAGGCATATCTGTCAGGCATCATGGCTTGCATCACTATTCAGCCAGAAGCTGATATTTATTCCGCCGCCGCAAATAAATGTTCTGACTCTTTTCGGGGCAAACCGATTGAAGAGGTCGGTGTTTTTGGGGTCTGTTTTTTAGGTAACTGCACTTTCATTTGCGCCGCGCTTTCTTTCAAACTCAAAATTGAGATGTAGAAAAAACCAACAGAAAATAGCGTTAAGAACGGAATGACAATCCAATAAGACTGAGACATCGCCCAGAGGAGAAATGCCGTATAGACGAGGGCCAGTGAGAGCTCCAGGCGTGTCGACCAGTCTTCACTATGTGCCGCATAAGCTTTGTTAAGAGATGTTTTATCAGGCTTGCTTCCCACTTTGGGCGTGCGGACAAATCCTGTTTTATGCCCGACGAGCGCTTCCATGACGGCGCGGCCATTGTTAACCCCTAAGCCGATTGATGTTGCCAAAAGGGCGGGTAATATAAAAATTTTGTCAAGCATGCGTCCATAGAGTCTCTTCTGTCCGCTCATAAAAAAATAGGCGTGGCTCAAAGAGGCAAATGCAAAAATTGGGAGGTCTAACCAAGCGAGTACATTCGGCCCCATTTCCTGACGAATATGAACAGACGGGAGAAGGAAAAACAAGCTGTCTACAAACATCAAGAGATAGGTAATATTGGCAGTTAAGTGCAGACTCGCTTCGACTTTATTTCGAAGAGAAATTGGAGCCTTCAAAATATCGGGCAAGATTTTTTTCATGACTTCTATCGTGCCTTTTGCCCAGCGGT
>CAZJRU010000281.1:0-2029 GCA_964548315.1 uncultured Hellea sp.
CCTTTATGGTTGTGGCCAGTAGAAACCCTGTTCATTCAGTGATGTATCTTATCCTAACCTTCTTTAGCGCGGCAGGCCTATTTATCTTAATGGGCGCAGAGTTTTTAGCGCTCTTGATTGTCATGGTTTACGTGGGCGCGGTTGCGGTGCTTTTCCTCTTTGTTGTCATGATGCTTGATGTTGATTTTGTCGAAATGAAACAAGGTTTTTTGCAATATCTTCCTGTCGGGGCCTTAGTTGGCGTGGTTTTATTTATTGAAATGTTTTTGGTCGGCGCGGCCTATTTCTCCGGAACGCCCACAACGGTTGTCGAACGCGATCCAAATGTCTCAAATCTTGAGGCATTTGGCGAAGTTCTTTATACGGAGTATGCGGGTATGTTTGAGGCGGCAGGCCTCATCCTCTTAGTAGCGCTTATAGGAGCTGTTGTATTGACCCTTCGCGAACGTGAAGGGGTGCGCAAACAGAATATTACCGAGCAAAATGCGCGGACTCGAGAAACGGGCGTTGAACATATTGATATCGAACCTGGGCAGGGGATTGGCTAATGGTTATTGGTCTCGCACATTACTTAGTGGTCGCCGCTGTTCTTTTCACGATTGGCGTCTTTGGGATTTTCGTAAACCGTAAAAACGTCATCATTATTTTGATGTGTGTTGAGCTAATACTTTTGGCCGTGAACATAAATTTTGTGGCATTTTCGACGCATATGGCAGAGGGCGCAGGCAACAACCCCATGGCGGGGCAAGTCTTTGCCTTGTTTATTTTGACTGTCGCCGCGGCAGAAGCCGCCGTCGGTTTGGCTATTCTTGTCGTTTATTTCCGTAATCGCGGCAATATTGCTGTTGAAAACATTGATTTGATGAAGGGCTAAGACTTTGCTGTATCATGTCATAGTATTTGCGCCGCTCATTGGCGCTATCGTCGCAGGCCTTGCGGGAACACGTTTCCTGGGCGGTAAACTTGGCGAAAAACCGTCAATGGTTATAACGACCGGACTGTTGTTCTTATCAGCGATTTTATCTTGGTATGCCTTTATTAAGGTCGGGATTAATCATGACGGCGACAATATAAACGTCCTTCGGTGGATGGATGTCGGGAATATGAAGGCCAATTGGGCCTTTAAAATCGATACGCTAACCGCTGTCATGCTTGTTGTTGTGAATACGGTCTCAGCCCTCGTTCATCTCTATAGCTGGGGCTATATGAGCGACGACAATTACAAACCGCGATTCTTTGCTTATTTGTCTTTGTTTACCTTCGCTATGTTGATGTTGGTCACGTCAAATAACTTCATCCAGATGTTTTTCGGCTGGGAAGGTGTCGGACTCGCGTCATATCTCTTAATCGGGTATTATTATAAAAAGCCGTCAGCCAATGCCGCGGCCATTAAAGCCTTTGTGACAAACCGCGTAGGAGATGTTGGTCTTGCGCTAGGCGTTATGACAATTTTCTTGGTCTTTGGATCTGTTGAATTTGATACGGTCTTTGGAAAGATTGCCGAAAATAGCGATAGAGTATTACCGTTCTTAGGTATGGAGTTTAACGCGATTGAGTTAATTGCGGCGCTGTTATTTATCGGTGCTATGGGAAAATCAGCACAATTTGTTCTCCATGTCTGGCTTCCCGACGCTATGGAAGGACCAACGCCCGTTTCTGCGCTTATTCATGCCGCGACAATGGTTACAGCGGGCGTGTTTTTAGTCTGCCGCGCTTCCGCAATCTATGAAGCCGCGCCGATAACATCTGGATTTATAACCGTCATGGGCGCGTTTACTGCCTTTTTCGCGGCGACAGTTGCTTTGGTTCAAAATGATATTAAACGCGTTATCGCCTATTCGACCTGTAGTCAGCTAGGCTACATGTTCTTTGCCGCAGGTGTTGGCGCTTACGGGGCTGCAATGTTCCATCTGTTTACCCATGCGTTCTTTAAAGCCCTACTCTTCTTGTGTGCAGGGTCAGTTATCCATGCGCTGCATCACGAGCAGGATATGCGAAAAATGGGAGGTATTCGTAAAAAGGTACCTTT
>CAZJRU010000282.1:0-2020 GCA_964548315.1 uncultured Hellea sp.
TTATCCGCAGGTGAGGTCTGGGAAGAGAAATTTGGTGTGGACGCGCCTAAGCCTTGGTCGGCTGATGGCTGTACACTGACCCTAACGCCCGCATCAACAAATACAGACGGCTTCTTTTTTGCCGTGATGGAGAGACAATAATGAGCGCAGATATACAGCACGAACAGTTGTTGATTATCGATTTTGGGTCTCAGGTCACGAAACTCATCGCAAGACGGGTGAGGGAGAGCGGTGTCTATTCCGAAGTCCACCCTTTTAACCGTGTTGATAAAGCTATGCTTAAGGCTTTTAACCCGAAAGCGATTATACTGTCTGGTGGTCCTAATAGCGTCACTGGCGTGGGAACTCCACGCGCAGATAATCATGTTTGGGAGATGGGCGTGCCCGTTCTGGGGATTTGCTATGGCCAGCAAACCATGTGCGCCCAGCTTGGCGGTTCTGTTGAAAGCTCGGATGATAAGGAATTTGGCCGGGCTGATTTGGACATCATTGCTGATAACGAGCTTTTTGACGGGTTAGAGAAAACCGAACGTGTGTGGATGTCCCACGGTGATCGCGTAAACGCCATCCCGCAAGGATTTGAAATCATTGGAAAATCTAATCACGCGCCTTACGCCGCCATCGCGGATAGCAAGAGGAAATTTTACGGCGTTCAGTTCCATCCCGAGGTCGTCCACACAGTCAATGGCGCGAAAATGCTACGCAATTTCACCCATAATATATCGGACTTTAAAGGCGATTGGACCATGGCCGCTTTTAAGGGCGAAATGATCGCGGCCATTAAAGAACAAGTCGGTAGTGAGAAAGTAATTTGCGGTCTTTCTGGCGGCGTTGATAGCTCGGTTGCCGCCGTGCTAATCCATGAAGCTATTGGGGACCAGCTCACCTGTGTTTATGTCGATACGGGGATGATGCGAAAGGGCGAGAGCGATCAGGTTGTCTCTCTGTTTAAAGAGCATTACGACATGAACCTTATTCATGTCAGCGCGGGCGACGAATTTCTAGGCTTATTAGAGGGCGTGTCCGACCCTGAACGTAAGCGCAAGATTATCGGCGGGACATTCATTGATATCTTTGAACGTGAAGCCAAAAAGGTTGGCGGGGCTAAGTTCTTAGCTCAAGGCACGCTTTATCCTGATGTCATCGAGTCTGTCAGCTTTGACGGCGGGCCCTCCGTGACAATTAAATCGCACCACAATGTCGGCGGACTGCCTGAGCGCATGGATATGGAATTGGTCGAGCCACTACGTGAATTGTTCAAAGATGAAGTTAGGGCGCTTGGCCAAGAGCTTGGTCTTCACAAAGACTTTGTTGAAAGACATCCGTTCCCAGGCCCAGGCCTAGCTATTCGCTGCCCGGGCGTTATCACAATGGACCGTCTTGATATTTTACGCGAAGCAGATGCGATATATTTGGACCAGATTAAAAAACACAATCTTTACAATGAAATATGGCAAGCTTTTGCCGTCATTCTTCCGGTGCAAACTGTCGGCGTTATGGGGGATGAACGCACTTATGAGAATGTTTTAGCCCTCAGAGCTGTGACATCTACGGACGGTATGACAGCAGATTATTACCCGTATAGCCATGAGTTCTTGGGCGAAACGGCGACGCGTATCATTAATGAGGTGCGCGGCGTGAACCGTGTTGTCTATGATATAACGTCAAAACCGCCCGGCACGATTGAGTGGGAATAATTCATGAAGCTTATCTGCCACCCCATATCTCCCTTTGCCCGCAAAGCCATGATTTTGGCGCGTATTCATGGGGTCGAGGTTGAAGAGGCCCTGCCAAAGAAAGATGGGGCTAATGGCTATGTAGCCGGCGATAACCCTCTTGGCAAAATTCCGGCCCTTGAATGGCAACCTGAACAATACTTGTTTGATAGCCCTGTTATCTGTGAATATTTAGATAGCCTTGGCGATACTAAATTGTTGCCAGCTGAAGGCCATGAGCGGTATTTGAACTTATGGCAGCACGCCCTAGGCGATGGTTTGTCTGAAGCCGTTTATAATTACCG
>CAZJRU010000283.1:0-2017 GCA_964548315.1 uncultured Hellea sp.
CTCACAATTGAGGACAGTACCCCCTTAATATTGAGGCCCGTTTCATACACAGTAAATTTAGAGTTCGGGGGGATTTTATTAAATTAAAGTATGTGGGGACTTACGATGCAAAATAATTTTCCGAACAACAGTCGCAAAACCGAACCCACAATCAACAGCCAAGCCACAATAAAACGCGTCGACCTGGCCGATAGCGTGCAGCGCCA
This sequence comes from uncultured Hellea sp., assembly GCA_964548315.1. Lineage (GTDB taxonomy): Bacteria > Pseudomonadota > Alphaproteobacteria > Caulobacterales > Maricaulaceae > Hellea. Next base: position 207 of record CAZJRU010000283.1, read on the forward strand.
ACTTGGCTTATCCAAAGCGGACTCCAGCCAGATGGTGGACCAAATATTCACGCTCATCACCGACTCGCTCGCCTCGGGCCAAAACGTTAAACTTGCGAACTTTGGAACCTTTCAGCTCAAAGATATGGCCAGCCGCACGGGCAGAAACCCGAAAACAAATGAAGTTGTTCCCATTCCCGCTCGCCGGGCCGTCACCTTTAAGCCCTCCACCAAACTCTCGCGCCGCGTGGTCAAGGCCAGGCTTAAGAGCAAGGAACTCGAGGCGCAGCGCCGCGCTCAGCACAAAAGAGAGTTACTAAAAGCTTTGGGACAAAAGATCGGGTCGCCGGAATCAGAGCTCCAATTTCTCTTTAAGGCCCCCTCGTCAGCCCAAATTCAAAACGATGTTGATATTCCAGATAGGCGCGCCTTAATCAGACAAGAAAATTAGGCCTTAACTTCACAATTGAGGACATAAGGCTATATCAGGGTCTTTCACCCATTGGGGCATAGCTATAAGGAGCTATGTTTTTGTGGCTCTAAAGGGATAAATTTCTAAGACATTCTAATCATGAAGCGAGAAGATTTATACATGCGATCTTTTCGGGGGGAAGATGGATTTAATGAATTTGTACAGTCTTTAGGAGGCGATCCTGCGGCGGTCACGAAAGCCTCTGGCCTTGCCCCGACCTTGCCCAAAGGCTTAATGAATTTCGAGTCATTTGCGGGAATCTGCAAGCTATTCGAAGAAGGCGCGGCGCAAACGAGCGAGCCTTACTTTGGGTTAAAATGGGCGCTGGCTCAACCCGAAGACTTTCGCTTCGCCGGCCCAAATGTATTCCTCATTAGCATCGCCAATAATGTGCGCCATTGGGTCGACATGGCGATTGACTATCAAAAAATAAATGCCAATGGCTTTTCCTTTTCTTACGAAGAAGACGCGGCCAGCAAGAGCGTCACAGGCGTCATCGCCGTTCACCCCCTCGCCCCGCCGTGCCGTCAATTCTTAGAGCAGCTTGTTGCGGGCATCGCCATGATGGGACGCCAATTCATACCAGGCTTTAAATTTAATCACATAACGTTCCAGCACAGCGCCCCTGAGGATATGAGCTTGTACGATTCGATCTTTGAGTGCCCCGTCAGCTTTAACGCCCCGCGCAATACCGTAGTCGCCGACCTCCACTATATGTCCGTGAAGCAAACAAATTTTTTAACCAAAATTACAAAGCCATTTATCAAGCAATATCTAAACTGGCGCATCAGCAAACTCCCCAAAGCCAAGCAATCCATTTCAATGATCGTGGGCGAAACCATTTTAGGTATTTTAGGCGTGAAAGGCTCTGATATTACGCATGTCTCAACCGCCCTAGATATCCACCCGAAAAAGTTACAACGGCTCTTAAAGGATGAAGGCACCAGCTTTACAGATATTCTGGATGACGTGCGTAAAAATATAGCCAGCCGTCTCTTAATCGAGTCGGACATCTCCATGCTGCGTATTGCGAAAATGCTAGATTACTCAGGGAGTAGCCCCTTTATCCAAGCATTCAGAAGATGGTTCAGCATGTCCCCCACCCAATACAGAAAACAGTACAGACAACAGCACAAACAATAGCGCGCCGCCCATAACACGGCCAGGCAAAGCCCCCAAAGTATTCCTTATTTTTTAGGACATGACCCTATTTCTGCCACATTACGAATCAACTTAGAGAATCTAGATGAATTCGTTTAGAATTTGGGAGCTAGATATGGATGATTGGCTATACCGCATTGGACTGGCATTATGCCTCTGCCTTGTGATATCTGTCGGCTCCATCATTTATTTTGTCTGG
>CAZJRU010000284.1:0-2014 GCA_964548315.1 uncultured Hellea sp.
TTTGCTCATCAATTGTGAACTGCTTACCTTTATCTGCACCTTCTTGATCGCGGTCGATTAAGACAACTTCAATGCCAGACATGGCAGAAACATAGGCCACACCTGCGCCCATAAAGCCTGCGCCGATAACGCCGACCTTTTTAATCTCGCCTTTGGTTTGACCCTCGGGACGCGCTTCACCTTTTTCCAAAGCCTGCTTAGACAAGAAGAGCGAGCGCACCATATTGCCCGATTCTGGGCGTAACATTAGATCGCAAAAATAACGGCTTTCAATCCGAAGCGCCGCGTCCATAGGCACAAGTGAGCCTTCATAAACAGCGGCCAAGATATTACGCATAGCTGGATAATTGCCAAAGCTCTCTTTATTGACCATCGCATTTGCGCCCGCGAACATTTGGTAACCCTTCGCCGTATAAGGCGCGCCGCCCGGGAAACGGAATTTATCTTGATCCCAAGGCTGTTTCGCTTTGGGGTTATCTTTACACCACTGCTTGGCCGTATCGACAAGTTCGGCGCTTGGCACAGCAGCATGGAAAATACCCATGGCTTGTGCTTCCGCGGCTTTAAGCTGCTTGCCCTGCAAGAGAACGCCAGAGGCCGCCATCAAGCCGACTAAACGCGGCAGGCGCTGCGTCCCGCCTGCGCCAGGCAAAAGACCTATCATAGCTTCTGGGAGGCCTACTTTTGCGCCCCTATTATCTGAAGACACAAAACGCCCTGTACAAGCCATGACAAATTCAAAACCACCGCCAAGGGCAAGGCCGTCAAGCGCCGCCGCAACAGGCTTGCCGCAAGTCTCAAGATCACGGAATAGCTGATTAAGCTTATAGACATTGTCAAAAAGCGCCTTCTTGGCTCCTTCTGGATCTTTCGCCATAGCCGCTTTGGCGCCCATGAGGTTTCCGCTCATTTCTTCGAGGTCAGCTCCTGCGCAAAAGGCTTTCTTTCCCGACGTAATCACCGCGCCTTTAATGCTCTCATCCGATTTAATCATCTCGGTCAGCTCGGCGATTTCGCCCATTGAGCCAACATTAAGGACGTTCATAGAACGGCCCGGCATATCAAATGTGACAAGTAATATGCCGTCTGCATCTTTTTCTATTTGAAAGTTTTTCATTTTTTATCTCTGTTCAAATCTATCTTACTATACGCGTTCAATAATTGTGGCTGAGCCCATACCGCCGCCCACACAAAGCGTGATGAGTGATGTCTCTTTGTCAGAGCGTTCCAGCTCATCGACCATAGTCCCGAGGATCATCGCGCCCGTTGCGCCGAGCGGGTGGCCCATCGCAATCGCGCCGCCATTGATGTTAATTTTATTATGATCAATATTGTGAGCTTGCATGAAGCGCAGCACGACTGAGGCGAAAGCTTCGTTCAGCTCATAAATGTCAATATCATTTACCGACATACCGGCACGTTTAAGCACTTTCGCTGCGACAAACTCTGGTCCCGTTAACATCATTGTGGGTTCGCTTCCGACTTCAGCAAACGCTTTAATGCGGGCGCGGGCTTTAAGGCCCATAGCTTCTCCCATTTCTTTGGTCCCGATCAGAACAGCGGCAGCGCCGTCAACAATACCCGAGCTATTACCAGCGTGGTGAACGTGCTTAATCTCTTCAAGCTCAGGGTATTTTTGCAAAGCCACATAATCCATACCTGGCATAACCTTCCCTAGGGCTTCAAAAGCAGGATTGAGCGAGCCAAGTGACTGCATATCCGTATTTGGGCGCATATGCTCATCATGGGCTAAAATCGTCACGCCGAGTTGATCTTTCACGGGTACGATGGATTTTTTGAACCGTCCTTCATCCCAAGCTTTTTTCGCGCGCTTTTGCGACTCAACCGCATAGGCGTCGCAGTCATCTCGCGAGAAGCCATATTTCGTGGCGATCAAGTCTGCGGAAATCCCCTGGGGGACAACTTGGTGATCAAAAGCAATGGCGGGGTCAACGCCCATTGCGCCGCCGTCACTCCCCATTGGCACGCGGGACATATGCTCAATACCGCCGCC
>CAZJRU010000285.1:0-1947 GCA_964548315.1 uncultured Hellea sp.
GCGTTTTAGGCACCTGCGTTTCCTCTTTAAGGCGGAGCATTTCATCAATGAGGCTCACGCCTGTTTGTCCTATAGCTAAGTCTTTCGCAATCTCGCCATACCAGTGCTCGGCTTTGGGTAGGTTATATTTCATGACCTCGGTTAAGACGAGGGCGTTAGAAAGCCCGTGCGGGACATGGAAGAAACCCCCGAGCGGGTAGGCAAGGGCATGAACCGCCGCGCAGGGGGCATTGGAAAACGCCTGTCCTGCCAGCATCGCCCCAATGAGCATGTCATTGCGCGCCTCAATATTATTGCCGTCATTGACGGCGGTGACAATCGCGCCGCGCATCTTGCGCAAGGCGGTGAGCGCGAGGGCATCGGAGAGAGGGTTTTTTTCTCTTATGGAGGTGTAAGCCTCAATCGCATGGACCATGGCGTCAATTCCGGTGGAGGCCGTAATCGAGGCGGGTAAGCCAAAGGTTAGTTCTGCGTCAAGAAGGACGCGGTCAGCATAGAGGCTATCGGCGACCACGCCTTTCTTCGCTGTCTTGCCTGTCGTGAGAATGGCGACATTGGTCACTTCAGAGCCTGTGCCTGATGTCGTCGGGATAAGCATGAGCGGCAAGGTGGGGCCTTTGGCATTGCCCACGCCGTACATGGTCTCGAGAGGTTGATCGCATCCGACGAGATGCGCAATGACCTTGGCCGTATCCATGGGCGAACCGCCGCCAAAGCCAATGATAAGGCCTGCGTTGAATTTGCGAATAGCGGTCGCGCCCTTAAGGACAATATTTTCGGGCGGATCGGCGACCACTTTGTCAAAAATGAAAACAGCATAACCAGCGTCTTTGAGGGCCGCGAGTCCTGCGTCCATCAAGCCTAAACCGCGTACGCCTTTATCTGTAACAATCGCGATGCGTTTATTCCTACATAATCCGTCGACATAATGGTCGAGCTTGGCCGCCCCGCCAGGTTCGATGCGAATATCAGCAACAGTTTGGAATGAATGCATCTGGCTTTTTTCCTTAAAATCTTAAAGGGTTTGTCTTTACCTAACCTATATCTAAGTATATGCAACTATATGCATATGAGTTTGAAGGTGAGATTATGAGTGATTTAAAAGCTTTTGCAATGGAATGCCGCGAATGGTTGGATAAAAATTGCCCGACCGAAATGCGGGGGCAGAAGAATGGAGCCTTTGGAGATAAAAATGTCTGTTGGGGCGGACGGAATTGGGAGTTCCAATCAGAAGCTCAAAAAATCTGGTTAGAGCGCATGGCCGATAAAGGCTGGACAGTGCCGACATGGCCTAAAAAATATGGCGGCGCAGAACTTACGCGCGCTGAAGAAATCATTCTCAAAAAAGAAATGCGCCGGATACATGCGCGTTCGCCTCTTGATAGCTTTGGTATCTGGATGCTGGGGCCAGCCTTGCTTAAATTTGGAACGGAAGAACAAAGATTAGAGCATCTACCGCCGATCGCGCGCGGTGAAATTCGCTGGTGTCAAGGATATTCAGAACCCAGCGCGGGGTCTGACCTCGCCTCGCTCGCAACGAAATGCGAAGATATGGGCGATCATTTTATCGTCAATGGTCAAAAAGTCTGGACATCTTATGCCGATCAAGCCGACTGGATTTTCTGCCTGGTGCGCACAGATAATTCGGGCAAGAAACATCATGGTATTTCCTTTGTTCTCTTCGATATGGAAACCCCCGGCGTTGAAGCGCGTCCGATTAAATTGATTTCAGGACGCTCGCCATTTTGTGAAACTTTCTTTGAAAATGTCCGCGTTGAAAAACACAATCTTGTCGGGACCCGCGATAAGGGCTGGGATGTTGCCAAATATCTTCTCACCCATGAGCGTGAAATGATTAGCGGTATGAATGAAGCGGTTAGCCGTCCCTTGCATGAGATGGCGGCCAGTTCTTTGGGACTAGAAGACGGGAAACTTGCTGACCCTATG
>CAZJRU010000286.1:0-1901 GCA_964548315.1 uncultured Hellea sp.
GCCACAGCGCGCAAGCACCGCATTCCATACTCCGTTGGACGCCTCACCTCTGACAATGATTATAGCGCAAAATTGGGCGCGCATCATTTACATGATCTTTTAAATGATTTTGATGGCTCATATATATTAGCCGCCACCTCCTATAATGCGGGGCCACACAGATCAAAACAATGGATTAAAAAATATGGCGACCCACGCAAACCCGGTATCGACCCGATTGACTGGGTAGAGTCTATACCCTTTTCTGAAACACGAAATTATGTTCAGCGCGTGTTAGAAAATATGCAGGTCTATCGCGCTCGCCGAAATGGCAATAGCTATGAAAACAGAATTTATCAGGATTTAACGAAAGGCGCTTTTTAAGCGCCTATATCAATCCCGCTAGCGGTGAGCTTGGGTCAGCGTATTTCTTACGCGGCATACGCCCCGCCAGATAAGCTTGACGCCCCGCGATAACGGCATGTTTCATAGCCTCGGCCATTTGAATCGGGTCTTTCGCGCCTGCGATAGCCGTATTCATTAGAACACCGTCACAGCCCAGCTCCATCGCAATCGTCGCGTCAGAAGCCGTGCCTACGCCAGCATCAACAATGACGGGCACTTTCGTTTGCTCAACAATAAGACGAATGTTGACCGGGTTTTGAATCCCAAGGCCAGAGCCGATCGGCGCGCCCAGCGGCATAATCGCGACGCAGCCTAGCTCTTCAAGCTTGCGGGCAAAAACCGGGTCATCAGAACAATAGACCATGACGTCAAAGCCGTCCTTAATCAAAAGCTCTGCCGCTCTGAGCGTTTCTTCCATATCGGGATAAAGATGCTTGGGGTCTGACAAGACTTCTAGCTTTACGAGGTTCCACCCGCCCGCTTCTTTAGCAAGACGTAAGGTGCGCACAGCATCTTCCCCCGTGAAACAGCCTGCCGTATTTGGCAAATATGTGACCTCATTAGGATTGATAAAGTCGACAAGCATCGGCTCATTTGGGTTACTTATATTCACGCGGCGCACAGCCACTGTCACCATATCCGCGCCAGAGGCCGTCAGAGCGGCGGCGTTTTGGGCATAGTCTTTATATTTACCCGTCCCGATAATCAGACGCGATCCATATTCTTTACCCGCAATAACGAGCTTATCCTCTGATTGAGCCTGTGGCATTATCCGCCTCCGATAAAATGTATAATTTCCAGTTGGTCTCCATCTGAGAGGGCCGCATGGGAAAATGTAGATTTGGGAACAATTTCCCGGTTTCGTTCAATAGCAATTTTCTTTTCGGGCAGCTTTAAATGCGTGATTAAGCCCGCAACGGTCAAGCTGTCAGGTAAATCATGATAATCTTCGCCGTTGATGACCAAAAACATAAAAATCCAAATCGGCCGATTATCGGCCCGCGCTTATCTCTCTTAGTTCAGGCTTGCCGCCCAAGATTTGCCCCGTTAACATAAGGCGAACAGGACACACAATGGCAAAACCCATCTATATCCTCAATGGACCAAATTTAAATCTTTTAGGAACGCGAGAACCTGAAATTTACGGCTCTGATACGCTCAGCGATATCGAGGCTATCTGCGCGGCCTTGGCCAAAGAGGCCGGCTATAAAACCGTGTTCAAACAATCCAATATTGAGGGCGAATTGGTTGATATGATTCAAGAAGCAAGAACAAAAGCCTCGGCCTTGGTCTTTAACCCCGCCGCCTATACCCATACCTCTATCGCTATTTATGATGCGCTTAAAACTCTAGAGTTGCCTGTCATCGAAGTACACCTCTCCCAACCCGCCAAACGCGAGAGTTTTCGGCGTCGAAGCTATGTCGCAGAGGCCGCCACGGGCACAATAAGCGGGTTTGGTAAAATTTCTTATGAATTAGGGGTGCAGGCCGCAATAAATATGCTAGAGGCATAATTT
>CAZJRU010000287.1:0-1900 GCA_964548315.1 uncultured Hellea sp.
GAGGCGCGACATTAGATCGTTGGGAAGCCCCTTTAACAGTGCCGTTCAGCCGTCCTGCGACGCGTTCCGCTTCGCCACGAGAATTAAAGTTGGTACTAATCGCTATCTCTTGTCCATTACCCGCATAAAGCCCAAAACCATGTTGGCCACCAGCGCGAAAATCATAGCGGTACCGTTTGGCAATACCGCGGTTCTTCTTAACAGACTCGATCCCATTATCCCGGCCTGCAGGCGCGACGTAAGCTTGACTAAGCAAAACTACATCGCCGTCTTGATAAAGCGCAAAATAATAAGAATCGTCTTTTTCAAACTTAGCAAAGCCGTTCTGTCGGGCTTTGGTATTTTGAGTATAAAACCGTTTGGGTTGATACTCGTCTAAATTTTTGTCAGCCATTTGTCTCTCCACAATTCTCTCGCCCCACTAATGCGAGAGACATTAACTATTCGTGAAGAATTGTCCATAGATTTACAGGCAATATAACAGTAATTTATGTGCGCATTTGCGCCCAGCGCGCTAGCCTCTCGCGTATCGCCTTTTCTCGACCCTCGCCTTTAGGGGCGTAAAATTTTTGGCGCTCCATTTCATCTGGAAAATAGTTTTGACCTGAGAACCCCTCTTCCGAATTATGGTCGTAAGCATAACCTTCCCCATATCCGATATCTTTCATCAACTTCGTCGGAGCGTTGAGAATATGTTTGGGCGGGGCAAGAGAGCCAGTCTCTTTAGCCGCGCGCATCGCGGCTTTAAATCCTGAATAAACCGCATTTGATTTCGGGGCTGTGGCCAAATGAACAACCGCATGCGCAATGGCTAGTTCTCCTTCTGGAGACCCTAAAAAACGGTAGGTCGCAAGCGCCTCATTGGCGATCATCAAGGCGGTTGGGTCAGCCAAGCCTATATCCTCAGACGCAAAACGCACGATGCGGCGCGCGATGTATAAAGGGTCTTCACCGCCCGTGAGCATTCTCGCAAGCCAATAAAGCGCAGCGTCGGGGTCAGAGCCGCGCATAGATTTATGTAAAGCTGAAATGAGATTATAATGCTCGTCCGACGACTTATCATAGGCGGGGGCGCGCTTTTGCAAAAAGGCCGCAATGCCCTGCCTGTCCAGAGGGTCTTTTATCGTAAGAGAGAAGACTTCTTCAGCGAGCGTTAAAAGATAACGTCCATCCCCGTCAGCAAATCCAATAAGAGTTGCGCGGCCTTCTTTTGTTAAGGGCAAAGTCTTTGCCATTTCTGCTTCGGCCCGCGCCAATAAACCCTCCAAAGCCGGAGCGTCCAAACGCTTTAGCACGAAGACTTGGGCCCGAGAGAGCAAAGCGCCGTTAAGCTCAAAACTGGGGTTCTCTGTTGTCGCGCCGATTAAGGTCACAATACCCTCTTCAACATAAGGAAGGAATCCATCTTGTTGCGCGCGGTTAAACCTGTGTATTTCGTCAACAAATAATAAAGTCCCTTGCCCCGTTGCCCGCCTTGCTTTGGCAGCTTCAAAGGCCTTTCGTAAATCAGCAACGCCCGAAAAAACAGCAGAGAGCTGAACAAATTCAAGATCAGCATGATTGGCGATAAGGCGCGCGATTGTGGTTTTACCCACGCCAGGTGGTCCCCATAAAATCATGGAGGCAATGCGTCCTGAGTCCAACATTCTTCCAATAGGGCCCGCAGCGCCAATAAGATGATCTTGTCCAACGACTTCGGTAATTAGACTTGGTCTTAGCCTGTCGGCCAAAGGCCGAGGCGCACTCGTTTCCAAGCCGGCTGATATGAAAAGGTCTGACATGAATTGAGGTTTAAAGAGGTGCGCAGCTGTTCTCAAGGTATTGCTTGAGAATAGCACGCAAAATAAAACCCGGTATCATTGCTGATACCGGGTTACATCATACGGGGCGCAGTGTATGA
>CAZJRU010000288.1:0-1894 GCA_964548315.1 uncultured Hellea sp.
CCGTGACATGGTCGTTTTCAATTAGATATTCTGAATTGGCCGCGCTTGACGCGCCTGACGTGGCCGCGGTTGTTTTGGTCTCTCCGCCCCCGCAGCTTATTAAGGCCAGAGCTGAGGCGCCAATAATGACCGCGCGGCGTAATTTCACAAAGGGCGAATCAGAAAGTGATAAATCAAACATAACAAAGTCTCGCAATTTCTTCATAGATAGCAAGGGATGCGTAAAGGTTTTATTAAGAAATTAACAAGTCCTAAATGCGGCGAGGTGTGGATAAGCATAAAGCGCCTTTTTCAACGTCAAAGCTTAACATTCGAACTCATCTTGTTAACCAGTGCTAATAAATCATTAAAAATATAGTTATTTCAATACTTTAACACCTTATTAGGCAAATCAACGGCAAAGATTCACCTTAAATAACGCCCGACAAAAGGGCGAAATTTCAAAAGGAATACTATAAAGTGAATGCCTTGCCCTTAAATCAGATTATTCAAGGCGATTGTATCGCAGGAATGAACGCTTTGCCCGAAGCGAGTGTGGATCTCGTCTTTGCGGACCCGCCTTATAATCTTCAATTAGGGGGAAATTTGTCCAGACCAGACAATTCTGTGGTCAACGGCGTGACAGAAGACTGGGATCAATTTGATACCATGGATGCTTATGATCTCTTCACCCATGATTGGTTGCAGGCCGCGCGCCGAATTTTAAAACCTAACGGCTCCATGTGGGTTATTGGGAGCTATCATAATATTTTCCGGGTCGGCGCGATTTTACAAGATCAGCAGTTCTGGATTCAAAACGATATTATATGGCGCAAAACTAATCCCATGCCAAATTTCAGAGGGACGCGCTTTACCAACGCACATGAAACACTGATTTGGGCGACGAAAACCGAAGGCGCAAAACCGACCTTTCATTATGACGCGATGAAGATGATGAATGACGGGGTGCAAATGCGCTCTGACTGGACATTGCCCATCTGTACGGGGATGGAACGTCTTAAGAAAAGCGATGGTAAAAAAGCGCATCCAACCCAAAAGCCAGAAGGTCTTTTGCACCGGGTTATTCTCTCCACTTCTAATCCGGGTGATGTTATTGTTGATCCCTTCTTTGGAACGGGGACAACGGGGGCAGTTGCGAAAAAACTGGGCCGTAAATTCATCGGCTTTGAGATGGAAGAAGAATATATCATCCATGCGCGCCGCCGCCTTGAAAAAATCAATGAAGGCTCTTTGAAGAATGTCGAAGTTACAAAGTCCAAACGCGCGGAGCCGAAAGTGCCTTTTGGCACGCTTATAGAGCGCGGGCTGATTAAGCCAGGGACCAAGCTTTTCTCGCCCAATGGTAAAATTGCGGCGCGTGTTCGTCCTGATGCGAGCCTAGCCACAGCGGACTTTAAAGGCTCTATCCATAAGGTCGGCGCTCATGTCCAAGGCGCGCCAAGCTGTAATGGCTGGACCTTCTGGCATTATAAGTCGGGCAAAGGCTTAATGCCCATTGACGCCATTAGGACTGAGATCCGAGCAGAAATGGTATAACACATAATATAGCCCACAAGGTGATTTTGGAGCGGTAGCGCTGTATTGTCCTGCGGGGCCTAGTGTGTTAACTCTTGGTTAAGAGAGTGAGCGAATCGTATGGGGTATGCCTCTATTTGCGCATTTCTCAAACGCTCAACCAGGAGGAAAATATGGGCAAACGTGACGATTTAATCGAAAAATACGCAGCGGATATGAAAGAAAAGTGCGGCGTAACAGCTGACATGGATTTCTTACGTAAAGTTACAATTGGCTGTGGCCCTGCGATTTATAACCGCGACGCGTCAACAGTGTCTGCATCTGACCAAGCAGAGCTTGATACAGTTAAGAATAACTTCTTAATCAAGAAGCTTGGCCT
>CAZJRU010000289.1:0-1893 GCA_964548315.1 uncultured Hellea sp.
AGACAAACAAGAGCAGCCCACGAATACAAACCCGGCGCGTATAATAACAGCCGCGCCTAAAATGCCTGCGAGCGCAAATCGAAGCGGCTATTGTTGCGCTATCTTTGATGTGACTAAAGATGGCGTTCCAGAGGATATAAACACAACCTACTGTAACCAAAAAAAGTTCAAAAGGCCAACAATTCGAGCTATAAAAAAATGGAGGTTTAAGCCTGCCATTGATAAGGGAACGCCCCTCCATACTTACGACAAAACGGTCATCATGACTTACCGCCTGACCAATGCAGACGGCGACGTTATTCTCGACTCTAAAAAAAGCATTCTACGAAATGGCGTCGTCGATTTTTCGAAAGAGTATCTTTGTCCGAACCTAGGGCTTCTATAGTCCCCAAGCGTCTTTAGAGGATAATTTTGATTAGCGCTATTTGGGTCATAAATTGAAATAAATCTAAAGTCATACTGATTCAGAGACTTGATGTGCCCCTTATGAATGTTTATTGTTGTCTTGAGGTGCTGTATGCGAAGCCTATTAAAAACAGGAATACTTATCTATTTGGCGATTGCCATCTCAGCCTGCGCATCAACAAGAAATGACTTTAACCATATTGACCCTAAAGCCCGGCAATATATCCAAAAAATCGACAGCGTTCTAATTACAAACCAAGACACAATTGAGGCGGATATAAATGTCTCCAACCTCTCCACTGTTCTGCCCGGAAATCTTGTCCTCGGCCTGATTGATGCTGGCTTTAACAGCCATCGGTTAAAGGAATCCGACGAAATTATGGCGCCAATTTATAACACGGTATATGAATATGATTATGCCGAAGAACTGAAAACACAATTTAATAAAGCCTTTATCGAGAATGGGATGGCCGAGGCTGAAGGAGTTTTAACACTGAAAAACGAACCCCGGGGGTTTAGATATGCTTATATTCAGCAATCTACAGCCGATGCCGTCATGTTTATCGACATTGGCTATGTCTTCACACCCAAATTTGACGCGCTAGATATAACCTCAGACGTGGTCATTTATCCTGTGAATAACTCTCTGAATCCGTTTAAAGAAAAACCAGATTACGATAATATAATTGAGTATGGAGATAATATTTATCGCAATCAATTTCTCGCTTCAATCAGGCCTGCCCAAATGAATGGATCCAAAAAAGAGAATGGAGCTAAATGGACGCAAATGTCTGAAGAGGAATTAACTGACCGTATGAAAAAGGCCGCCAATAAACTGGCGGAATTTATCGCTAAAGATCTTAGCCTTGATGATGAAAATGCCGCCATTCCCGCTTCGGTGGTCAATCCCGAACCAGAAGACCAAATAGAGTCAGAATCTGCCCCCGACGCCTAGCCGTTAAAATGGCTTTCGTTCGCCCTTATCGCTTGATAAGGTGAGACTTTCGGCCGTGGGGGAAATATGGCACGCAAATTAGAATTCGACTTTGACGGTGAAAATTTCACCGTGGCTATTCATAAGGTTGACCGCACCAAACTTTATGGGCAGGTCAAGACCGAAACTTTTGACGCCAATGATAAAGCCTGCACCTTGGCAACCCTTGCTCGTGATGGGCGCACCATCATTCCGATGGGCGGCACAGCCAGCGGCTATATCAATACGGAAGGGCTTTGGGTTACGCGCGATGAGCTCATCCCGATTGACCGAGACGGTAAAGAAATTGCCGAAGTAGCTTCTAGTTTTGCAGCCCCGACCCCGCTCTCCAAAGAAGTCGACATCGACACTTTCCTTGATCACCCGATACGCCTCGCTTATCAGCTCGACCCACAAACCGAGATAAATGCAGAGCTAAAAGCCAAGCTTAAAGCTGGCGCAATTTATCAATTTCCCTTCTCCTATCGCGGCGGCATATATTTTGACCCCGCCTT
>CAZJRU010000290.1:0-1890 GCA_964548315.1 uncultured Hellea sp.
ACTGACCCGCCTAGGATGTCTTCTAATTGTTCTGTGGTGGTTTTGGGCCGTGGATATTGTTTGAGGTTTATTTTTGCGTCTGCGTCTATTTCCGCGAGCTCTTTAGCAACCTCGATTGCTTTCATAACCCCGCCTAACTCATCGACAAGTCCAATGTCTTTGGCCTGCGCGCCTGTCCAGACCCGCCCTTTGGCGATTTCCTTGACGCGCTCCAGCGAAATTTCACGCCCCTCGGCAACGCGGGTGGTGAAGTCTTCATATATATCTTCGAGCTGACCGCGGTAGGCTGCCTTTTGGCTTTGGTTAAAGGGCTCATCGGGGGAATAGGCGCCTGCGTAATCTCCGCCAATTGTTATGCCGTCTATATTATAGCCGACTTTGGCAAAGGTGCCTTCCAGAGCGATTTTTCCGCCGAGCACGCCAATCGAGCCTGTAATGGTTGCGGGCATCGCCACGATTTTATCGGCGTTGGCTGAAACATAATATCCGCCGGAGGCCGCATACTGCCCCATAGATATAATGACGGGCTTGCCTTTTTCTTGCGCGCGGGCGACCGCGTCGTGAATTTGGTCTGAGGCAGCGGGCGAGCCGCCAGGAGAGCTAACCCGAAAGACAATCGCTTTCACGTTCTTGTTTTTGGCCGCATCATCAAACGCTTTTGCCAGCGTATCTCCGCCCATTGTGACCCCGCGTCCGCCAAAGGGCGAGCCTCCGTTTGAAGACTTGCCTGTCATCACGGCGCCTTGCCCGCCAATAAAGGCGATTGTTTTACCCGTATATGAATTTCCAGGGCCGTAATCTGTCACCGATTGAAACTTGATTTTCTTTCCCCCCGCCTTGGCGCGGGCATATTCGCGGGCCTCTTCGACGTGTCCTAATTTGTCTACCATGTTTTTAGCCAGCGCCTGCTCCGCGCTATGGGGGGCATTTTGCAAAAGCTCTTCTAAATCTGAGGCGGAAAGCCCGCGGTCTTCGGATATTTGCGCAACAGAATTGTCAAATAGTGAGGTTAGATAAGAAGTCGAAGCTTCCCGGTGGGCCGCTGTATAGCCTTTTTGGGTGTAAGTATTGGCCGCGCTTTTATATTCGTAGAATTGTTCGAATTGCGGCTTGGCATCGAATTTTTCAAAGACGCCGCCATAAAACTCAGTTTCAGAACGAATGCCGGCGACGGCAAACCCTGTTGTGTCCTGTAGCCAAATTTCGTCAGAGGCGGATATGGCGTGATAAGGCATAATGGAAGGGCTTTCAAAACCCTGCGCATGGGTAATCACAAATTTCCCAGATGATTTAAAATCTTTAATGGCAAGGCGTATCTCTTCGGCGCTGGCTGGCACCATCCCAAATTCATTCGCGCGAATAAATAAACCTTTGACCAGTTTATCGTCCTTGGCGCGGTTGAGCGCCCGGGCGATATCAACCACAGACCCAAAGGAGGGGCTAAAAAACTGACTTCCAGCGGAGTGATCGCGCAGGGGTTTGCGAAGATCTAAGGATAAGACATAGCTGGCTTTGGGTTTCGTGGCTGCCGATACGCCGCTCACAGTGGCAAAAAGCGCTAAAAAGATAAAAGTGACCACAAAGAAAGCAAATATCCCGACAATTGTCCCAAGGACTGTTAGAAAAAAGTGACGCATTTTATATCCTGAGAAATAGTGTTTAAACGTCTATACACACGAGTTGCCTCAAAAAGAAAGTGTGCCCCTTTGTAATCGAAAAAAAATTGCAGTGCCGGGGGAGGCGCTAGCGCATAATTTTACTGTAAATGACTAATATCTAATTGCTTTTCCAAATATGAGCAGATAGAACGCGCGCTCATAAGACATGACGTCATTTTGGGGCGTAGCCAAGCGGTAAGGCATCGGGTTTTGATCCCGTGATCGTTGGTTC
>CAZJRU010000291.1:0-1883 GCA_964548315.1 uncultured Hellea sp.
AACAGCAAAGAGATTTCAAGGTGCATTCAATGATTGCTAGCTCGCAGCGTAGCCCGGCCCTTAAGGGCGCGATTAAGGCGCCTGGTGATAAGTCTATTTCGCACCGGGCGCTGATTTTTGGCGCTCTGGCGGAAGGCGAAACGCAGATTACAGGCCTTCTCGAAGGCGCGGATATTATGTCTACAGCGGGCGCGATGCGCAGCTTTGGCGCAGATGTAGCAAAGCGCGATGACGGCAGCTGGGTTGTGACGGGCTGCGGCGAGACAGGGTTTTTATCTCCACAGGGAGATGTGGATTGCGGTAATGCCGGGACGGGCGTGCGCCTGATTATGGGCGCGGCCGCACGATATGCATTGAGCGCGCGTTTTACGGGCGATGCGTCCTTATCGGTGCGGCCGATGGGACGGGTGTTAGATCCGCTCTCGGATATGGGCGTCACCTATGAGGCGCAAAAGGGGGGCTGCTTGCCCGTCACATTGCGCTCTGACGGGAATTTATCGACTTTAGATTATACGCCGCCCCATGCCAGCGCTCAGGTGAAATCGGCCATTTTACTGGCTGGACTGGGAAGTCACGGCGTGACCACGATAGAAGAGCCGACGCTCTCGCGCGATCATACTGAAAATATGCTCAAAGCCTTTGGCGCGGATGTCACGGTTAAGCCAATTGGCCGCGGGCAAAAGGTAAGCGTGAAAGGACCCGTAACGCTCAAGGCGACGAATGTGAGTGTGCCGGGCGATCCTTCATCTGCGGCTTTTCCGATGGTCGCCGCGCTTATCACGCCGGGCTCTGATATTACGATTGAAAATGTGATGATGAACCCGACGCGCACCGGGCTATTTGAAACCCTCATCGAAATGGGCGGCTATATAAGGACGGATAATTTCAGGAAATCTGGCGGTGAAATCATCGCTGATATAAATGTGAAACATTCTAAGCTTCACGGCGTCTCCGTACCGCCAGAGCGCGCGCCCTCCATGATTGATGAATATCCTATTTTGGCCATTGCGGCGGCGTTTGCGTCTGGAACGACGATGATGCGCGGCATTGCCGAAATGCGGGTAAAAGAAAGTGACCGGATTAGCGCGACAGCGGCGCTGCTCGAAGCCAACGGCGTCAACGTGACAGAATATGAAGATGGATTTTCTGTTCAGGGCGGCGTCGTCGCGGGGGGCGGAACGGTTAAAACCCATCATGATCACCGCATCGCGATGAGCGCTTTGATTTTGGGGTTAAATGCAGAGGCCCCCGTTAAGATTGATGATAGCGCCATGATTGCCACCAGTTTTCCAACATTTTTTGATATTATGACGGAGCTGGGAGCGAAGATAAAATGACGGTCATTGCCATTGACGGCACCTTCGCGAGCGGGAAGGGTACGTTAGGCAAGCGCCTCGCCGCCCATTATGGGTTAGACTATCTTGATACGGGCAAGCTTTACCGCGCGGTGGGTCACGGTGTTTTGCAGGCGGGCCTTGACCCGTCCGATGCGAAATCCTGCGCCGATATTGCGCGCGCGCTTGATGTGGCAGTGCTCACGGACCCTATTTTAAAAAGCGGAGATGTGGCGGTGGCCGCGTCTAAAGTTGCGGTTCATACCGATGTGCGCGCAGCCTTACTATCGTTTCAGCGCAGTTTTGCGCAAGGCGGGGCTGTGCTAGATGGGCGCGATATTGGCACCGTGATTTGCCCTGACGCGGATGTTAAATTTTACATAGACGCCGCGCCCCAAGAACGCGCGCGCCGCCGCCATATTGAGCTAACGGGTTATGGTGAAGACATCAGTTTTGAGACGGTATTGGCTCAACTCGCCGAACGGGATAACCGCGATAAAACCCGTAAAGAAGCCCCGCTTATTCCCGCTGATGACGCGCATCTGATTG
>CAZJRU010000292.1:0-1862 GCA_964548315.1 uncultured Hellea sp.
GCGCGCAAATAAGGCGGATATTCTGTTTCGCAGGCCGCTAAAATTTTAACGCCCATATTTTCAGCTTGTTCCATCTCAGCTTCGATAGCTTCGCGGGTGGGAATGACGCTATCCTTGCGGCGCATAATCGAGGGCAGAGCATCAAGCGCGGCTTCTGCCGTTTTATATCGGGCCATAAGGTCCCGAAAAGCCACAGGGCCAACACGGGGCGTGCGCGATAGACGCAACCAATCTCGCTTCTCAGAAAAAGAGAGCGGTCTTGTTCGCATTAGGACTTTTTGCCAATCTTAGATTCAGTGCCTTTAATGATGCGCCCAATGTTTTCTCTATGACGTATATATATAATGATAGCCATGACCGCCGCCATCATGGCTTCGGGAATGTTACCCATCATATAGGCAATTATCGGGATAAAGCCTGCTGCGGCTAAACCTGCTAGCGATGAGATACGTGTCAGAAACGCACACCCTAACCAAATTGCGCCAGCGATTAGCCCAAGAGGCCACGCCACGGCAAAAAGTCCGCCGAAAAAAGTGGCGACGCCTTTACCACCTTTAAATCCAAGCCAGACGGGGAAACAATGCCCGATGAGCGCGGCCGCCGCGGCGTAAAGTCCAATCGGTGACCCAAAGAAATGATTGAAAATCAGCGCGGCGAACCCAGCTTTGCCAGCATCTAATATCAAGGTGAGTAAGGCCAAGTCTTTTCGGCCTGTGCGCAAAACATTGGTCGCGCCAATATTGCCAGATCCAATATCGCGAATGTCACCTTGACCGCTCGCGCGCGCAATCAAAAGTCCAAAAGGAATGGCGCCAAAAAGATAACCACCAATGATTGCGTATAAAACAGGCATAGAAAACATAAGGGGAACATGGCTCATGTGGCACATAGAGTCCAGAGAGAAAGAGTTTTGCCCCCAAATTCAAGAGGGTGACAAATAGACATCGGCCCATTATGCCCTAACCTAGGAGGCCCATTATGAGCGAAGACAGTAAAATCTATCCCGTACCTGCAGAGTTTGCGAAATGGTCTAATCTCAACCCCGTCTCTTATGCCTCTATGTATGCCGCCTCGATTGCGGACCCAGAAGCTTTTTGGGGGGAGCATGGCCAGCGCCTTGATTGGATGAAGCCATATACTAAGGTTAAAAACGTCAGCTGGGATAAGTCTGACCTCTCTGTGAAATGGTATGAAGACGGCGTTTTAAACGTCACGGAAAACTGTCTCGATCGGCACCTAGCATCGCGCGGGGATAAAGCGGCTATCATCTGGGAGGGCGATAGCCCAGGCGTATCTAAAACACTGACTTATACTGAGCTTCACAAAGAAGTTTGCCGATTTGCAAATGTAATGAAAGCTAACGGCGTTAAAAAAGGCGACCGCGTTACAATATATATGCCTATGATATTAGAGGCGGCTTTCGCCATGCTGGCCTGCGCGCGCATTGGCGCAGTCCATAGTGTCGTCTTTGGCGGCTTTAGTCCCGAGGCCTTGGCAGGCCGAATTACAGATTGCGAGAGCACATTTGTTATCACGGCGGATGAAGGCCTACGCGGCACAAAGAAAGTTCCTTTGAAAGATAATTGCGACGCCGCATGCGATATCGCGGCCAAAGCGGGGCAGCCCGTCAAAACTGTTCTGACAGTCCGTCATACAAAGGGCGATGTAAATATGACGTCCGGTCGTGATGTTTGGCTTGATGAGGTGGTTAAAACGGTTTCAGATGATTGCCCACCAGAACCCATGAGCGCGGAAGATCCGCTCTTTATTCTTTATACCTCTGGCTCGACGGGCAAACCCAAAGGCGTGCTTCACACAACGGGGGGTTACCTCGTTTGGGCTTCTATGACCCATGAATATGT
>CAZJRU010000293.1:0-1804 GCA_964548315.1 uncultured Hellea sp.
TTTTACGCGCTTTGGGGTTATATTCAGAGGTCAAAAAGGCCTCTAGATCTTTATAGGCTGGAAGCACGGAACTTGCGATTGCCGCTTCGCCAAGTGCCGCGAGCCTTGTTTTATCATCTTCACTGAATGTATCGGGATAAGTTAGAAACGGCTTGTAAAAGCTATGCTCTTTCGCTGGGCCGCTCCCGAGCTTTTGAATGGTTTCGGTTATGCTAGGCATGATCTCGGCGGAGGCCGTCATATTCGTCGCAATGCCGCGGCGCATATTCGCTTTATGTTGAGCAAAATTTGAGGGCAATTGCGTAAGCCGCGCCGCATAGGCTTCGTAATCGTCAATAGTCGCAAAACTTGTTTGGCGCGAGATATAGCTCATTTGGTTAAAAAAGCCGCTATCATTGGTAAAAGGGATGCGCGCTTGGTCGAATGGCATCAAACGTTGGCGCTGTTTAAGCACAAATCCCAACAGGTCGTAATTCAGACGCTTTTCACCGGACATTGGCCGCGTTGCTAAATTTGTATGCCGCCGAATAAGCTCTGTTGTGAGTGATTGAAAATTTGCAGCGCCTTCTGGACTTACATCTGGAAGCCGGCGAAGCGCCGCTCTGTCTCCTTCTTGCCCTGCTGTAATGGGGTTGCCGGCAATTTCGGCTTGTTCAAAGTCAGCGATAAGCGTTTCAAGCGTGTCATCAATCCGGCATTGCCTGACATCGTCAACGATAATAACAGTGCCATTAGGGCAGAACGAGGTAGCAACATTGGGTATCGGGGTAGGAGCTTGGTCTGGAGTTTGCGCAAATGCACTTAGAGGGAGGCCGCATAAAACGCTCCCAAGCAAAAACCATTGTTTTAATTTTATCATCACTTATCCAAGTCACGCGGTTTCTTAAACCTAGTCTGCGTATTTAAGAACAACAAGCCTAATTGGACGTAATAACCTGATTATTTACAGGCCTAAAATGTCGCTATGCCCCTTATTTTACAGGGCTTTTAAGTTGCAATCCAGTACGTTCGCAGATGCAGATAAGCTCATTATTCTGGTTATAAGCACGATGTTCAAAGGTCACTATGCCTTGGTTTGGGCGCGATTTAGAGGCCCGAAGGGCCTTTACTTCCGTCTCAACATGGATGGTGTCTCCGGGAAATAACGGCTTGGGAAAGCGGACTTTATCTGTGCCCAGGTTGGCCACAGCTGTGCCCAAAGTTGTGTCACCCACAGATATTCCGACCACTAAGCCAAGGGTGAAATAACTATTTATCAAAACCCTGCCGAACTCTGTTTCGTTTTTACAATAGTCTGAATCTAGATGAAGCCTTGCTGGATTATGGGTCATGGCGGTAAACATGACATTATCTGTCTCGGTTAGCGTACGGCGTATAGCGTGCTTGAAGACTTGCCCGACTTCAAACTCGTCAAACCATTTGCCTCCTACAGTCCTTTGGGTCATTAGGATGTCTCCCCGAAAAGCTCGCGGCCAATAAGCCAGCGCCGAATTTCCGATGTGCCTGCGCCTATTTCCATCAGCTTTGCGTCGCGCCATAACCGCCCCGTGGGGCTTTCATTGATATAACCCATACCGCCCAGCATTTGTATCGCGTCACTTGCCATTTGGGTTGATTTTTCCGCCGCGTATAAAATACAGCCTGCCGCGTCTTTGCGAGTTGTCTCGCCGCGATCACAGGCGGCGGCAACGGCGTAAACATAAGATCGCGCTGTGCTAAGGGTGACATACATATCGGCGAGCTTACCTTGCATGAGCTGGAAGGTTCCGATGGGTTTGCCAAATTGTTTGCGCTCATGAATATA
>CAZJRU010000294.1:0-1797 GCA_964548315.1 uncultured Hellea sp.
GCGCTATATTTACCCTCACGCCCCGACGATTGGCGCGAATTGGATTAGCCTCGATGATGTTGGCAAGATTATGGTAGCCTCAATTGAACGCCCTGACATGGTCGGATCATGGATGAACATAGGCGGCCCTGAAAAGCTCCGCGGGCCCGAGGTTGCCGTAATTCTCTCTGAAGCTTTAGGCTATGAAATTGCATATGACCCTTGCACTGAAGACGAATTTGGCAAGTTACTCGTAGACGCTATGGGGGATGGCCTGCCTGAAAACGAGCGCGAAGCCTTCGCTGTTTACATTTCGGATTTCTACAAGTTCAATAATTCGTCTCCGGCGCAACCGTTCTCTGTAAACACAGATTATATGATGGAACGCTTGCCTGAAATCAAACTAGAGCCGATGCTAGATTGGGCAAAGCGCCAAGATTGGAGCGATGGCGACATTCGGCCATCTGCGGGATAATACAATCGACGCTAAACTGGCTCCTGTCGAGACCACTGATTATAGGCTTCCCGTTTAACAATCACCCAAGCTCCATTACGATACTTAAGATCGTCAATATAACGCCCTGCCAAAGTCCAGTGGGTGCCTTGCCCGTTTGACGGTAGTGACCTTTTCGGAAACTTTCCCGCCTCTATCATATGAAAAGCTATGAAATTTGAATCACAATGCGCCGACTTACCATCCTCCGAAATTTGGATCTTCGCATTGGTGATAGAATGGTGAGACGTCGCAACTTCGGTCTGGAAACTCTTCGCAAAACTGACAAATTCATCAAGATTGCCTTGGAAAGATTGGTGAGAGTGCTCATGATCCTCACCAAAGCAGGAGCGAACTAGGTCCCAATCTCTACGATCAATTCCGTGGCAATAACTGTTAAGCAGATTGCGAATTTCTTCGCGCGCCCATAACCTCTCTACTTTATCCATTATCTCCCCTTTTTTACTAGGTTCTTAAAATTAGCTTTCTTGGTAATTCACTACCCTTAGGATAAAATAATCCATAAGAAAAATAGCATTAGTATCAGGGAGCTTCTCGATGGCCAGACTTGCAGGAAAAATTGCCTTAATTACAGGCGCCGCAAAAGGCTTAGGCGAAGCCGATGCGCGTCTTTTTGCTAAAGAAGGTGCAACAGTCATCCTCACCGATATGGATGTTAAAAATGGTAAGCGCGTAGCGGATGAAATCGGTACCGGGGCGGAATTTCATGAACATAATGTCTGTGATGAAAACCGCTGGATAGAACTGATAAAAGACGTGGTCACGCGGCATGGAAAACTAGACGTATTAGTCAACAATGCGGGCATTGTTCACGCAGGCAATATCGAGACCCAAACAACCCAGCAATACCAACAAACAATGGCGGTAAGCGCTGATGGAACATTTTTCGGAAGTAAACATGCCGTTCTGGCGATGAAAGAAACCGGGGGCGGCTCTATCATTAATATGGCGTCAGTCGCCTCACTGCGCGGTGAGTCGGGTGTTTTGGCCTATTGTGCCGCTAAGGGCGCGGTTGAAGGCATGACTCGCGGGATAGCCGTCCATTGCGTGCAAAGTGGATATAATATCAGGTGCAATAGCATTCATCCTGGCACAATTTGGACACCCATGGTTGAAAATATTATGGGGGATAGATTGCCTGAGGGCGTCGTACCGACGTCATCTCCAACAATGGGTGTGCCTAATGATATTGCTTATGCAGCCCTTTATCTCGCTTCAGATGAATCAAAGCATGTAAATGGGATAGAAATGCGTATTGATAATGCCCATACCATTACGCCCCATTATGATCACGTTTGATTTTC
>CAZJRU010000295.1:0-1780 GCA_964548315.1 uncultured Hellea sp.
TTTTATTTGGCTATTTGGCGAGCCTAATAAACCCGCGCTTTGGGTTTGATGTACTCAATGCCGTCCGTCATGGTATAGTCATGGACGGGGCGGTAGTCGATTTTGACGGTGTTTTTCTCGCGGTCATACCACGCCAGCGTATGCTTCATCCAATTCTTGTCATCGCGGTCACCGTAATCTTCATGGGCGTGAGCGCCGCGAGATTCTTTGCGGTTATTGGCAGAGGCCATGGTCACCATGGCCTGGCAAACGAGATTGTCGAGCTCTAAAGCTTCCATCAAATCCGTGTTCCAGATCATGGTCTTATCATAGACGGCAATGTCTTTGACGGACTCGGCAATGGCGGTCACTTTTTGAACACCTTCTGCCATGCTCTCTTCTGTGCGGAAAACCGCGCAGTGCTCTTGCATCGCCTTTTGCAGGCTTAGACGAATTTCCGCTGTTTTCTTGGAGCCTTGTGAGGCTTTGAATTTCTCAAGGCGCGCAATAGAGGCCGCGCCAGCATCCGCCGCCAGCGGTTTTTGCTTCGCATTAGCTTTGAGCGTTTCACCGCAGCGCAGACCCGCCGCGCGGCCAAAGACCACGAGATCAATGAGGCTGTTCGAACCGAGGCGGTTCGCGCCATGTACAGAAACACAGGCCGCTTCGCCAACCGCCATAAGGCCTTCGACAACCGCGTCAGGGTTCTTGCCTTTCTTGGTCAGAACTTCGCCGTGATAATTGGTTTGAATGCCGCCCATATTATAATGGCAGGTCGGGAGCACAGGAATAGGTTCACGCGTGACGTCAACGCCGGAGAAAATCATCGCCGTTTCAGAAATCCCCGGCAGGCGGGCCGCGAGGACTTTGGGGTCCAGATGATCGAGATGTAGGAAAAGATGGTCTTTATCTTTACCCACGCCGCGGCCTTCGCGAATTTCCATCACCATGGAGCGCGAGACGAGATCGCGCGGGGCGAGATCTTTCACGCTGGGCGCGTAGCGTTCCATAAAACGCTCGCCCTCAGAATTGGTTAGGTAACCGCCTTCACCGCGCGCGCCTTCTGTGATGAGGCACCCCGCGCCGTAAATTCCGGTGGGGTGAAACTGGATAAATTCTAGGTCTTGTAGCGGCAGTCCTGCGCGCAGAACCATTGCATTGCCATCCCCCGTACAGCTATGGGCGGAGGTGGCGCTAAAGAACACGCGGCCATAACCGCCCGTCGCGAGAATGACTTTCTGCGCGCGGAAACGGTGGAGCGTCCCATCGTCTAATTTCCACGCCGTAATTCCGCGGCATACGCCGTCTTCCATGATCAGGTCGAGGGCGAAATATTCGATAAAGAACTCAGCGTCATTGCGCAGAGATTGGCCATAAAGCGTATGGAGCATGGCGTGACCTGTCCGGTCGGCCGCTGCGCAGGTCCGCTGAACGGGCGGGCCTTCGCCCATTTCCGTTGTGTGGCCGCCAAAGGGGCGTTGATAAATTTTACCATCTTCATTTCGAGAGAAAGGCATGCCCCAATGTTCGAGCTCATAAACCGCCTTAGGCGCTTCGCGGCAAAGGTATTCAATTGAATCTTGGTCGCCAAGCCAGTCAGAGCCTTTAACGGTGTCATACATGTGCCAGCGCCAATCATCTGGGCCCATATTGCCAAGCGAAGCTGCAATGCCGCCTTGCGCCGCAACTGTGTGAGACCGCGTTGGGAAAACTTTGGTGACGCAGGCTGTCTTTAGGCCCTCTTTAGCCGCGCCAAGCGTCGCACGAAGGCCAGAGCCGCCCGCGCCAACAACGACAACAT
>CAZJRU010000296.1:0-1766 GCA_964548315.1 uncultured Hellea sp.
GAGAACTTCCTCTCCCATGACACGCGCTATGATCAGTTTTTCGTCACAGGCTCGCCGAGAAACCCCAAGAGCACAAAGCCGCATTTTGACCTCAAAGGCTTTATCCTAGACCGCTTGGCCCAAGACGGGGTGGAGCGAATCGCCGCCTTGCCCGATTGCACATATGGGCAAGGGAGTGAGTATTTCAGTTATCGATATAACACTCATCAGGGCGTGAGCGACTATGGACGTAACATATCCGCGATAATTCTGACTCAATGATTTACAAGACCCTAATGGCCCCGTAGAGAGGCCTCAAATAATATAGCTCCAAAGGTGAATGAGCACATGAAACTAATTAGCGGAACCGCCAATGAACCTTTGGCGCGCGGCATAGCCGACTTTTTAGATGTCCCTTTAACATCCGTTGATATTGAACGTTTTCGCGATCAGGAAATTTTTGCCAAGATAAATGAGAATGTGCGCGGCGAAGATATCTTCCTCATTCAGCCCACATCTGCCCCCGCCAATGACCATCTAATGGAACTCCTCATTCTGATTGACGCCTTGGTCAGAGCCTCGGCTCAACGCATTACCGCCGTCATTCCTTATTTTGGCTATGCTCGCCAGGACCGCAAAACGGGTGGACGGACCCCGATTTCGGCGAAACTTGTCGCCAATTTAATTTCCAAAGCGGGCGCGCACCGCGTCTTGACCGCTGACCTTCACGCGGGGCAAATCCAAGGCTTTTTCGATATTCCAACGGATAACCTTTTTGGACAGCCTGTATTCGTCAATGACATAAAGGAAAATCTGTCCAAGACCGAGCGCGATAGTCTTTTATTCGTTTCCCCCGATACAGGCGGTGTTGTGCGCACGCGCGCGATTGCCAAACAATTCGAAGCTGATATTGCGATTATCGACAAACGCCGTCCCAAAGCGGGCGAGAGCGAAGTCATGAATATTATCGGCGATGTCGCCGGACGCCGTTGCATCCTTTATGATGATATCATCGATAGCGGCGGGACAATTTGCAAAGCCGCAAAGGCGCTCAAAGATCACGGCGCAAGCAACGTCTCTGCCTATATTACCCACGGCGTGCTCTCTGACCCGGCCGTGAAAAGCATCACAAATTCAGAACTGACCGAAGTGGTGATTACAGATTCAATTTCGCAACCCGAGAAAGTCAAAGACTGCGATAAAATCCGCGAAGTCTCAATCTCCACCCTCATGGGCGAAGCCATACGCCGTATCGCAAATGACGAAAGCGTCTCTAAATTATTTGGATAGGGGAATTTTCCAGAAAATTAGGCGCAGCTTTCCTGCTCTCTGACTCGGGTTTAAAAAAACGAAAACCCTAAAGGTACTTCAACTTAATCAATGGACGGTCCGCGAGAGCGGAATCCCGAAGGATTACCAAAGTGAAAAATTGTTTTACGAGACCTACTCTCGCGGCGATGTTTTTCTGCCCGTGGTTTTATTTAATCCCGCAGTTTTGCTCGATTTACCCAAGCATCAAACTCAGCGGTTAAAACCCAAAACAGAGACCCTACTTTAAGGCGTAACCCTTATTGCTCAGTCACATCGTCTGGCTGATAACAAACTTACTAGATTATTTGTCCACACAACCAGAACACATCAAGGACTTTAATCTCGATGATAGATAGACTGTAGCGCTGCCTGAGTTAGTGAGGATTAAATATCCAAAATAAGCGGCTCTGAGATTGGATATCCGTCCTCATCATAAAACGGAGAGGGTCTTTGTTTGCCTTGAATTTTCCACTGCA
>CAZJRU010000297.1:0-1764 GCA_964548315.1 uncultured Hellea sp.
TATTCCCGCGTCTAAACAAGCGGCCATCCATAATGAGAAGCCCTAATCCAATCAGGGACATGCCTATGGCTTGTGGCCATGAGAAAGGCTCGCTGAGAATAAACACGCCTAATAAAATCGCGGAGATGGGAACAAGGAATGTCACAATAGAGGCATTGGTCGCCCCCGCGCTGGCGATAAGACGAAAATATATAATATAGGCCAGAACCGTCGAGAAGAGCGCCAAACACAGAATGGTCACCCAGATAAGCGGCGCGGCGTTCATCAGGCTAGCAAGCGGGGCGTCAATCGTTAGGGTGAGGGGAAGCAACATCAGCGCGGCCAGTAAGGTCTGCCCTGCGGCGATGATTAAGGGCGACAGGCCCATGGCTTTAAATCTGCGCGACCATACGGCCGCGAAGGCGTAGGATATGGCCGCGCCAAGAACGGCGATCTGGCCTATGACGCTTCCAGACTTTAGCCCATTTACGAAGACTTCAGGGCCGATCATGACCACCGTGCCCGCGAGGCCCAAAAGCACCCCGATCAATTTGCCCCGGCTTATACGCTCATCAGCAAGCAAGGCACCAGCAACCAAAACCGTAAAGAAGGGCGTGGTCGCGTTAAGTATGGATGATAAGCCCGCCGTGATATGGGTCTGTCCCCAGACAATCAGGAAAAAGGGAATAGCGTTATTGAGTAGCCCGACAACAAAAAGCGCAAACCAAGCTTGCCGCGTTTTCGGGATGGGAATACGCCGCGCGAAAATAATGAGCCATAAAACAAGGGCGGCAATACCCACGCGGAGGGTAACGATTGTCAGCGGCTGCCAATGCTCGAGTAAAATTTCAAAAAAGAAAAATGATCCACCCCACAGAACCGAGAGGAAGAGCAGGAGGACTATATCCGACGGCCGCATTTGCTGCGTTATGGCTGATGAGTCTGGCATGTTTCCCCTAATGGGAAAACACTATCAGCTAAGCGCCAGATATCAAGCTTGGGGTTGTGTCTATTTAACTAAACGAGACTTTGGATATGTTGCGTGCCAGCCAAACCAGAAGGCACGGTTATAGGGTAGGCGTTTAAGGACACGGCCATCGGCGGAGACCAGTTTGCTCTCGCTTAATGTCCATTTGTTCCCATTCGTGTCTATGGCTGTTTCATCGCCGTCAAAGCTTGTAAACTTCAAGCCTTTGGGGTCATAGACGCGGTTCGCGCCTGTCTTGTCGGTCAGGACAAGGATATTCTGTGTTCCAAGACTATCTTCATAGACGGGCGTTTTTGCCAAAAACTTCGCCGAAATGGCGAGCTGCTCGCGCGGGTTGGATTTAAACCGCAGGGCTAGGACCTCTTCCTTATTCTTCAAACGTTGATCATTATAAGGGGTGTTGAACATGAGGCGGTCCGAGGAGAAGTATTCGTGATAGGCCACGCCTTCGCCGTAATCACGCCTATGGCCCGTATCGAGCGATAATACCTGTGTGTCGGGGTGACGACGTTTCCATTCGCCCCATGTGGTTGTGACGACGCTCTGATGTTGCAGGGCGATATCTTTTCCCACTAATGGCCCGAGGACAGGTTCGCCTTTAATTGTATTCCAGAGCGATTGCGTGGCCTTGTCGTACATGAGCTTATTAGACCGATAGAGAAAACCAGAGGTGCCAATTTCGTGGGAGAGACCTTTGGCGTCTGTTTCATAAAGAATCACAGTTCCGCAGAGCGTGCAATAAACGCCTGCGAAATCCGTTCCGCCGACAGTATCAACAAACATCTCATGCCAGGCTA
>CAZJRU010000298.1:0-1740 GCA_964548315.1 uncultured Hellea sp.
GGCTGTAGTTTACATAAGGGCTATTCTAGCCATATTCATCGCGACCAAAAGCAAACAAATACCAAAGATTTTTTTTAAAGATTTTTGATCCAATGAATGCGCAAGTTTGGCGCCCAATGGGATAGTCAGAAAAGCAATGCAGGCAATAATCGCAAAACCGAGAACGTTTACATAACCCAGTGAAAAAGCCGGACGGCCCGGCACGTTCCATCCGGAAATAACAAACCCTATCGTTGCTGGTAAAGCTATCGCCAAACCAAAACCGGACGCCGTTGCAACAGCCCTATGAATCGGAACACTACAGATTGACATCAGCGGAACAGTCAAAGAGCCACCCCCAATACCCATTAGAGAAGATAAAACACCTATAGTCCCTCCGACAACAGGACGCGCCATGCCCCCCGGAACACTTGGCCTTAATTTCCAATCCACGCGCCCGAAGATAAATTGCAAGGCTACAAAACTGGCAATAACAGAAAATAAAATCGCCAAGGCTTGACCTGATAATCTCGGAGCTAGCCATATGGCTGCAAGAAAAGCCCCTAATCCAATCCAAAAGGCGTAAGACAGCAGGGGGTTTTTAGGCCATAATAAATCCCAATCTACCGCGCCGTGCTTATGATGACTGCGGGTGGATCGTATAGCATTGACGATTATAATAGCCGAAGAAGTTGCGACCGCGCAGTGCATGATAATATCTTCCGAGCCGCCTAAAACATCAAAGGCAAAATATAACGCAGGCACCATCACAGAGCCGCCGCTAATACCGAAAAGGCCTGCGCTCAAACCTGCGATGGCGCCAACAAACAACAACGCAAAAATAAGCGGTAAATATTGAATTGTTTCAGCCACTTAAGCTGCCACGCCAAAGTCGCGCATAGTTAGAGCTGCACTCTGGATAATGTCAGAAGGCGCTTTGCGCGCGGCCAAGCCCTCGCTTAAGGTTCTGCGCCAATGGCGCGCTCCTGCTTGTCCCGCATACAGTCCCATAATATGACGGATAATGGCTTTTGCGGAACGGTCTGTATCCTGAATTTTTGACACGTAATCTATGACTTTCTCTATGATGTCTTTCCGCGAGGCAGAAAACACTGGCGCTCCATAAAACAGCTGGTCAATATCAGTTAAAATCCAAGGGCTATGATAAGCCGCCCGCCCGAACATCACACCGTTAAGGCCCTCGCTCTCAGACTGAGCTGCCGCTAGCGTTTTCAATCCGCCATTGAGAACAATCTCTAACGCGGGATAGGCGGCCTTCATGGCTTTGACCAAGTCGTAATTAAGCGGCGGGACATCCCGGTTTTCTTTAGGTGAGAGACCCTTAAGCCACGCTTTACGCGCATGAATGATGAAATGCTCACACCCAGCGCTTGAAACCTTTTCTATAAATTCTGGTAAGGTCTGGTTTAAATTTTGATCATCTATACCAAGACGGCATTTGACCGTGACCGGTATATCAACTGCCTTAGACATAGCCGAATAACACTGCGCGACCAGATCTGGTTCAGCCATAAGACAAGCCCCAAAACGACCCGACTGAACCCTGTCGGACGGACAACCTATATTGATGTTTATTTCATCATACCCAAAATCTTCCCCAATTTTGGCGGCTTGCGCGAGCGCTAAAGGCTCACTCCCGCCAATTTGTAGGGCAATAGGGTGTTCAGCTGGATTAAACCCGATAAGATAATTTCTGTCTCCATGAATAACCGCATTGGCCGTCACCATTTCAGTATAAAG
>CAZJRU010000299.1:0-1738 GCA_964548315.1 uncultured Hellea sp.
CGGCTTCTTTAACAACTTTCGCAAGGCCTGTGCCGACTACAAGAACGATAGCACCAACAAATAGTTGCGGTAGATATCCCCAAACGCCATTTAGCATGCCTTTGATTGGCTCCAATGCGTCATTCATAAGTGGGAATTGAGAAAGACCCAGCAGAATAAAGACTAACCATAAAACCCAGAAGAAGGCTTTAGAGATGGATTTTCCGATATTGCCGCCTGTTGTTTTGGCTTTCCTACCTATACCTGTGCGATTAATCCCACCGGCAACGAGACCTGCCAAAATTTTAGAAATAAAGTACCCGACAATAATGACTGCGAGCGCGACTAATGGACCGACGGCCCATGCGGGTAATATTCCGCTAAGAGTTTGTGTTAGTTGGTCCATTTAAGGTCCCTCCGATTATGTTTCAGCCCGAAACGAGCCCCAGCCATGCCGTGTGCACAGCCTGTTAGATATTATGTATAAATGTTAACATGAACAGAAGCTAAACGAAACCTTAACATAATTTGGGTTTCGTCTTGACCTGCTCAGCCGCTTGGATAGTTAATAAACTCTTAATTTGCAACTATTTCAATAATTTTAATGACCGTCACACACCAGCTTCAACACCGCATCGATTCTGGAGAGCTTACAGAAGACCCCGTGCAGTTAAAAGCGGCAGGGGCGTTAGATGATTTATTAATCCGTCTTCAGTCCAGGCCTTCCAAACTCCGTTTTTTTTCACGCAAAGTAAAAGCGCCTAAGGGACTCTACCTATGGGGAGGGGTTGGGCGCGGAAAATCAATGTTGATGGATTGGTTTTTTGAGGATGCGCCCATCAAGAATAAGCAACGCGTTCATTTTCATGCATTCATGCTCGATGTGCATTCAAGGATCAACCATTGGCGCAAAACCGGGGATGGTGATCCCATCAAACCGGTCGCCAAAGAAATTGCCGCCAAAGCCGAACTTCTTTGTTTTGATGAGTTTCATGTTACAGACATTACAGATGCGATGATACTCTCTCGGCTCTTCGAAGCTTTATGGAAGCGCGGCGTTGTGGTCGTCGCGACATCTAACCGTCCTCCTGATGGTCTCTATCATAACGGACTAAACCGACAGCTGTTTGAGCCTTTTATTGAAATGATGCCTGAGCATTTGATTATTCATGAATTTTCAGGTGAAACAGATCATCGTTTGCGGCAACTTAAATCTGCGCCTGTTTTTTATAGCCCTTTGGGTAAGCAGGCTGAAGACGGTATTGAGTCAGCATGGCAAAGGCTCATTGGCGGTGCTACCGCTCGCGAAACAATCTTAACTGTTCAGGGACGCGAGTTAATTTTAAGAAGAACAGCAGCAGGCGTGGCGCGTGCGAGTTTTGATAGGCTTTGCAATAAAAACCTTGGCCCCGCCGATTACCTCAGGCTTTCTCATGCTTTCCAGACACTCATATTGGAAAATGTTCCACAACTCGGTCCGCACAACCGAAATGAAGCCAAGAGATTTGTAACGCTGGTTGACGCGCTTTACGAGACACGTACAAAATTAGTGATGAGCGCAGCCGTTGAACCTGCCGAGCTTTACGTAAAAGGAGACGGTGTTTTTGAGTTCGAAAGAACGGCTAGCCGCTTAATAGAAATGAGAAGTCATGATTACTTGGCAGAGCGGCGAATTATGGAAACTTCATCTCAGTCTTAATTTTCTTAAAACCCGCGGGTCACCCAAAACCGTAATTCGGTATCTGCGGCAGCCCCCGAA
>CAZJRU010000300.1:0-1735 GCA_964548315.1 uncultured Hellea sp.
ACGAGTCATTCAATCTCTCTGGCCTCTGTTTTGCCTAATGTTGCTTGTTGCAGCGTTCGGCTATGGCTTAACACGTGATCCAAATATTTTACCATCTGAAATGATTGATCGCTCTGTTCCAACTTTTGAACTCACCGAGCTTTACGCCCCAGAACAGATATTAACTCAAGATATATTTATCGGCGAAATATCCCTCGTAAATGTCTTTGGTTCATGGTGTGTCTCTTGCGAAATAGAACATCCAAAATTAATGGAAATTGCTCAATCCGAAAACGTAAAAATGGTTGGCATAGATTGGCGGGATAGTCGTGAAAAAGGGAAAAAGTGGTTAAACAAGAATGGAAACCCTTATGATTTGGTTATCTTCGATGCTGAAAGCCGCTTAGCGATTGACCTAGGTATAACTGGCGCGCCAGAAAGTTTTATCATCGATCAATTTGGGCGTATCCGCTACAAACATGTCGGTATAATTACAGACGATATTTGGAAAAATACGCTTCAACCGATTATTATGGATCTGAGGGATAACTGATGAGAATATTACTCATTATCGGACTATTTTTTACGGCGACCCTATCATTTGCTCAAACGTCGTCAAATGATAAGCTTGAGGAGCGAGCTCGCGAAGTCGGGCGCGCTCTACGCTGCGTTGTTTGCCAAAATCAATCCATAGAAGAGTCAGACGCATCGCTCGCCAAAGATATGCGCCTCTTAGTTAGAGAACGTTTAGCGCAAGGAGAAACAGATGCTCAGGTCATTGAGTTTATGCGTACACGTTACGGAGACTTTGTCCTTTTAAAACCCCCTGTTCAACGAAATACTTATGCACTTTGGTTCTTGCCTCTTTTGATAGTCTTTGGAATGGGTATTTGGTTTATGTCATTAAGGCGTCCCCGAAATGATATCACGCCACCCGTAGAAAAACTCACAGAGGAAGAACTAGAAACTTTAAAACGCGTGATGGATAATACAACATGATTTGGCTTTTCATTTTTGGTCTTTGTAGCTCTGTCTGCGCTTATATTGCCGTCCCTCTATATTTCAAAAACGTGAAAGAAATCGAAACTTTATCTTCCCAGCAAAGCGTGTTGGAAGCTTATAAAGATGAGCTTTTAAAAGTTGAAAGAGACTCACAAGAGGACGACACAGGTGATGAATATCTTTTCCCGCAAAAATCCGTTTTAGAAAAACGACTCATTGAGAGCGCCGGCAAGCCTGCGCAAATTTCGGCGAGAATAAAACCTGTTTGGGCTGGCGCGACATATGCAATTCTACTTGCAAGCACCTTAGGCGTATATTCGCTCATAGGGTCACCTAATCTTACGATTAAAAATTCACTCAAGCCAGCGGTATTAACGGCATCTCAGGCCCTGTCACAAAACACCCCAGAGCCACAACATGCGAACGATGCTTCAATGGAAGACCTTGTTTCTGGACTTGAAAAAAAGCTACAAACAGAAGGTGGAACTTTACAACAATGGGGCCTTTATGCTCG
The DNA here is from genome assembly GCA_964548315.1 of uncultured Hellea sp. Classification (GTDB taxonomy): domain Bacteria; phylum Pseudomonadota; class Alphaproteobacteria; order Caulobacterales; family Maricaulaceae; genus Hellea. Next base: position 1,496 of record CAZJRU010000300.1, read on the forward strand.
CAGTCTGATGACAATTGGCCGTTATGAGGATGCTTTTAAAGCATATGAAAAGACATTCGAGTTGTCTGGTAATAATCCAGATACCCTTGCCGAACTCAAAAGCGCTCGTGCTTTCGCTGCTCAGCAATCCCGCCCTCTCTCCTCGCCCCAAGCTGGCCCCAACCGGGAAGATATCGCAGCGGCTGCGCAAATGAGTGAAGAAGACCGCGCTGCCATGATTGAAGGTATGGTTGAAGGTCT
>CAZJRU010000301.1:0-1714 GCA_964548315.1 uncultured Hellea sp.
CCGAGCGTCCGCCTGTTGTCTCCACATCAACCACTACATAGATCTGGTTTGGGTCGATGAACCAGTCGGTACGTGCGATATCCGTTTGAATACCAACAGCCCGCAATTGCTTTATTCGGGTGAGTTGATTGCGGCGTATAACGTCACCAGAAGCTTTAACTTCTACAAACCGTAAGGCCTCACCCTTAATCAACATAAAATCCTGAAACCGTCTCTTGTCGCGTTATAGTCTTGTGCCATACGCCGCAAAATTTCTATGAGCGCAGCGGAAGGCTAGGCCATGCTGACGTGAGCAAATGAACCCCTTTGGAAAGGTCGTGAAACCTTACTTATAGCAAGTACTATCACGTGATTGGATACAGGCTTCTACAGCATCTCGGTCAATCGTTTTGTTTATGCTCGGCACGTTTGAAATGGCCAGCTCAATATCTCCAAACTGATTATCAAGAAGTGACCATGGCCATGCACCAGCATAGCCTTGATTAATAATTTGAAAAATTGAGTCCTGCGGCGTTACTTGAAAGAGAGATTCTTGTTGAACTTCGCCCGTACTATATTCCCCGATGAGAATAGGACGGTCAGAATTATAGACATCTGCATTAGTTGTATAAGGTGGATTTTCATAAAATGGGTAGAAGTGTAATTCATAAAAATCGAGCGTTCCACTTTGATCTGCTCCTGGCTGTGAGAGCAATGTCTGATTGCTAAATGCATCAAAGAAATCCGTATGTGTTGAGGTCGTCATTTTTACATTAGGATCCGCTTCATGTACGGCAGCGGCAATACGGTTCACAAATCTTTGAATTCCTTCTAAAGAGGGCGGGTAGGTCAGGCCGTCACCGGGAACATTAGCCACGTCAGGACAGAAATGACCTGCGTCAGTCATATCTACAATAGCGCCTTCAGGTTCGTTAAATACCTCATAAGCAAAGAGGCCCGGATGGTCCTTCAACCCATTTACGATGGGGAGTAGAGCATTTTCGATATAACTTTCATAGTTATCTTCAATCATCATACGGTGGCGTTCCATTTGCTCAACGCCTGAATACCCATAATCATTTCCGTAAAAGTCGCAGAACATATTATAAGAAAACAAGCTATAGGTGACCACGATGCCGCGCTCCCACGCTTCATCTAAGACGTTTCTTAACTGATCAATCACGACGTCATTTGATGAGATATGACTCAAGCCAGTTACAACGCCATTTTCAGCTATATCTGGTGTGACCTGTGACGTCGTGTGTAGCCAAACTCTTGCAGAGTTTGCCCCCACGTCCTGTAATTGCGAAAATCTGTCGCGGTATGCAGCGATATTGAGGGGAGAATACCAGCCAAAATCAGAACTAAACCCGCTATCCGTCGACCATGGGATGTTTGCGCCAACAAGTGTAATAGGCTCACCAAAGTGCTCAAGCACAGTCATGTTTTCTGGGGGTGTCACTAATATAGGTTTTACGAGGCTTTCTATATCAAACTGTTGATCTGTTTCCAGAAATAAGAGGCTTTCAATATCTACAAGGACATCAAACCCGCCGTCCGGCTTTAAGACATGATAAGTTCCAGCAACCTCAGTCGCTACGATTGTATAGTCCTCAGGCGATCCTTCATATTGCACCTGATCATATCCAGTTTCGTGGCCCACGTGATGGGTTTGACCGTTTAGGAACCCAAGTAATACATTAGGCGCATCGGGTGTGCCTACGGGCACCTCTCG
>CAZJRU010000302.1:0-1708 GCA_964548315.1 uncultured Hellea sp.
GTTCTTGAAATACGAAACTCAATATCCTGCACGGCTTTCTCTCGTAACCCCGCGCGGTTACGCTCACCTGTGTAACCTTCAGCTTTGCGGCATAGATCTGCCAAATCTAAGGCTCCAACTGCATTGGCAGTTCCTTTAAGCGAATGCGTCACGGACTCCCAAGTCTCATCATCCGTATCTACCACTAAGGCCCTTCCCCACATTTCGACTTGGTGTTGGAAGAGGCTAAAAAGTTCAGCGGTCAAGTCTACATCGCCTGCTACATAGGTATTCAAGTGGTCAAAATTGATTTCATTATTGGAATCATTATCAGTCATGAGGCCGTCCCTACCCCATTAATACAATATGAACAAACGTTTCAGGCTTGGCTCAGCTATAGAATGCTAAGCCATAATCGTCGCTAACCAAAGGAGGTCCTCATGACCCGACATATTATTTCGAAAACTTTGGCAGCGGCTAGTGCTTTGATTGTACTTGCCGCAGCTCCCTCTGCGCTAGCAGGCACGGATAAACCCATTGCCGCTAAAGTAAAAAAATCAAAATCGGTCGTAAAGGTCGCCGATAATAGCTCAGCCAAATTTCGGTCCAACCGATCGCTAAGGTCAAATCGGTCATTAAGCTCAAGAAGTCTTAGAAACAGTAGTTTAAGGACTAACAGATCGATTAATAGAGGATTTAACAATCGACGTTCAAGCAGCTCATTGTTTAGAACATCGTCACTCTTGGGCGGAAGCCGCAGCTTTTTTAGCCCATACCGGAGTAGTCTTGGTATAAGTTTTAGTTTCGGTAGCGCTGGATATAGCCCTTATCGTTGGTCGCCTTCGGCCTATAGCCTATACCGTCCGACTTATGGATCATATGCGTCTTATAAAAGACGAACGGTCTGCAACCGCGTAACATTGGATGGTTTGTATCACGGACGTCCAGCCCTCGTGAGTGTCAAACAATGTTCCAACCCGTGGGATGGATCCTATATTGTTCAAGGATCAGAAAAGTTAGTCGATAGCCGCTGGTAAGCTAGAATCGACAAAATAAATTGGGCCGCGCTATTTTTAGCGCGGTTTTTTAATGCTCGTTTCACACTTTTAGATGAGTAATAATCCTGTCAGAATCAGGAGATACTCATGTCGTTTACAAAAGACGCCTATCTTAACCAAACCCAGCATGGAGATTCGCGCTGGTGGGTCTGGGGAATCGTCTTTTGGTTCACAGTCTTAGGTTGGCTCGCGGCGCAACTCGTCGTTACATCTCCTATATCCCCTATATTAGACTCAGTGGACCCGGAGCTTTCGCAACAAATGCTGGATATGAGCATGGCTGTATTCACAGGCGAAGGCGCGTCTTCTATATATCTTTTTGGCGGCCTGTTCGCAGGATCGACAATTCTCGGATTGGTGTTTTGGGTTCTTAACCGCGTTACAAAAAACATGGCTCGCAAAATTTTCGGTACTCTATGTGGGCTAATGGTCGTGGCATCATTATTTAGTCTTGCAAAAATTTTCCCGCTGATGACGACACCTGAACTCTCTGAATTAAATCCCAAAATCATTTCCGCCAGTCCGTTGATATTCTTATTCATCCTTTTAAGCTTTCCAGCAACGCTTATTGTTCCTTATCTTGGCCAGAAATTCTTACATCAACGCTCTATCAAAAGCCTACACACGGCCGCGAGCAAAATTCGTTGGAACCGTGGGCTTCAAGCCTTTTT
>CAZJRU010000303.1:0-1706 GCA_964548315.1 uncultured Hellea sp.
AAGACGCACAGCAAAATTTATTTGGAAGTTTAAATGATGATGTCGCTGCGCCGCGGCCATTACTGCGAGCGCCAACTGATTCAAATGCACCTATAGCGACATCGCAATCGAGGCCAACGACACCCGTCTTTCAAGAACCTCTCGGTGTTCTAGCTGGCGGTTAGTTTGGATTTTAATTTATCGCGGCCGCGCATATATATGGACGCAATCGCTTTTGCGGATAGATGAAACCAAGCCACGACAACAAAAAGAACAAACCCGGCTGAGACTGTTGTTAAGACGAGCATGGACGTCTTAGTTGCATCATACCCACCAACCCTTAGTACATTGTCGGCGCCAGCCAAGGCCGCGATCGCGACTAGAAATCCCCAAAACCCGACCCAGTAAAAGTTGAAGAGCTTAGTCTTTCTTGGGAAGCGCGTTATAGGTATAAAAAAGAGAGACGCCGTTAGCACCGTGTAGAGAAACATTATAAATACCGGTAGAACGTGTATCAACATGGGTCTCTCTTGTCTCTTCTCTAATTAGGAAGAAGAAGCAAGAATTAGGCCAAGCCGGTTAACTGCGTTCTTTTACATTCAGAAACTTAATGTCGGGATTCTTCTCTTGCGCATAGCCCACATCCCACGCTGATTTGGCGAGGAATACTGGCGCGCCGTCAATGTCTTCGCCCATCGAGCCTTGAGACTTATCGATGAAAGTTTTCAGCTTGGCAGGGTCATCACAGCTCAGCCAACGCGCGGTTTGATAAGGCGGAGCTTCGAAGGTAACCTCTAAACCATATTCTGTTTTAATACGCTCGCGCATGACGTCGATCTGCAAAGCACCCACTGCGCCGACAATCATATCCGATCCAATAGCGGGTTTGAAGAGTTGCGTCACGCCTTCTTCGGCCAGGCTTTCAAGCGCTTTTCTCAAATGCTTAGCTTTAAGCGGGTCTGCCAGTCTCGCGCGGCGTAAGATTTCAGGCGCAAAATTTGGAATGCCCGCAAATTTAATCTTGCCATTTTCCGATAGACTATCGCCAACGCGCAAGGCTCCGTGATTGGGAATGCCGATGACATCGCCAGCATAGGCGGTGTCGGCAAGCTCGCGGTCTTGCGCGAAAAACAAAATCGGATTGTGCACAGAGATAGTTTTATTTTCTGTCGTTTTGAGTTTCATGCCGCGTTTAAACTCTCCAGAACACATGCGCAAAAAGGCCACGCGGTCACGGTGATTAAGATCCATATTCGCTTGTACTTTAAAGACAAAACCGGCGACTTCTTTATCTGTCGGTTTCATTTGCGTGGCTTGTCCGGCTTTGGTGCAGACTTCGGGTTGAGGTTTGGGCGCAAATTCAGCAAGCGCATCAATAAGTTCTAACACCCCGAATTTGCGTAGCGCGCTTCCAAAATAAACGGGGGTCATATGGCCTTCCCGAAAGGACTGTTCATTGAAGTCTGGATATTCTTTTGCCAGTTCCTGCTCTTCTGTAAATTCTTCGAGCATATCATCATCGTTAAAGTGTTGCCCAATGGAGTTTCCGCCCAGCGGTATCCAGCTATGCTGGCCGCCATCATCTGGTTTGACGAAGCTCAGAAATTGACCTGTGCGTAAATCTGCGACGCCCCGAAAGCGGCGGCCAGACCCCGCGGGCCATTGCATGGGCACAACATCAAGGGCGAGTTTGTCTTCAATCTCCGAAATAATGTCAAAAGTATCGC
>CAZJRU010000304.1:0-1689 GCA_964548315.1 uncultured Hellea sp.
AACGCCCAAACATTATTGATGTTTCGTTTATGAGAAGAAATATCTTGCAACATTCCTCCTTATTTACCCACGCAATCATAACACAGCTACAATGCGGCGCAATCATGGCACGCATATCGCCTTATTATCTATAAGACGTTTCTCACGGTGAAATCCTTGGAAGGACATTAGAAAAACACGTGGGAAACATGAGCGCAGGTTCGATTCCTGCCCTTCCTCAGATATACGCTTAATATATTTCAAGCTGTCATTAGAGCATAAAATCTCTGGCTTTGGCACGTCGTCTGCATAAAAGAGAGCTATGTTTAGGCTACTCCATATATTGCCGTTCATATTAATGATGTTTTTGCTGTGTCAGACGGCGACGGCGCAGACGTCCTATCGTCCGAATTACCCCCACAATCTTAATCAGCAAAATTATCCCAGGACAAATCATACCAAGGCAATTCAACGCATTGCCGCAACGCCAGTCGCAAGACATGGGCATCTTTCTGTCGTTGGTCCGCATATTCGTGGACAACATGGGCAAGTCACATCGCTCGCAGGGCCTAGCTTTTTCTGGTCCAATACGGGATGGGGACAAGACCGGTTCTACACGGCTGGCGCGGTTAAAACCTTCGCTAAAGATTGGAACGCAGGTATCGTGCGCGTTGCCATGGGCGCGCAAAATAACGGGAGTTTCCTCAAGGACCCACAAGGCAATGCCCGCCGAATGGAAACTGTTGTCGAGGCCGCTATTGCAAATGGCCTCTATGTGATTGTCGATTGGCATTCCCATCAAGCTGAAAAAAATACACAGGAAGCGGCTCGATTTTTCTCCGTGCTAGCGAAAAAATATGGCCATACCCCAAACCTGATTTATGAAATTTATAATGAGCCATTGGATACAACCGATTGGTCGCGAACAATTAAACCTTATGCGGAAACCGTCATCGCCGCCATTCGCCGTATCGATCCTGATAATTTGATTATTGTTGGCACACCGCGTTGGGACCAAGATGTGCATATCGCGGCAGATAATCCGATACGCGGGCACCGTAATATTCTCTATGCCCTGCATTTTTACGCGGCGACCCATAAGGGTGAACTGCGAAAGAAAGCCCAATATGCAATTAATAAAGGTCTCCCCCTTATCCTCTCAGAATGGGGCAGCGTGACCTATAGCGGCGATGGATATATGGACGTTGCTTCCACACGCGAGTGGATGACATTTGCCAAGCGTAACGGCCTGACGCATTTAAACTGGGCTGTGAGCGATAAAAACGAAGGCGCGTCAATGCTGCGGCGCGGGGCTAGCTCGCATGGGGGCTGGTCAGAGCGTGACTTAACGCCCTCTGGACGGCTTGCACGGGATATCATGCGGAGTTGGTAGAGCTCGGAAAACAACCAACAAAAAGATGCTCTTCTTTAAATCGACTTATCCAGCCTCGTATAAGCCTCTAAATCCTTAAAATGCCGCGCGTATAAATCTCGTACCCCGTCTGTGAAGTTTTCCTCTAAGACGGGCGAAACATCTATGATGTTTTCAAAGGACCAGGTGACAGTATCGCCTGATGCGTTTTGATAGCTTGTTTCACGGCGTTTGGCATGGGCTTCAATCGCTTGGCGCGCGGAAGCCTCATCAAAGGCTTTCACTTCGACCACGACTTCTTGATAAAGCGGGGCGCGGCCCTCCACGTCCGATGTGGC
>CAZJRU010000305.1:0-1676 GCA_964548315.1 uncultured Hellea sp.
GAAGCGGAACTGGAGGGAGGGTAATGAGGCCGCCATTAAAAATCATCGCCGCGGGAGTAACATCTCGTAAAACAAACATTATTATTTTGGTATTCCATCGGGGTGCCGCTCTCGCGGATTGTCCATTTTATAAAATGGTGACGCTTTGCGGGTTTCGTTTTTTGAAATCCGAGTCTGGTTGTAGCACAGCTGCGTCTTGTTTTAGGCGCTCACGACTTGGCGAAAAGCCCCGTCAGCTTTGCATGTTGTAAGAGCATAATTGTTTTGCCGTCTTTAATCTCGCCCGAGGCAATCATCCCATAAGCGGTGTCAAAATCCAGTTCTAGCACTTCGATATTTTCATGCTCATGCGCGAGACCCCCGCCGTCGCTGACTTTCATAGCGGGCGTATAGGCCCCGATGAAAAAGTGAATAATTTCTGTCACCGCGCCGGGCGACATATAGCTTTCAAAAATCTTGGTAACCTCTTTGACGCGGTAGCCCGTTTCTTCTTCCGCTTCTTTGCGAATGCAGTCTTCGGGGTTATCCGCGTCCAGCAGCCCCGCGCAAACTTCGATCATCATCCCCTCGTCATTGCCGTTGACATAGGTCGGCATACGAAATTGACGCGTGAGGATAACAGTGTTGCGCGCGGGGTCATAAAGCAAAATAGCTGCCCCGTTCCCGCGGTCATAAGTCTCGCGCTCCACGCGTTGCCACTCGCCCTGCGCGCTCTGAATATCGAAGCTATATTTATTGAGCGTGTACCAATTATCGGAGAGGAGTTCTTTGTCGATATTTCGGATCTTGGCCATGGCTAAACGAGGCCCGTATCGGTGCCCATGAGCTTATCCCAGAACCTAAAATAAAGCCCATAATTGCCTTTGAATTTTGTGTGGTGGAGGTTGTGATGGCTCGCTGTGATGATGTGTTTGCCCCACCAGCCTTTGATCCACCGCTCGGGATAGACCTCCCAGCCCGCGTGATTGAACACCGCGTTAATGGTCATAATCATCAGTAGCGCCAGCGCCGTACCAACATGGATGGGAATGAAGAGCGCCATGACGGGGAGCAGCCAAGCCGCGCTTATCGCCTCGACCGCGTCAAAAGAAAAGCTGGCCCAAGGCGTAGGCTGGACGGAGCGGTGATGGCCTTCATGAGTCCATTTAAACAGCTTCCTGTGATGCATCACGCGGTGGGTCCAGTAAAACCACGTGTCTTGCGCGAAGAGATAAATAAAGGCGCTGATCGCAACCCAGCCCCATTGGCTAAGGCCCTGGGGCAATCCCGCATACATGGCCGTGCCGCCCGCTTTCCACATCTCTAAAACAATGGCGGCAGGGGCGGCGTAGATAAAGGCGGAAATGGTGGAGAGCTTAATCTCGTTGCGGATGGTCGCCGCTGTCGGTTCGCGCTTGGACAAGCGCCGCGCTTTGACTTTATCGGCAGGTCGCTTCCAGAGCATCCAATGGATAGGCCAGACAATGAGGAAATAGCGGCCAATGATGATCGCCGTGAAAGCGAAATAAGTGACGAGCGTTTGTCCGAGCGGTATGGGCGTTCCAAGTATATTTATGAGAGCATTCACGCCTTAGGCCGTATGGGAATTGAACCAATCTGTAAATGCGTCTCTTTGGGCCTCGCTCATATGCAGGCCGAGTTTACTGCGCCGCCATAAAATATCTTCGGCAGAGGTC
>CAZJRU010000306.1:0-1665 GCA_964548315.1 uncultured Hellea sp.
TCGATTATCGGTATTCCGCCCATGGGCGGCTCATGGCCGAAATTCTTCTTGATGGTCGGCGCGCTTGATAGCGGCAAGGGGATATTGATGGCGGCGCTAATTGTATCGTCTATCCTGAACATTATTTATCTTCTGCCGATTTCTATTCGGGCGTTCATGAAACCGCCGCTAGACGCGAAAAAAGATCTTCATATTGCCGAAGAACGCAAGAAGCACCGCTGGGTGATTATCCCGCCTGTTTTGACGGCCTTTGGCGCTTTTGTTCTATTCTTCTTTGCGGGGCCGATTGCAGAATTTTTAGGCCCCATGCTTCCGGGAGGTTTTTAGATGGCCAAATCACCTGAAAATCTAAATGAGGCTGAACTTGAAGAGCGGACTAATGCTCACCCAATGTCCGTTCCGTTTTTATGGCTGGGCCGCGAGTCGACGATTAAAAATTTTATGTGGCTCCCCATAGCGGGCATGGTGATATGCACGGCCTTAGGTCTTATCTATCCGCCCCATCACGTCGCGCCGTGGGACTTCTTTGGCTCATGGGCAGTCATCGGTTTTGTCGCCTATAGTTTTGTCGTCATTAGCGCGGGGCCTTTATTCAAGCTCCTCGCGCGCGATGAAGATTATTACGGAGAGGGCGGTCTGCCTGATCCAGACTATTCAACTGAAGGAGATCACCATGATTGATATCCTTCAAATCAATCCGGGCCTGTGGGTCATCCTCGCGGGTATTATCTGCGCATTTGTGCCCGTTGGCCAAATCCGCAAAGCCCTTGTACTCCTCGCCCCGATTTTCGCGGGCGTTATGATTTTTCAAATCTACGGCGCGCAAGAAGTCATTGGCGGCGTTATTACTTTCGCGGGCATGGACTATACCACCCTGCGTATAGACCGGCTCTCTATGATTTGGGGCTATCTCTTCTGTTTGGCGGGGGTCCTTAACGCAATTTACGGGCTTCATGAGAAGTGCAAAATTACGGATAGCTCCGCGCTCATCTATATGGGCGCGGCCTTAGCAGGCGTGTTCTCTGGTGATTTACTAACCCTCTTTATATTCTGGGAATTGGCCGCAATTTCCTCTGTCTTCCTGGTTTGGAAGGGCGGAGAGCGCTCTTACGCCTCGGGTATTCGCTATCTAGCTATTCACGTTTTATCAGGCGTGCTGCTCCTCGCGGGGGCAATTGTTTATGGCAAGGCCAATGGCGGCGACTTCACCTTTGAGCATATTGGTCTTGGCGCGCCAGGCGGATGGCTGCTCTTATTGGCGATGGGTATAAAATGCGGATTTCCATTTTTGCACAACTGGATCCAAGACGCTTATCCGAAAGCCTCCATTACGGGCACAGTTATCCTCTCCGCCTTTACGACCAAGTTAGCGCTTTATGCCTTGGCCCGCGGCTTTGCGGGTGAAGATATCTTGATTTATATCGGCGCGATTATGACCTGTTTCCCAGTCTTCTTTGCTGTGATTGAAAATGATCTTCGCCGAGTTCTGTCTTATTCGCTCAATAACCAACTTGGCTTTATGGTCTGCGGTATTGGGATTGGTACGCCGCTGGCCATGAACGGCGTCGCGGCTCACGTTGTTGCTGATGTAATATTTAAAGGCTTGCTCTTTATGTCCATGGGCGCGGTGATGCTGCGCACAGGTACCACCAAAGCCTCAGAGCT
>CAZJRU010000307.1:0-1665 GCA_964548315.1 uncultured Hellea sp.
AATCAGAGCCGCGTTGAACTTGTTGACGCCGCCCGCCGCCGCCGCCAAACATATCAGCAAAGCCGCCGCCCGCCGCGCCGCCGCCAAATATCTGGGAGAATATATCGCCAAAGTCCTGAAATCCGCCGGCTCCGCCGCCCATACCGCCTTGTTCAAAGGCGCTATGTCCCATGCGGTCATAGGCCGCCCGTTTTTGGTCATCTGACAAGATGCCATAGGCTTCATTAAGCTCTTTAAACCGAGTTTCGGCCCCAGGGTCATCTGGGTGCCTATCAGGATGGCACGCCATCGCCTTTTTACGAAAGGCAGATTTCATTGTTTTAGCATCTGCGCCTTTTTCAACGCCGAGTACTTCGTAATAATCACGTTTAGCCATAAGCTTGGTCTTTTTGTTGTGTTACTGAACGGCGCCGTTCGAAAAAGTTTTTCAGACGCATTTGTAGCCCGCCGCGTTTTTCTTTGCGAGCTAGAGCCTCATCATCGATTAAAAAAGTTGTTTGGATGACATAACGGTCTCCTTTAAAGGGAGGGTGCCCATGCCAGCTATTTTCAGACCGGGCAAAGGCGAATACATTCCCAGCAATCGGGGAGACTTCATCTGCAAAATCATTCATGTCCGTGTCGCCATTTAAAGCCCTTATAGCTCCGCCATTTCGGTCATCCCAGCTTTCATTTAAATAAATAAGGCAAGTACATATTTTAGATTGGCTATCATTGTGAACACGGCCATCTTTTAATTTGGAGAGGCGCCGCACCGTAATCATGCGCGGCTTATCGCGAAGTTCCAGTCCAAGTTTATCTGATAATATTTCGGCGAGCTGCGGCGAGTTAAGATCATCTATCAATTCATTAAAGGCCGTACCGCCCGAAAGCTTGGAGAGCGGAAGATATCCGCTTTGTTTAATCTGCGGATAATCACGACGCACATTTTGACCGTCATTTTGCGTAATAACGTCATTCGCCGTCAGATAGGTAAAGGGGCTTTGCTTTACGTCAGCTTGCCGCAATGTCTCAAAATTGATCATCCTATCTTTTCCTTGAGAATTGCGTTGCCTTTTGTGTGCTCGCTTACAAGATAACGATCAATCGTCACAGCCATAAGCTAAAAACCCTGAAAGAAACTTTCAGGGTTATCAGTTTGAATTAGGCTTTGTCGTCTTCGACGTCTTCAAATTCAGCGTCGACAATATCGTCATCATCATCTGATGCATCGGCGCTGTCCTCATCCGCTTCGCTGGACTGGTTGGCGTAAATCGCCTCGCCCATTTTCATCACGGCTTCGGTCAAGGTTTGGATTTTCTCATTAATCGCTTCTGCGTTATCGCCTTCCGCTTCTTCGCGGACAGCCTTAACAGCATCTTCAATATCTTGCTTCTGCTCATCCGTCAGAGCGTCGCCATGCTCTTTGACATCAGCTTCGGCTTTGTGGGTCAGAGCTTCTGCTTGATTTTTTGCTTCGGCAAGTTCGCGGCGCGCTTTATCCTCATCGGCATTCGCTTCCGCGTCTTTAATCATGGAGTCGATATCAGCATCAGACAGACCGCCAGAGGCTTGGATACGAATTTGCTGTTCCTTACCTGTTGCGTTGTCTTTGGCGGACACATTAACGATACCATTGGCATCAATATCAAATGTCACTTCGATTTGCGGCATGCCGCGCGGCGC
>CAZJRU010000308.1:0-1646 GCA_964548315.1 uncultured Hellea sp.
GGCTGCGCGGGTATATAGCTTGGCTGCGGCGCGTAATAGGGCTGCTGGGAAATGCTTGAGCCATAACGTGATGATTGGGACGTTCTAAGGCTTGGCGCGCAAGCCGCTCCACAATTACCGCTTTCGTAGTCGTAAACGTTTCCGTAGCTGTTGCCGCTACCATATCGAGATTGGGCATTAGCGCTGATTGCGACAGCGGCTATACCAAATCCGGCAACTAAAGTACCAAGTAAAATTTTGTTCGTGCTCATTTTGAGCCTCCCATTTTGAAACATCATACTGCTCGATTACAAAACTTAGACCAAAACAAGGTTAACGGAGCCTTACTTTATGCCGTTTTGCGCCCTAGCAGAGCGATAAAAAACCCATCCATGCCCCCTCTCTCGTCAAGAAAATAGGGGATAGACCTCATATATCCACCCAAAAACGCAGTTTTGGGCAGGTCAATAGCAGTTACACCTAAAATTGGAATAAGGCGAAAATCTGGCATGGCCTGTAAAAATTTAGTGATTCGCGGCGCGCCTTCCTCTGTCTGCAGAGAACAAGTGCAATATAAAAGACGTCCTCCAGGGCGAACATGTTGCGCCGCTCGCATAAGTAATTTGTCTTGCAAACGCACCAAATTCGCGACGTCTTTGGGCGTACGGTTATATAAAACGTCAGGATGACGCCGAAACGTTCCAGTCGCTGAGCAAGGCGCGTCCAGCAAAACAACATCAAATTCGGAATGTTCGGGCTCATAGGTGAGAATATCGGCGCAAATCACGTCTGCCGCGAGTTTTGTGCGCTTCAGATTTTCTTTAACCCTCATCAGCCGGGCCTCGGATTTATCAACAGAGGTAACCTTCGCGCCTTTTGCCGCCATTTGCATGGTCTTTCCCCCAGGCGCGGCGCATAAATCGAGAACCTGCTTGTCTTTGAGGTCTCCCAAAATTTGCACAGGCAAACTCGCGGCAATATCTTGTGCCCACCATTCGCCCTCCTTAAAACCCGCAAGCGCGCTGACATCTCCGATCTTATCAAGGCGGACCGTCGAAGCCCCAATGACTTGGCCCTCTAATTTTTCAGCCCATGCCTCCACATCAGATTTAACAGTGAGGTCCAAAACCGGGTTCCCCATAAGCTGGACCGCGAGTTTACGTCCTGCGTGACGACCATATTCACGCTCCCAACTCCCGCGCAGCCAGCCAGGGATATTGATTTTGGGCGGCTGCGCTCCTGACAAAGCCGGGCCTTTTTCAACAATACGCCGTAAAACCGCATTGGCCATATTAGCAAAGCCCTTAGAGCTGGAGCGCGCTTTCAACATGGCAACTGTTTCACCGACAGCCGCATGAGGCGGCGTGTTTAAGTAGAGAATTTGCGCGGCGGCGGTCTGCAAGGCCGCATACACAAATTTAGGCGGTCTTTTTTTGACAAAGGGTTTTAAGGCTGCATTGATCTGTCCCATACGCCGAAATGTAGTTGCAGCAATTAATCTAACAAAGGCTCGATCTCGGCTTTCCAGAGACTGATAATCGGCTTGGCTAGCAAGGACTTGCCCCAAAGACAAACGCGTCTCGACGACTTCTTTCACCGTTAAGGCCGCAAGTCTGCGCGCAATCAAAGAAGAGTTTTCTGCCATTCATTCAAACCTAAAGCCATTG
>CAZJRU010000309.1:0-1646 GCA_964548315.1 uncultured Hellea sp.
TGGACAGCTAAACAGGGCGAAAATTATTTAAAAGGCGCCGTAAATTATTTTGAAACCAGTAGTCGTTTTGGACCCGAAGGTGATTTCGAGAATTTTCAAAATACTAATTTCAATGTCTATTGGGAACATGGCCTTAGAGACGATTTAACTTTTTTTGCGACAGGGTCTTTGACCGACCTTGAGAACGAATCCGGCGGCCAAGAAACCTCAGGCTCAGGCGTTGGCGATATTGATTTAGGACTTAAATACCGCCTTGTTGACGGCCCTGTGATTATCTCTGTACAAGGTCTTTTCAAAGCCCCCTATCTCTATAGTGAAAACTCCGAACTTCCTCTGGGGAATGGCCAGGAAGACTTTGAAGGCAAATTGCTATTTGGGAAGTCCTTTGGCGAACTGGGTTACGGCGGCCTTGAAGTTGGATATCGTGTGCGTACGGAAGACCCCGTTGATGAGTTTCGTTACTTGGTCGAATATGGATTTGACCTTAATGACAGAACCTATTTGAGGACAAAGCTTGACGGCATTCATGCCGCGTCCAGTACAGATACCGAGTTCACAACGCCGGCAGCTGCCGTAAACCCCCAGCTTCCTCTTGAATTCGATCTAGGCCGGTTAGAATATACAGCCGGATATAAACTCAATGACACTTTCGCAGCTGAAATAACTGGCACAACCGCTATTTATGGCGATAACACGCTCAAAGGCACGAATGTTCAATTCGCCATTGTCTCTACCTTTTAAGGAACATATTTCATGTCGATTATTTCGATTTTGATCCTGAGCATTCATTACCTTCTGGTCTCAATACTCTGCATTTATGGCGCGCATCGCATTTACCATAGTTTGATGGCAAAGCGGTTAATCGGCAATTTAACCGACCATCAAACTCCGACTTTGGCTGATTTAATTATCGTTCCCAAAGTCACAGTTCAGATTCCGCTATATAACGAAAAATTCGTCGCGGCGCGTATCATTGACCGTGTGGCTAAGCTTGAGTACCCGCGCGAGAAATTACATATTCAGGTCATTGACGATTCAACAGATGAGTGCGCGGATATTGCGGCGGCGCGCGTGCGCCATTATCAAACCTTAGGCTATGATATTGAACATATTCGGCGGAGTAATCGTGACGGGTATAAAGCTGGGGCTCTTGCCGCGGCAATGGCGAGTGTCAAAGGCGAATTCATTGCCATCTTTGATGCTGACTTTGTTCCAGAGACAGATTTTTTATTAAAAACCCTCCCTTACTTTCAAAAGACTAACGTCGGTTTAGTTCAAAGCCGTTGGAGCTATTTAAACTCTAACGTCAACACCTTGACCCGTTTGCAATCCCTTATGCTTGACGCCCATTTTGGGATTGAGCAAGTGGCCCGGTCTGGTCAGGGAGTCTATTTTAATTTCAATGGAACGGCGGGTATTTGGCGAAAAGAAACCATTATTGACGCGGGCGGGTGGAACTCTGATACCTTAACCGAGGACACAGACTTAAGTTACCGCGCGCAAATACGCGGCTGGGAATTTATCTACCGCCCAGAAATTTATAGCCCAAGCGAGATTCCCGAGAGTATGCGCGCTTTCAAAGTTCAGCAACACCGCTGGGCAAAAGGCACGATAGAAGTCATGAAAAAAATCTTGCCCGATATTTT
>CAZJRU010000310.1:0-1644 GCA_964548315.1 uncultured Hellea sp.
GCAACGAACTTTGGTGATATTTACTTTTCTACCGATGGCGGCCTCGAAGAAACAGAAACCGTTTTTCTTGGTGGTTGCGGTCTGCCGGAAGGCTGGCAGAATTGCGAACGTTTTGTCATAGGCGAACTAGGGTTTGGCTCTGGTTTAAATTTTCTCGCAGCGTGGCGGTTATGGGATAAAACCAAATCACCCGCGTCTCGCCTGCACTTTATCTCCATCGAGAAGTTTCCATTTGACGCGCAGCAATTAGGAAAAGCTCTAGCCGCCTGGCCAAGACTTAAACCCTACTCCGATAAGCTTATTGCGGCGTGGCCGGGACGCGTAAAAGGATTTCATAGGCTACATTTTGACGGCGTAACCCTTACCCTCATCCATGATGATATTACGCCAGCCTTAGACGCTCTGGAGGCCTCGGTCGATGCGTGGTTCTTAGATGGATTCAGCCCCGCGAAGAACCCTGATATGTGGTCTGAGACCATCATGCAAAAGCTGGCAACATTGTCCGCACCCGGCGCGCGGCTCGCAACATTTACGGTTGCTGGTGCCGTGAGGTCCGCGCTTCAAAAAGCAGGTTTTGAAACAGACAAAAAAACAGGGTTTGGCCGCAAACGCCACCGCCTTGAAGCCCGGTTTCCTGGCTCACGCAAAACAGTAAAACCATCGATGACCCCCGCCATAATTGGCGCGGGAATATCTGGCGCGTCACTCTTTAAAGCCTTTGAGAGACGCGGGATATCCGCCAAGGTTTTCCATGACCCCAATCACACGGCCGCAAGCCATAACGCGGCCGCCTTAATCAAACCCCGCCTTGATTTACAGGACCGCCCCGAGAGCCGCTTCTTCCTTGCTAGCTATCTCTATGCCTTACAGGCCTATGATGCATATACGCTTATGAAAGGCATTTCTCATGTGCCAAAGACGGACATAGAGACAACGCGTTTTCATAAGCTTAGCCAGCAAGCTCCGCTCCCATCATCACATTTAACTATGGATGGTAACGTCATGTTATTACAGAAATCTTTAGTGATAAAACCTAAAACCGTTTTGACTGACTGGCTAAAAGGTGACTTATTTACGGGTGATGATTGGACAAACGGGCCGCTCTCCATTCTCGCGGCCGGCTATGGCCTGAAAAGTCTCCTTAAAAGTAACAACCTCGGACTACGTTATTCACGCGGACAGCTCACATGGGCAGAGGTAAATACCGACATTAAATCCCCTATCACCTATGGAGGTTATGCGCTCCCGCTCAAAGACGGAACTTTGCTGGGCGCAACCCATGACAGGGTGACTATGAGCGCCCCATTTGAGCCCCGCGATGAGGATGATCTTAAAAATATCGAAGCCGCCAAAACCTATACGAGTACGGCTCTGACTAAGTCAGAAAAACCATCACGGGCCAGCATCCGCGTCACTACCGCAAACACCTTGCCCTTAGTCACTCACATAGATGATGGACGCTGGTTATTTACAGGCATGGGATCACGCGGCTTTGTCTTTGCCCCGCTCTTAGCAGAAGCTCTCGTCTCAAAAATTTGCGGTGACCCCCTCCCCGTATCAAAACAGCTTTGGGCGCGTTTTTCGGAGAGAGAGAAACCCAACCGAAAAACGCGCCCGTCATAAGCCGCATCATTTTGTGGCGAC
>CAZJRU010000311.1:0-1636 GCA_964548315.1 uncultured Hellea sp.
GGCGAATAGGAATGCATTCTCACTTTCCTATCCGTTAAATGACTTTCCTTGGCTAAGCAGCCTTAGGCGCGCCCCATTTTTTATAGAGCTTATCTTTCTTTTTTGGATCCAAATTAACCTTGGAAATATCCCCCTCTGCCCAGTCCATGACGCGCCCGTCCATCATTTTAAACCAAGCGGGCGGGAAAAAAGCGATAGCAAAACAGCCGCCATAGCCCGTCGGCAAGGTCGGGACATCTTTATAATCGCGTAGAACTTGGTAGGGACGCTGAGGATAGGCATGATGGTCGGAGTGACGCTGCAAATGGAATGAGAGCATATTGGAATAGGTATGATTGGTGTTCCAGCTATGTTTGGGCTGTGTACGTTCATATTTTCCATTGGGAAGCTTCTCGCGCTTTAGGCCATAATGTTCGACGTAATTGGCCTGGGTTAATGCCAGCCAGGCTAGAAAATGATGGGGGATCAAAAAGAGTAAAATAGCCGGGCCAAAGAGCGCGGTAAATATGGCCGTCATGATGAGCGTGACGCCGTAAACCTGCAAGACATCATTATGAATCGACCAAAAGCTCCGCCCTTGTTTGGCCAAGCGGGCTTTTTCATAAGAGGTTCCACGCTTAAAGGTGCCCGTTAATTCACGCGCCATAAAGGCATAAAAGCCTTCCCCCATGCGCGAGCTGGCGGGGTCTTCGGGCGTGGCCACCCATGTATGATGGCCTTTATTATGCTCAATATTGAAATGGCCATAGCCCATAAGCATATTGCCGATTTTCGCAGAAAGCCGGTCGAGCTTATTGGCTTTATGGCCGAGCTCATGTGTCATGACCATGACGCCGCCGCTATTCGTTCCCACGCCTAAAATAAGCGCGAGAATAGCCCACCAGGGCAGCTCTTGCGTGCCAACAAAAACGACAAAGGCGAGGAATAAGCCAATCGCAATATAAACCATGCTATGGGTGATGACGCGGTAATAATTATCGGCCATCATCGCGTTGACGACTTCTTCGGGCGGGTTATGCGGGTCTTCACCCATGATGAAATCCATAAAGGGGGTGAAGATATAAAAAAAGACAGCGGGTATCAGCGTGACAATTGGATTTTTTCCCAATGCAAAATAAAGCCAGATCGAAGCCAAAGATACCATCGGCGAAATCAAAATTATCCAATAGAGGTGCCGCTTTTTATCCGTGTAAATAACGTCTGATCCGTTATCGGCGGTTCCGGTAAATGTGCTCATGCGGCGGCTCCCGTTTCCTCTAGCGCGCTAAAGGGCACACAGAGTTCCGCCATGGGCTGGATGGCGTCTAGAATAAGTTTAACCTTGGCCACAACATAGGGGCCATCAATGTCATAAATCACGCGTCGGCCCCTCTTACGCGAGACTGTAATGCGCGCGCGCTCAAGCGTGGCTAAATGGCGCGAAATCACAGAGCGGTCTTGCGCGAGGCCTTGGGTGAGAGTGGAGACATCACAGGCGCCAATATGGATGAGCTTTTTGACCAATTGTACCCGCGTGGGATCGCTTAAGGCTTTGAGAAATTTCGTGTCTAAAACCGCAATCGCGGCTTCGGCCATCGCGTCATGCTCGGCTGATTTGTAGGTCCGGTTTTGTGTCATAAATATATATGTGCATATT
>CAZJRU010000312.1:0-1634 GCA_964548315.1 uncultured Hellea sp.
GCGATATTATCTCGCCCTATTATGAGATGATCGTGCACGGTGACACTAATTGGCTTACAGGCTTGCACGATTTCTTTGGTCATGTCGATATCTGATTGGCTTGGCGTTGGGTCACCGCTGGGATGATTATGAGCTAAGATAATGGCTGTGCTTTCAAGCGCGAGGGCGCGTTTTAGAATTTCGCGCGGATAAACTGGCGCGCGGTCGACCGTGCCTTGTCCTAAAATCTCATCAGCAATGAGGCGGTTTTTACGGTCTAGAAATAAAACCCGAAAATGCTCAGTAGGTTCAAACTGCATCGCCGCGCGGCAATAATCGAGCAATGCCGACCAAGAGGAAAGCACTGGGCGGCCTAAAACCGACTCTTGGCCCAGCTTCGTTGAGGCGGCGCGCAGGATTTTTAAATCGAGCGCAATTTTTTCGCTAACGCCTTTGACTTCTGTAAGCCGTTCAATGGGAGCGGCGATAACTTCTGCAAAACTTCCAAATTTTGCGATGAGAGCTTTAGCAATGGGTTTGACATCGCGCCGCAGGATAGAACGAAAGAGATAAAGCTCTAGCAATTCATAATCGGCAAGCGCGTCCACGCCGTTTTCGGCAAAGCGTGCGCGCAGGCGGTCTCGATGACCATGATAATGTGGTTTTTCTTTTTTAGGCTCTGCCAAAGCAGGTCTTATACATATGGCGGGCAGTGCAGCCCTTTTGGCGAGGTTGTGAATATCTCAAGCCCGTCTTTGGTCACGCCAATGGAGTGTTCAAACTGCGCGGTGAGTTTTTTATCGCGCGTTACCGCCGTCCAGCCGTCGCTTAAAATTTTTGTATCAGGTTTGCCAAGATTAATCATAGGCTCGACCGTAAAGAACATACCTTCGCGCAACACCTCGCCTTCACCTGGTGTTCCGAAATGCAATATATTGGGCGCGTCGTGAAAGAGTTTTCCGAGCCCGTGACCACAAAAATCTTGAACAACAGAACACCGCTCGTTTTCGGCAAATTTTTGAATAGCGTGCCCGATATCCCCTGTTGTATTTCCAGGTTTGACGGCATCAAGTCCGAGCATAAGGCTGTCATAGGTGATTCTGATGAGACGCTCTGCGCGGCGATTGATCTCGCCCACAGGGTACATGCGCGATGTGTCTCCATGCCAGCCGTCAACAATGACCGTCACATCGATATTGACGATGTCGCCATTTTTCATTGGCTTATCATTGGGAATACCGTGACAGACAACGTGATTGATAGAGGTGCAGACGGTATGTTGATAACCGCGATACCCGAGACAGGCTGGCACGCCGCCATTGTCTATTACAAATTCAAAAGCAGCTTTATCGAGCGCGGCTGTTGTAACCCCGGGCTTTACCATTGGAATTAACATATCAAGGCATTCAGCTGCGAGGCGTCCAGCTTTGCGCATACCTTCAAAATCGGCGGGGCTATGGAGCTTGATTGCGCCGTCGCGCATATCTGGGGCTTCTTTGGCATCAATGTAATTCATGGCGAGGGCTATAACAGGGCGATTAATATTTCGCTAGCTCTAGTTTTTCACAATCATGTGGTTTCGGGCCGCGAGAGGAAAAGAGAGATTAAAAACAAAAAGAGGCCGCATCTGGACAATGCAGCCTCAAACTGGGCCC
>CAZJRU010000313.1:0-1626 GCA_964548315.1 uncultured Hellea sp.
GTGATACCCAAATCCTGCATCATTTCTTGAACAGACATAACAACGCCGACTTCGCTATCTTTATCAGCGTTTATAATCGCTTCAGCTTTCGGGTTTTCATCCCGCATAGACAAAACGACAGGGCGGATTTCATCCAAGTCATAAGGCCGCTTATCAATCCAGACCTCATTTGCCGCGTTAATCGCAATGAGGATTGACGGGGCCCAAGCCTTTGTTGTGTCAGCTTCGGGTTTGAACGGGTCAATCCCAGGTGTTTTAACAAAGACAGATGTCACGATGAAGAAAATCAACAAAATGAAAACAACATCCAACATAGGTGTCATGTTGAGTTCAGTATCTTCTTCCTGGACAATAGTGCTTCTACGACGTCCCATAATGTTACCTTATCACAATTCTATTTTTAATTCAATACGCAATGGCAGTTGACGCCTAGCTGCGTATAATTTCAATTTTTGACGCCAGACCTTTTGTGTCTAGCTCGTCTTTAATACCAACAAGCAATTCATGTCTGGCTGACTCGTCCAAGCGCAAAATCACACTTGCACCTGGCTTATCCGCTAATAGTCTTTCAACTCGAAGCGCCACGCGGTCACACGTTGTCCGGGCACCATCCACAGCGCATTGATCACGGCCATCAACATAGACAGTAATCGCAGGTGTCGATTTAGACGGTACATCGCTATCGGGTGGAGGCGGAGGCTGTGTTAAATCAACCCCTTTCTCGTCCAGAAACGTCGCCGTTACGATGAAGAAGATAAGCATGATGAACACGATGTCGAGCATCGGTGTCATATTGACTTCGGCTTCATCGCCTTGGGTTTTTCTACGTCCTCGTCTCATAATTTTTTCCTAATTCGAGCCCTAGGCTGATTGTAATTCGTCTGAGAAACGGGCTGTCTCGCGAATACTCCAGCGCGGGAGAACCGTGGAGAAATAAAGCCCGAACAAGGCCACAACCATACCCGCCATCGTCGGAATAGTCGCTTTAAAGACACCGCCGGCCATCAAACGTGCATTGGATGATCCAGATAAAGCCATGACATCGAACACTTCGATCATGCCAGTAACTGTACCGAGTAGACCTAGGAGCGGCGCAAGCGCCACAAGTGTTTTGATAATGCCAACATTGGCTTCGGTTTTTGCTTTCACTTGCGAGACCATTTCATCACGAATAGCCAAAGCCTTCCAAGATGTTTTGTCAGTTCTCGCGTTCCATTCACTCTTTAAGCGCGCTTTTGTCGGCTTATGAGCGAAAAGATAGTAAGCCATCCGTTCGAAAATGAAGGTCCACATCGCGAATGCCAAGAGCATGATAACGAAGAGGACGTTTCCTCCGGTCCCCAGAAATTCCTGGAGACCATTATAGATATTAAGCATCAGTTGATCCTTTCAGTAAGAGCGGACCGAGACCTAAACGCCGCGGCTTTCTACGTGACGTGCAACGATACCAGCAGATTGCTCTTCAAGAGTACCTTGAATACCGCGGGCCAATGACGAGCAGAAGCTGTGCAAGATAAGAAGCGGGATAGCCGCAATAAGGCCAAGCATGGTTGTCACAAGTGCGACAGAGATACCGCCAGCCATAAGTTGTGGATCACCTGTTCCGTAAATCATCATAGCTTGGAA
>CAZJRU010000314.1:0-1624 GCA_964548315.1 uncultured Hellea sp.
GATTTTTGATAGTGATAATAACAGTTCCCGCGTTGGTAAATTTCAAAACAAGCGGGATTGAGATCTTCCGCGTCATAGTGATAACAAATTTCGATGTCTTCAATAAACCATTCTCCAGTATCGACCCTGCCGCCTTGAATATGGCGAATAGAGTTATCTGATCCTGTTGTTTCTTCGAAAGAAAAAGTTTCAATATCGCGCCGTTTGAAATGATAAGACCCGCGATGGGTTTGGCCTTCAAAAGTTGCAAAAAGCTCAGCCTCGGACAAAGGCGCTTCAGTTGTAATATCTGGGAGGTCAAGTTGACCAAAGGCTGCGGTTATCGGCAGGAGCGCAAAAAGCAAAGCTGTTAGGCCTATGAATCGAAGACAATGCATGGCGTATTTTAGCATGATATTATGAAATGGCCATGCTAGGATGCAGTTATGACAGATAACAATTCTGAGACTGGTGCAAAACGCCTGAGACGCGCAACGCGATATCAAAAAGCGCAGGAACGGCGGCATCAACATGCGGCGTCCGATAATAAATTCTATGCCGCCATGTTTTCCATTATGACAATTTTGGCGTTGTTAGTCGTTTTAGTCGGGGCGGTGATGCTGGGCGGCGGTTCAGTTGATACAAGCGCGATGGCTGGATTGGCCGAACCATGGCTGGGGCCTTTTACCAAATTGGAAGTCTTTGGCGTCATTTTTGTCGCTCTTATTGCAGGCTCAGTGTA
Organism: uncultured Hellea sp.; assembly: GCA_964548315.1. Classification (GTDB taxonomy): domain Bacteria; phylum Pseudomonadota; class Alphaproteobacteria; order Caulobacterales; family Maricaulaceae; genus Hellea. The sequence continues at coordinate 722 of CAZJRU010000314.1, forward strand.
TTTACGGATGCGAAAGCGCTAATAGAGCTTGCTCTGCTAATGCCTTTGGCTTAGACGACACGCTGTTTTTTTGAGCAATTTTAACCTTCAGGAGGCTCTTATGGGGTATCGTTTTGCAATCGTCGGCGCGACAGGCAATGTCGGGACGGAAATGCTCGAAATTCTATCCGAGTCCGATATAGAAGTGGATGAAGTCTTTGCTGTCGCGAGCCGCAAGTCAGTGGGCCGTATTGTTAGCTATGGCGACAAAGATATTAAATGCGTTGATCTTGAAACATTTGATTTTTCTAAGTGTGACATTGCTTTGATGAGCGCTGGCGGGGACGTGTCTAAAAAGTGGTCACCCAAAATTGCTAAGGCAGGGGCCATTGTCATCGATAATTCAAGTGCATGGCGCATGGACCCAGACGTCCCGCTTGTCGTACCAGAAGTCAACGCCGATGCCGTGTCGGAGATGAAAAAGGGAATTATTGCCAATCCAAATTGTTCGACCATTCAGATGGTTGTTGCGCTTAAACCTTTACATGATCGCGCTAAAATTAAGCGTGTTGTTGTCTCAACTTATCAATCTGTATCAGGCGGCGGGAAAAAGAATATGGACGAGCTTTGGGAGCAGACTAAATCTGTGTTTCATCCGCAAGATACATTCCCGCCCATAAACTTTACGAAGCAAATTGCTTTTAACGTCATTCCTCATATCGACGTTTTTATGGACGGCGGCGATACCAAAGAAGAATGGAAGATGAAGGCCGAGACCATGAAAATCCTCGACCCCTCTGTTAAAGTATCCGCGACCTGTGTGCGCGTGCCAACATTTGTCGGTCATGCTGAGAGCCTAAATATTGAATTCGAAGAAGAGCTATCCGCAGATGAAGCGCGCTCTATCCTACGCGAAAGCCCAGG
>CAZJRU010000315.1:0-1603 GCA_964548315.1 uncultured Hellea sp.
TCCTGACAGGCATAAATCGTATCATAGCCAACCGTCCAAAATATGAGTCCTGCATATAGTACCAAGAGCGGTAAGCTCACAGTCTCTGTTTTTGCTGCATATGCCACCAGCACCGCCCAGTTAAATGTCAGGCCCAGCCAAAGCTGCGGCCACCATGTGATGCGCTTCATAAAGGGGTAGGCCGCAACAAGAGGTATTGAGCAAAGCGAAATAATCTGCGCGAGCCGTGGCAGGCAAAGGAGCACACCCAACCCCACGGCGCATTGCGCAAAGACCCAAATCCAGGCTTGTTTATTGGTAACTGTACCTGCGGGCAGAGGCCGCATTGCTGTACGCTCAACCTGCGCATCTAAGTCCTGATCGACGATGTCATTATAAGTACAGCCCGCGCCTCGCATGGCGATAGCTCCGATTAAAATAAGCGCTGCCCATTTTAAATCACTTACCACAAACCCGTGGGATAACGTCGCAAAGGCTAGTCCAATCCAGCCGGGTAGGGTGAGTAGCCAATAACCAACCGGGCGGTCTAGCCGTGAGAGTTGAAGATATGGCCGCATAGATAAAGGCGAACGGTTCACCCAATGTCCTTTTTCAGAATCTTTAATCGGCGCGCTCATGATGGATGACTACTCCAGCTTCCTGCTTTATAGCAATCCCATGCGTGAAAATTACACACTAACTCGCCTTTATATCGAAGCTCCGCTTATCGCAGGTGAAAGCCTTGATCTATCCAAAGCGCAGGCGCATTTTCTTGGGACTGTATTGCGCAAAGAGGAAGGCGACGCTATCCGTATCTTCAATGGACATGATGGAGAATGGAGGGCGGAGATTTCCGCGATTTCAAAAAAGACGGCGACGCTAAAAATAACAGAGCAGCTCCGTGTGCCTAAGCCATGCCCTGATATCATATTATGTTTCGCGCCCGTCAAAAAACATCGCACGAATTTTATATTCGAAAAAGCCACAGAACTTGGCGTGTCGGCAATAATTCCCGTAATTACGGCACGCACCCAGTTTCCAAAACTCAATTTAGACAAAGCACATATGCAAACAATCGAAGCGGCGGAGCAAACTGAGCGTCTTGATGTACCAACTATTCATCCTGTCCAAAAATTAGAAGCGATGCTAAATGGCTGGGGTAATGCACGGACACTCATTTTTGCCGATGAGGCGGGTGATGCAAAACCCGCGTTAGACGCGCTTACCGACGTCAAAGGTCCTAGCGCGATCCTAATTGGCCCAGAAGGGGGCTTCACGTCTAAAGAGCGAGATATCCTCCGTACACATAAATTTGTTGTGCCAGTTTCTCTGGGGCCGCGAATCTTACGCTCGGATACTGCGGCGCTGTCCTTACTCACGCTATGGCAGGCGGTTCATGGAGATTGGACCTAATCGCGTTCTGGCAACTGACAAACAATACCCGTTGGGCCGTGCATACAATAGCCTTGCGGGTTCTTTTTAAGATATTGCTGATGATAATCTTCCGCCGGGTAATATGTCGGGGCTTCGCGAAGCTCTGTCGTAACGGGTCGTCCATAGGCGGCTTCATAACGCGCCATGGCCTCTTTGGTTTGCGTCATCTGCGCGCCTGAATAGGTAAAAA
>CAZJRU010000316.1:0-1596 GCA_964548315.1 uncultured Hellea sp.
GGACGGCCAAAACATTATCGGCATTTGCGGCTCTGGTATTTTTGAAGTCATGGTGGAAATGGCCAGCGCTGGATTGCTCGATCAAAGCGGGTTATTTAAACCCGAAGCCGCTCCGCACCGTTTCAAACAAGAGGGTAATGTCTGGGTTTATACCCTGCTGGATCAAAAGGATAATCCCATCATCGTCAAGCAAACTGATGTGCGCTCGGTCCAGCTCGCGAAAGCGGCGCTATATGCTGGCGCGCAATTGCTCGCCGAAAAGCTGGGCTGTGAGACCTTTGATGAAGTCTTGCTCGCGGGCGCCTTTGGTACTCATCTGGATAGCAAATATGTCGCCGATATCGGCATTGTGCCATTTGCCCCTGCTGAGAATATTCGCTCGATTGGAAATGCAGCTGGAACAGGCGCAGCGATGGCTTTGCTCAATACCGCAGAGAAAACTAAAATCATTGAGGCGGTAAAACATATCGAAAAAATCGAAACGGCGACTGAGCCAAAGTTCCAAGATTATTTCGTTGGGTCGATGAAGTTCCCAACCGCGCCAGTAGCGTCTGGTGACGGCGGTCGCAAACGTAATCGACGGCGCAAGTAGTGAGTAATTTGCGCGACAGTTTTGGACGTGATATTACTTACCTACGTATGTCTGTCACCGACCGTTGTGACCTGCGTTGTAATTATTGCATGGCCGAGAATATGACCTTTCTGCCGCGCAAGGATTTACTCACCCTTGAAGAGCTTGACCGATTGGCCGCGAGCTTTATTGCGCGCGGGGTGCGCAAGATACGCCTAACGGGCGGGGAGCCTTTGGTACGGCGCGGCTTGATGGATTTAATTGAGAACATGTCACGGCATTTAAAATCTGGCGCGCTGGATGAAATTACCATGACAACAAATGCAACCCAGCTCTCCAAATTTGCCGAGCCCTTAGCGCGGGCCGGGGTCAATCGCCTCAACGTCTCGCTCGATAGCCGTGACCCTGATGTCTTCCAGAGGCTCACGCGCCGCGATGCATTGGCGCAAGTCTTGGACGGCATAGACGCGGCTTTGGAGGCAGGCCTTAAAATCAAAATCAACGCCGTCGCGCTTAAAGGCACCAACGCAGATGAAATTCCTGAGCTTATGGAATGGGCACATTCCAAAGCGATGGATATGACCCTCATCGAAGTCATGCCTATGGGCGAAATAGACGATGACCGCGTTGACCAATATCTACCGCTCACCGAAATTCGTGACGCCCTTGATGCCAAATACACGCTGGTAGAAACCCCGTTCCGCACAGGCGGGCCGTCGCGCTATGTTCGCGTTAAAGAAACAGGCGGCCTCTTGGGGTTTATCACGCCGCTGACCAATAATTTCTGCGCAGGCTGTAACCGCGTGCGCGTGACCTGTACGGGCAAAATCTATATGTGCTTGGGCCAATCCGACAGCGTAGACCTACGCGCAGCCATGCGCGGCGACAACCCAGAGCGGGCGCTGGACAACGCCCTCGACCTTGCCATGATAAACAAACCCGAAAAGCATGATTTCGATATAAGCCGGCGCGGTGAAAGCCCGGCTGTCCCGAGGCATATGTCTGTCACGGGGGGGTAACTTAAC
>CAZJRU010000317.1:0-1592 GCA_964548315.1 uncultured Hellea sp.
GGGGAGAGCGTCTCTATATTGTCAAGAAATATAGTGCCCCCATCGGCCTCGTAAAACCGTCCATTTGTATCTTCGCGACCATCCATAAAGGTTTCGCCAAATAATTCTCTGTCGAGCATATCTTCGGAAAAGGCTGCGCAGTTAACTTTAATATATTGAGCTTCCCAGCGTGGGGATAGAAAATGCAAGCGAGAGGCGATCATCTCTTTGCCAGTGCCGCGCTCGCCAACAATTATGACGGGCCTATCTAAAGAAGCCGTGTTTGAAACACGGTCCATAAGAGCGTGGAAGGATTCGGATTGACCTATGGGTTGTGCTGGAATGGCTGACATAGGTTATTTATACTAATAAATTTGGCGAAATATCAATATATATTAGTAATAAAAGCTAATAAATATTTTTAATATAAGTAGAAAAATAAAAAATATAATAAAATCAATGACTTAAAAATCCTCGACAACTTCGTCATTTCTCGGCAATTTGAATTTGTCGCTGAGGACAACACCTCAGCAAAAGGAGACGATAAAGGAGAGAGACTATGACTTACCGCACTTTTGACATTGATACAGGAAATACAGCTGGGAGTGCCATCCCGATGTGTGACGCTGACGTATCAATTCGTCACTCGCGTTCACGCCGCAATCGCGCCGTGATGGGTAGCCGCATCGGCGGTGCTCGTATTGCTGGTTTTGGCATTTAAATCGCCGCCAGGAGAGAGAGATGATGAACCGTTATGATGACGATTACGAGGAGGATAGCTGGCGCTTAAAAGGCGCCCGCTTCCTTCGCTACCTTTCAACGCGCAAGATGGAATGCTGGGGCTTTTTCGCCGCCGGGTACCTGATTGCTACAATTTTTTAGATTAACTTAGGAGACGACACATGGGAATTTTTTCTCGCATGGGTGACATCATAAACTCCAATCTCAACGCCATGATTGACAAGGCTGAGAACCCGGAGAAGATCGCCCGACTTATTATCCAGGAAATGGAAGATACTTTAGTTGAGGTTCGAACAGACGCAGCGCGTAATATCGCGGAGCGTAAAGAGCTTTCTCGCAAGGCAGAGGCGTATAAAGAGCGCGCCGCCGAATGGGCCCAAAAGGCTGAGCTGGCTTTAACGAAAGACCGCGAAGATTTGGCTCGCGGGGCTTTATCAGCCAAGCAGCAAGCAGAGCAAATGAACGAAGTGGTTTTGAAAGAAATCGACGTTCTTGATGAAGCTGTCGCTAAGGCAGATGGCGACTTATCCAAATTACAAACAAAATTGGATGAAGCCAAAGCCAAGCATAAAGCGCTTATGATGCGTTCAAATGTGGCAAAGGGACAAATCCGCATGCGTTCGCAGCTCAACGATAATAAGGTGAACGATGCGCTATCACGTTACGAGCGTATGGAACGTAAAGTGGATGACCTTGAAGCGCAAGTTGAAGCCTATGATTTGGGGTCCGGCGAAAGCTTGGAAAGCCAATTTGCAGCCTTGGAAGCCGATGAAGCGGTTGAAGCAGAACTTGCAGCCTTAAAAGCAAGTCTTAAGCCGGGAAAAAAGGCGGCTAATAAATAACAATAGGCTCGGGCGGTAGCTGTCCCCCCC
>CAZJRU010000318.1:0-1590 GCA_964548315.1 uncultured Hellea sp.
TATTCCGCAACAATTCCTAGTCGCTTAAACAAGGCTGTATCTTCGGTCTGCGACGGATTATCGGTTGTCAAAAGTGTTTCGCCGACAAAGATTGAATTGGCGCCAGCCAGGAAGCACAAAGCTTGCGCTTCATCTGTCATGGTTTCACGTCCAGCTGATAGGCGCACATAAGATTGCGGCATTAAAATACGGGCAACAGCAATAATACGCGCGAAATCGATGGGGTGTACGGGATCGCTATCCCCCAAAGGGGTGCCAGGGACAGGTACAAGGGCATTAATAGGAACAGATTCTGGCGGAGGATTCAAATTGGCCAATGTTAATAAAAGTCCGACACGGTCTTCGGCTTGTTCCCCCATACCAACAATGCCGCCGCAACAAACCTTCATACCGCTATCACGGACTATATTAAGCGTATGCAGACGGTCTTCAAAAGTACGCGTTGAGATGACACGGTCATAATCTTCGGGGGACGTATCAATATTGTGGTTGTAATAATCTAGTCCCGCATCTGACAATCTTTGCGCCTTAGGCGCGTCAAGCATCCCCAGCGTCATACAGGTTTCAAGACCCATTTTTTTCACGCGAGAGACCATATCGCAAAGCGCATCCATATCCCGCTCTTTAGGCTCACGCCACGCCGCCCCCATGCAAAATCGTCCTGCGCCGCCTGCCTTTGCTTTATGGGCTGCGTCTAGAACGGCATTCATGCCAATAAGCTTTTCGGCTTTAAGACCGGTTTCAAAATGTGCAGACTGATTACAATACCCACAGTCTTCGGCGCAGCCGCCTGTCTTTATGGAAAGAAGCTGAGACATTTGCACAGCATTGGGCGCATGATTTTGACGATGAATAGTCTGTGCCTTTAAAATCAAATCCATAAACGGCAAGGCGAAAAGGGCATCTACAGCTTCTCTGGACCAAGTTTCAGATGTTGGATGTGGCGCATAATCTTCTGGGATTACGGCTTGTTTTTCATTTGCATTCAGCAGTTTGTCTGAGGAGCTGCTTTTATCAATTAAAACGGTCATTTTGGAGGGGCTTCCCACGGTTTAAAACATGTAAGCTATGTCGAGATATTCAATCATGCAAACAATAAATATCGAGGGTAAGGATAGTTTCAGAAAAGCCTGCGTCCCGCCAAGCCTAGCTCGCTATAAGTAGCTGTTGAGTTTTAGCGTCCTCTAAAGAGGTCATAGCAAAGTAAAGCGATCCCGTGTTAAGCGGTTTAGCTACGATTTTTACATCTTCATTCACGGCTAAATTATCGAATATTTTGGAATGGGCGAAGTCACTAAGAATCATAAATGACGTCGTAGAAAACTCTGGCAGAGCCTTCACTTTATTCAGAAAATTAGAGCTGTTTTCGCCCATCATATTAGAATCTATTGCGACAAAATCAAAACTTATGCCCTTCGCCCTCGCAAGTTTAACGGCTTTAATGGCATTATCGAGAGAATTGACGCTCAAAGAATTCGAATCAAAGGAGGCCAACCGTTTCGTGATAAGATCCGATGCGATTTGATTATCAACGATAACCAGAGTTGTCGCTCTTTCAAACCGGGTCATATTCAGCGCCTGTTTCTTTTG
>CAZJRU010000319.1:0-1589 GCA_964548315.1 uncultured Hellea sp.
GGCCGGTATTGGGGCGGCAATCCCGAACAACACCGCGCGGGAAATTATGTTGTAAATACATATGACCTCAAACAGCGCCCGCTTTATAATCTACCTGCTTTGACCGCCCATGAAGGCGTTCCTGGTCATCATCATCAAATCGCGCTGGGGCAAGAACTTAAAAACGTCTCCCGCTTCCGGCAAAGCCTCTACCCTAATGCCTTTGGTGAAGGCTGGGGTCTTTATGCGGAAAAATTAGCTGGAGAAATGGGCATTTACAAAACACCATACGAGAAATTTGGACAGCTCACCTATGAAATGTGGCGCGCATGCCGCCTTGTGGTCGACACAGGCATGCATTGGAAAGGCTGGACACGCGAGCAAGCCGAAGCTTGCTTTTTCGAAAACTCCGCCCTTGCACCCCATAATATTAAGACCGAAGTCGATCGGTACATCAGCTGGCCTGGCCAAGCGCTCGCTTATAAAATTGGTGAGCTTAAAATTATTGAGCTAAGGGAGCGCGCGACCAAGACCTTAGGGCCAAAATTTGACCTGCGAAGTTTTCACGACACGGTTCTTAAGGATGGCGGCATGCCTCTCGATATTCTTGAGGCCAAAATCGACAGATGGATTTACGAGGAAAGCTCTAAACCCTAAAAAAATCCCGGCACAAAGGCCGGGATTAAGCATTTGGACGTATAAAACTATGCCCTAAAAGCGATAGCGTCCACGTAGCATTAATGGAATTGATACACGGCCGCCACCATTGTTAATGCCAGCTAGAGGAACCCCTGGCGCAAGAACTGACGTATCGGTACTAGCTCCTTGAGTATAACGAACACCAGATTCAAGCGCTAATGTCGCATGACGCGCAATCGGCGTTTCAATACCCGCAAGACCTGCTGCAGACCCGACCCAATCACTGTCATATAAAGGAATATCAGCTGCTAAAGGAGCGAAGCCTACACTTGCATTTTGAAGAGAAATATCCTCCAGGCGTGTGACACCAACTCTACCCTCTACATAAGGACGAATGTTACCGATGATACCACCAAAGCGGCGCGGCGCGAAATATTGACGTAAACCAATCTCAGCCCCATAGCTTTCATAGTCAGATACAGACCCAAAAAACTGATCTCCGCCAACAGTACCCAAATCTAGGGTACCCTCGCTATCGGCTTGCTCATAAAAGATATTTCCTGTCACTTTACGGTTCGGGCTTAAAGCATAAGAACCGCCAAGCTCACCGCGAATACCTTCATTATAAGCTTCAGAAAAGCTTACATTATTCACGGCTACACCGCTTCCTGGATTCGTTTCATCACCAGAGATAAAGTTTCCACCGACGTTAAAAGTTGGCCCTACAGCCGCTTCAATGTTCCATCTTGCGAGACATTGACCTGAATGACAGCCGTTTGATGACCGTGACTTGTTTGTTTTATAACCATAACTGCCAGAATTTTGCTGATAATTATTGTTCCGGTAGTCTGTTTGGTTGCCAAGGCCTAACCAAGAACACCCTGATAACGCGATCGCAGACACGCTTAAGATTAAGATACGCATATTTCCATTCCCTGTTGTTCTAAATTGGCACAATTGCCTTAGACGTC
>CAZJRU010000320.1:0-1574 GCA_964548315.1 uncultured Hellea sp.
GAACGCGGCCTACTTTATCGCTGTTTTAAAACCCGCAAGGAGCTGAGCGACAGCCCGCCTGCGCCTTTGCCCAAAGCCGAGGTTGAGGCCCGCCTTGCAGACAAAGCCCCCTTTGCCTGGCGGCTCTCCATAGAGGCTTGCCAGTCACGTATGAGGTCTCAGCTTGGTTACACAGATACAGGCCACCAAAAAACCGTCAATCTTTCCGCCCTTGATGATGTTGTTCTGGCCCGCAAAGATATTGACACGAGCTATCATATCGCAGTCACCCATGATGATATGATTCAGAACATTACCCATGTCGTGCGCGGAGCCGATTTCATTGAGCAAACGCCTTATCATGTTTTAATCCAGCACTTAATGGGCTGGCCCACCCCAATCTATCATCACCATGCCCTGCTGTTACGTGATGACGGGGAGAAGCTCTCCAAACGCCACTCTGATACAACCATTCGGTCATTGCGCGAAAATAGCCTGACAGCACAGCAAGTTTTGGATATGTCTGCGCCATGAGCGCGCCCCTTCATAAGAGCCACCAAAACCTCGTCTTTGACATCTGGTATTTTGCTGGCCTGACAACAGACATCCCCAAGGGACAAATGATCCGCCGCGAAATCGCGGGTGAGCCGATATGTCTGGGCCGCCAAGAGACAGGCGAGCTTTTTGCCCTGCGTGATATTTGCCCGCACCGCGCTGCGCCTTTCTCCAAGGGCTGCATTAAAGAGGGGCGGGTTGAATGCCCCTACCACGGCTGGCAGTTCGGCATAGAGGACGGGGCGTGCAAAGAGATACCTGCCCTCACACAAGACCAATCCTTAGAAACAGAAAAGATAAAGGTGCGCACTTATCCTATTCGCCAAGAGGGGCAGCTACTCTGGGTCTATATCGCCGCTGATAAGCGTTATAGCGGCGCGCCTGAGATTGATCCGCCCGCCTTTCCATTTGCCAATCGGCGCGCGGTTATGGACGATAATTTGACGCTCAACTGTCATGTCGATCACGCCGTTATTGGCCTTATGGACCCAGCTCACGGCCCCTTTGTGCACCGTCAATGGTGGTGGCGCTCAGAAAAATCTATGCATGATAAAGCCAAAGCCTTTGAGCCCCGAGCGCGCGGTTTTGCTATGGCCGCCCATACGCCCTCATCCAATAGCTTTGCATATAAGCTACTGGGCGGCAAACCCATCACCGAAATAACTTTCGAGCTGCCCGGTATTCGCACGGAGAACATAACGGTTGGCGAGAAAACATTGCTCTCCTTTACCGCCGTCACCCCCATAGATGAGACCCGTACTGAAATCCGGCAAATCTTCTTCACCGATATGCTCATCCCCAAACTCCTCGCGCCCATCCTGAGTATCTTCGCGCGAAAGTTCCTACGCCAAGACGCTGATATGGTCGACCTCCAACAAATGGGCCTAAAATATGACCCCGCGCTTTTGTTAATCGATGACGCCGACACCCAAGCCAAATGGTACCACGCTCTCAAAAAAGAATGGGCGGAAAGCCGAAAATCTGGCCGCGTCTTTAAGAACCCTGTAAAGGCGAAAACACTCAAATGGCGGAGTTAACGC
>CAZJRU010000321.1:0-1569 GCA_964548315.1 uncultured Hellea sp.
CTCAGCGAGGAGCGCTATATAGGGAAACGTTTTTTTATTAGCAACACCTTTTTTACCTAAAATGCATAAAAAAATGCATTCTTTTTAGCGAAAGATGCCTAACATACCTAAACCCCAGTAATACTGCAGTTTTTGACGTTAATTCTTAGTGAAACCCAGTCAAAATACGCCGAATTCAGGCACATTTTTATCGAATGGGTTAGTTTCCGAACCATAGCTATAACAAATTTAATCAAAAAAAGCAAATTTAGGACCTGATTCTTAACTATTTCGCCTGGGAAAATCATTTCCATCCCTTAAAAAATGGGCCATCACAGCCTGTAAGGCCCATCAATCCCTCTATTTGGAAGCAAATTATGTCCAAATCAGCGTTAAAAACGATTCTCTTCTTTGGTTCCGCCGCCTATTTAACGGCCTGCGGGGGGCAAGCAGCAACAAAACTGCCGCCGAATTCGGATAGTTCCGCAAATACACAGGTCTCGGGAGCCCAAAACACCAGGGCAAAGAATGTCATAATCTTTATCGGCGACGGCATGGGGATATCAACAGTGACGGCGGCGCGGATTTTTGACGGGCAATCCAAGGGGCTCAAAGGCGAAGAACACGCCCTGGCCTTTGAAGACTTCGAAAATGTGGCGCTAGTTAAGACATATAATACCAATGCCCAGGTCCCAGATAGCGCCGGTACAGCCACGGCAATATTGTCTGGTTATAAAACTAATATCGGCGCGGTTAATGTTCGCCCCAATGAAAGCGTCAATAAGATGGTGCTGGAAAGCTGTGTTTTAAAAAATTCGCCCGCCACACTGACGCAAAGAGCTCATAAAGCAGGAATGTCGGTTGGCATCATCTCTACCGCGCGCATTACCCATGCAACACCTGCTGCCATGTACGGACACGCCGTTGACCGGGGCTGGGAAAATGACGAAGACGTTGACCCGCGCGCCGCCAAAGCCAGATGCAAAAGCCTCGCCTCGCAGCTCCTAAAAAGCTCGGCCAATATCGTTTTGGGCGGGGGGCGCGAGAAGTTCACCTCAGAGCAACTCACAGATTGGTCTCAAAAGGACGGACATATATATGTTAAAGACGCCGCCGAGCTTCGCGCCGCGCCCAAAGATCAAAATATTCTCGGTCTCTTTACGCCCTCGCACATGAGCTATGAAGCCGACAGAGATAACTCCAAAGAACCTTCGCTCGCTGAGATGACAGCCTATACAATAGACGCCCTAAAGGACCGCAGCGACGGGTACATCATCATGATCGAGGCCGGCCGCGTTGACCATGCCCATCACGGGACTAATGCCTTTCGCGCCCTCACCGACATGCAAGCCTTAAATGAAGCCGTTAAAGTCGCCAAAGAGAAAGCGGGCGATGACACGCTTATCTTAGTGACCGCCGACCACAGTCATGTTTTCACCATTGCGGGCTATCCTGTGCGCGGGAACCCCATTCTCGGTCTCGTGCGAAATCCTGACCCCGTAGAAGGCGGGGCCGCCAAAGACTACGCGAAAGCGGGAGACGGAAAACCTTACACGACATTAGGCTATCAAAATGGCCCCAATGTGCGTG
>CAZJRU010000322.1:0-1565 GCA_964548315.1 uncultured Hellea sp.
CGGCCTTGAATTTCGTCTTGGTAAAATTTCCAAAACCCCGTTCCTGCGAGCCGGTATTTGAACCGCCGTTGATCTTTGTTTTTCTCTACACCTGTGAGGCTCGTCATCGACAGCTGCCCGACAATATCTTCGGGCAATATATCCTGACGCGAGGGAAAGGAGCCACCTTGGCACTTGGAGCGCCAATAGTCGTAAAACTTTTGTTGTTCAGGTAAAATTATCTGATGCCTAAACGCGTTGCCCTGTAACATTTCTTACCCCTCACAGCTCATTTTTACGTCATGAGTCGCGTCGGAGAATCCATCAAGGTTTTGTTAACCATATTTAAGAGGTTAACAGCTTATTAACCCTATTTTTTGTTACGGAGCCGATTCAATAGGTGGTCAATAGGGGAGCAGGATGTCTAGCCGTTATTTATTCTTGCCGAGCCCGGTCTTTTTGGCGAGCGCCGAACGCCGTTTGGCGTAATTAGGCGCAACCATCGGGTAATCCGCGGGCAGTCCCCATTTCTTGCGGTATGCCTCAGGCGTCAGACTATATTTAACGCGTAAGTGCCGCTTAAGAGATTGGAAGGGCAGTCCGTCTTCTAGGCATATAATGGCGTCATCAGAGAGCGAGTCTGCTATCGGCACGGCTGGGTTTAGCTCAGGTCCCTCATCTGCCTCGAGAGGCGCTTTGGCAATTTTGACAAGACCGTCAAAGACTTTTTCATAAAGGCCAGGAACTTGGTCGGCATTGACCGTATTATTCCCGAGATAGGCCACGACAATATTCGCGGCTATGTCCATCAAATGCTCTTTATCAATATCGCTCACATTATGACCATATCACATGGACGTAATAAACATAATCACTAAGGCGACAACTAACATGCCCGCTGTTAGGACCGCCGCAAGGCCGCTAGGCGCAGCTTCGCTCATCGCGCCTGCCGGGCTAAACATCTGATAGAGGCGTTTGCCCGCGCCCTCGATACAGCTGGTACGAATAGCCGTGATATTTGTGCTCAGCCGTGTCCACATCTTCCCAATCCATTTCGCAATACCCAGTCCGAGCTTACGATATGTCCAATCAAAGTCGATAATTTCGGCCCGTCTCTCATCTGGATACAGCCCGTATTTCTTAAGAACACAGAAGGCGGTTATCGCGGCAAAGAGCAGCTGTAGCTGGAAGATGACATGGTCTGGCGTATAGGGGTGATAATCCACCTCATAAGGCAGAAGTGAGTAAAGGAACTGATAGCCGCCAAATGGGAAGGCAAAGACAATACATAGGAGTGAGGCAAGTCCCATCGCTGTGAGCATGTTCCAAGGCGCCTCTTTAACCCGTCTTCCGCTATCATGAGAGAAGAAGGTAAAATATGGCACCTTAATGCCTGAATGTTCCATCACACCTGCAGAGGCGAAGAGAAGCATCCCTAAAACCACCCAATCCTGAATAAGGTGCGAATGTTCCGCGTTATAAAGAGCTGCCGATAAAATCATGGACTTCGTGACAAAGGCCGACAGCAATGGGAAAGCCGCGATCGACCCCGCCCCGATGAGGCAGAAGACTGTCGTAAACGGCAT
>CAZJRU010000323.1:0-1562 GCA_964548315.1 uncultured Hellea sp.
ATAAATGACAGAACCCTGCGATTTGGCCCATGCCATAAAGCTGCCCTGCCTTTTCTTCGAAACGCCGGATGAGCAGCATATCTTTGTAGTATTTAAGAAGTTCGGCTTGGGTTGTTTTGAGCAGTTTAGCTTTTTTTGCTTTAGACGAGGGTTTCTTTGCGGCCATAGTTACACTCACTCATGTATTTCGCATACGAATAAATAAACATATGCGGATAATTAGGCTGTATCTATTCTTTTATTTAAGGAGTTTGGTCAAGCCAAATCGTCTTTTCCTTCGTATCCGAAACAAATAATAATTCACGGGCTTTTATATCTAATTTATCAAGGTCCAGCCCTTCCGCTTTCAGCGCATTAGCATGGTCTTCGAGGGCGAGTCTTTTTTGGGTCAGGATAGCTAATTTTGCTTCGTTTTTGAGAATGTCGTTTTCATAATCGACTAAACGCATCAGACCTTGCGATCCTGAAAAAGCGTGAAAGGCCAAATAAGCATAAAGCGTGATTAAGGCAAAAAGGGGCCATTTACGTCGTATACTTCGGATATAGCTCAGGCGGTCCATGCGCCTTCATGGCGTGTTTATGGTTAGCAATGCGTTAAGGCTTTAGGGAAATGTCGCCGCTTTTGCGACGCGGCTTACGCCGGCTTTACCTTCGGGTGAGGGGAAGATCATATAGACATGGGCCAACCCAGTGGCCAGATCGATGACAGGGTCTTGCCCTGCGGCTTTTATCTTATCGGCGCTGGTCATGATGTCAGGATGGAGCAAGTCTTTATCGCCTGTGAATATCCATGTGGGCGGCAAGTTTGAGAGCTCGCCAAAAATGGGACTAATGAGGGGGTCGTCTAGGCTTAAATCTTCGCCTGCATGGCGCTCAGCAGCCATATGAATTTTACTCCCGTCTAATAGTTGCTCTTCATCGTGTTGGACCATATCGGGATGGACCATGCGCAGATCTATCCAAGGTGAGAGCATAACGAGCCTATCTGCGGCCGTATCAGATTTAGAAAGCCCTTGGGCCAATATCATCGCCGCATTTGCTCCCGCCGAGTCGCCCATAAGAACAATCTTCGCGGGTTTGTGCTTTTTCACGGTTTCATCAAAATGGGCGCGAATCCATTCATGGGTCCCGCGGGCGTCGATATCTGGAAAGAGAGGATAATCGGGCGCAACTAGGGACGCGCCTGATTGTTTCGCAATTTGTCCAATCATTGGAAAATAGAGAGATGAAAACCCCGCGACATAGCCTCCGCCATGCACATAATAGATTAAGGTGTCATCTCCCGCATATGTCCAGACGGGCTGACCTCTAAAGTCAGTGTGGGTGACATTATATGATTTTTGGTGGCGTTGGTTTGGCGCCGCTGTCTCGCCTTTGCCGTTTTCAAATTGCTTGGCAAGAATTTTACGCCCGCCAATAATTTTCAAAAGCGTTGTGAAGGCCCGATGTTTGAAACTGATTTTAATCTGACTCATATCCGGCGGGCTTTCGTAATATTTATCGTCCTTTAGGCAGAACTTCGCGGCCCGCATAATGGGCCATAGAGCCAAGCTGTTCTTCAA
>CAZJRU010000324.1:0-1559 GCA_964548315.1 uncultured Hellea sp.
ATCAGGATGCGAGATTGCCCGGAAACTATGTCCAATATGCGCAATACCATGCGGGTCCTCACACAAAATATGTGAGAGCTGCGCCTCAAACACCGGCGCGCCATCCATATTACCGAGATTATCACGCCCAAACATCGGAATATTATGCGCGGCCCCACGCAACTGGCCCCCAAGCAAATGGACAGACATCACCTGGTCAGACATATGGTCAATCAGGTCAAACCACGACAACCTACCGCGTTGTTGGTGAAGATCAGGCGCAATATCGAACAAACCAAGATAGCGATGTGAGTTCAATTCGGCAAACCCTAGGCGGCGCGCTGACCCAATCTCCGAGACTGGCCATTGAAGAGCTTAGAATTCGTGAGGCTGAAGAGGGATTGATTCAAGCCAATGCGCAAAGCAAGTTTAAATTAAACCTCAATAGCGTTGTCGGCGCGAGCCAATCGGAAACGGTCTTTAACATCGTTGATAGAACAGATGATGATTTTAGAGTTCGCCGCGCGGCAAACCTGGACTTATCCTTACCTCTATATTCTGGTGGACGTATAAACGCCCAGAAAAATGTAGCAAAGGTCGGCATTAAATCCGCCATAGCAAATTATGACGCCGTTGAAAGCGTTGTAACGCAAGAGGCGGCGGTAGCCCATCTTAATGTTATCCGTGACCGTAAGCTGATTAAGATCTACGATAGAAATGTCACGCTACTCGAAAAACAAAAAACAAATGTTCGCGCGATGGTCAATGCTGGAGAGAATACATTGACGGACGAAGCCTTAATTGATGCCCGTCTGGCCTCGATACAAGTCCGGCTTGAGCAAGTGCGCGCCGATCTTGCGAGTAGCGAAAGCAATTATAAAAAACTTGTTGGACGTTCAGCGCCTGCGTTAATGCCTGCTGGGACAATAGACTTACCCAGCAGTTTGTCAGAAATCAAAGTAGCCGCCCGTGAAAATAATCCGCAGGTTAAAAACGTTCAGACTCAAGCTGAGGCCGCCTTTCATAATGTTGAAATTGCCAAGTCTTTCGGTCGTCCGACATTAGCTTTGCAAGGCGTTTTGCGCGCTGCCGAAGGTCAGTCTGAAACAATCAGGCGCGACTCTGCAGCTGAACTTTTACTAAATTTTAGCGTCCCTTTACTGTCGGGCGGAGAAAATAAGTCTCGCGTACGACAAGCCGCGTTAGCCCAATCTCGGGCGTTGCTAGAAACGCGCGAGTTACAAAATAATTTGGACGAACGTTTGGAGCAATTATGGGCCAGTGTTCGTTCAGCTAAACGCAGTAAGGCGCCTAATTTAGCGCAAAAAGCGGCGGCGCGTAAGGCCTATGACGCCATTGTCAAACAACGCCATGCAGGCGTTGCGACATCACTGGATGTTTTATCTGTTGAGCAAACCTTACTCGATGCGGAAATAAATTTAGTGCAATCGCAAAATGTTGAAGACGTTGCGCGGTTCCAGTTGCTGGGTTTAATGGGCGCTCTTTAGGATTTAACTGAGTTGTAAAAGCTATTCTTAGCCAAACTTCCTTCTATATCTGCAGTCTTTTAGCTCTATCGC
>CAZJRU010000325.1:0-1547 GCA_964548315.1 uncultured Hellea sp.
ATAAAATACGGCTGGCTATGCAACAACTTATGATGGTGACAATTTGATAAAAGGTCTCTAAAAATAATTTTATACATTATTTTTAAGGTTAAATGTAAACCGAAAATGCAGCTTGTAAGCGATAAAATTCTTGAAGAGAAACGACAAAGCAAGCCAATTTACTCGAGTATTTATCCCAAAGTTGGATCATTTGATTTAACCCTTCCGAGCGCTTTTACAAACGGACATCCCTACGCACATTATAAAGCTCTTCGTGAGCGGGCGCCCGTCTCTTGGTCCCCTATGCCTAAGAGCGCGCGCGGAATTTGGTCTGTCACGCGTTATGAGGATATCAAAGCCGTTGAGCTGGCGCCTGATATTTACTCTTCTGAGCGCGGGTCGATTAATATGGCTTTGCCGCCCAAACATCTGCGCTTTCCCAAAAAACTTGTCCCCGCCGCCCTTAACAGCCTCATCAATCTTGACGCGCCGCGTCATATGGAAATGCGCCTACAGCAAAAAGATTTCTTCATTCCCAAATATGTCGCCACATTACGCGATAAGGTGGCGGCTAAAATTGATAGCTTACTCGATGACGTTGAAGCTGCCGCCAAAGCGTCCTCGTCACAAGAAGCCGATTTTGTTAAGACATTTACCGAGCAGCTTCCGCTTTATACCTTGTGCGAAATGCTCGGCGTAGATGAAGAGGATAGGCCCAAAATTATACGCTGGATGCATTACCTTGAAATGGCGCAACAAGTTGTCTCTGCGCCCTGGGCGACCTTTAAAGACGATCCGCTTTTTATTCCGCGCTATGTCAAAAATGTCAGTGAGATGTTTGGCTATGGCGAAAAGGTCATGGCGGAGAGGCGCGCAAATCCGAGGGATGACCTTTTAACTGTTATCGCAAATTCAACCCTGGGCGGAGAGACACTCCCGCAAGAATATTTGGACGGCTCATGGCTGCTCATTATCTTTGCCGGCAATGACACAACGCGAAATTCTTTATCTGGTACGATGCGCCTCTTAACGCAGTTTCCAGAGCAAAAACAGATGCTCCTGGACGACCCAAGCCTTATTCCAAAAATGAACCAAGAAGCCTTGCGCATGACATCTCCTGTTATGCATATGCGCCGCACGGCCATTGAGGACACAGAGCTTGCAGGTCAGAAAATTGCCAAAGACGAAAAAGTGGTGCTGTGGTTCGGCGCGGCCAATCGCGATCCGGAGATTTTTGAAAACCCAGATGAGTTTAATATCCTGCGCCCCAATGCCGCCAAACATTTCGCCTTTGGTCATGGCCCTCATAAATGTCTGGGTAGCCGCATTGCCCAGCTACAGCTCCGCATCGCCTATGAAAAAATATTGGACCGCTTCCCCAATATCACATGGACAGGCGAGCAAACTATCGCGCCCAATAATTTCGTTCACGCGATTTCAAGTTTAAAAGTACGGCTATAGAAGAAAATGCACCTCGCCTCTCATCATAATTTCATAACGAAAGCTTAAGGTTCGTTATCCATAACATGTTCCAATGTAAATCGATGAAGATTTTCACGGGAATAAAA
>CAZJRU010000326.1:0-1546 GCA_964548315.1 uncultured Hellea sp.
AAAAATTGTTGCAGCTGGGTAATGAGCTTAGCATCAGTGAACATCAGTTTTTTGCCGAAAAAAGTCTCTCCGCAAGCGAACTCATATCTCATTTTGAGACATTTGAAATTTTAGCTGTAAGGCGATCATCAGGAACAACCGAACGGTTCACGCGTGATATCACTCCTGTGAAGCCTGGCGATAGCCTTGTCATATTTGGCTCCGATAGCGCGCATGAAGCCTTAAAAGCCCCTGCAATTTAATGAGGGCTTTTATGGGCATACACGCGACCTCAGACCAAAAAGGAAACTTGTGGGCATGATAACCCCAGAATATACGAATGGCCGAGCTTATTTGAGGGTGACAATTGACGCGCGCAATAGCCTAAGAGGGCTGTCATGACACTCAATATATTCCTGATATTTGGCGCCGTCTTTTTTGCCTTTGCTCTCGTCTCTAAACGCATTGAGGGAACGATAATCACGGCGCCAATCTTATTCGCTCTTGGGGGCCTGGCTTTGTCATCTGTCCTCGCGGAAACCGCTGGACTGTCATACAGCGAAGGCGGGCTCCATGTCTTGGCAGAGCTTACGCTTATTCTTGTCTTGGCCGCGGACGCCTCGCAAATTTCCTTTGATGAACTGAAAAAACAAAAGGCCATTCCAGCGCGTTTATTGCTCATAGCCCTGCCGCTCATCATACTTTTGGGAACTTTGGTGGGTTACACCATTTTTCCAGAGATGGGCTGGTATGGGGCGGCTTTGATAGCCGCAATATTAGCTCCAACAGATGCCGCCCTTGGCGCTTCCGTATTAGCCAATGAATCGGTTCCAGCCAAAATCCGTCAAGGCTTAAATGTCGAGAGCGGCCTCAATGACGGTATCGCGCTACCAGCGGTTTTGTTTTTCGCCTGTTTCTTAAACATCACCCATCAAACGGGGGAAGAAAACTGGCTCATTTTTCTAAGCCTCCAAGTTATCATTGGCCCTATTGCGGGGCTCAT
The DNA here is from genome assembly GCA_964548315.1 of uncultured Hellea sp. GTDB lineage: Bacteria > Pseudomonadota > Alphaproteobacteria > Caulobacterales > Maricaulaceae > Hellea. The sequence goes on from CAZJRU010000326.1 coordinate 983, forward strand.
TGTTGGATGGATAGGTGGAAATTTGATTGCAGGGGCTGCGAAAAAGGGGTGGATGACATCAGGGTTTCAAGGCGTCGCCGCAATTGCTTTGGCCGTCATTGCCTTTGCCACGGCCGAGATTTGCCATGGCAACGGCTTTATTGCCGCCTTCATTGCGGGTCTGACCTACGGGAACCTTCATGTAAGTTACTCCAAATTTCTGCATGAGTTTACAGAAACAGAAAGCCAATTTCTAAGCTATTTAACCTTCTTCTTGTTCGGCGCTTTAATTCTGCCCGAAGCCATACACCACGTGAATGGGCAGATCGTTCTTTATGCTATCCTCAGCCTAACATTAATCCGGATGATACCCGTCTTTATTTCGATGATAGGGGCCGGGCACCGCTTGCCAACAATCGCCTTTATGGGGTGGTTTGGCCCAAGAGGATTAGCGTCTCTCCTCTTTGCTTTGTTAGTCCTAGAGGACTTACAGGTCGAACAAGCAGAGTTCATCCAAACTGTTGTCGCAACCACAGTACTCTTCAGCATAGTCCTACATGGCATAACCGCCGCGCCTTTGAGTAA
>CAZJRU010000327.1:0-1537 GCA_964548315.1 uncultured Hellea sp.
TATCGCTATTGGCTTTTGTAGCTATTATTGGAGCCGCTCTAGATTTTTCCAAACTGGTATCTACAAAGAGTAAATTACAAAACCTTTCTGACGCTCTCACCCTTGCAGCGGTTGTAGGTCTACAAAATGGGGAACTTGAAGAAGCTGGATTGGATGATTTTGCTACAATATTTTTAGAGCACAACGGGGTGGATTATAAGCCTTCATGGTCACGAAATGGCGATGAGATAAACCTCACGCTCAGCACCGAACACGACTTGATTTTGATGGGGGCCTTTGGACACGAAGATAAAAATATCAGCGTCTCTACAAGTGTTCCAGTATTTGAAACGAACAATTTTAATCTGGCGCTAGTTCTGGATACAACGTTAACAATGCAAGGCACGCGGATAACTTCGTTAAGACGGGCCGCCAATGAGATGATTGATGTTATACGAGATACGGGAACGAATGACACATATGTAAGTGTTGTGCCCTTTACTAAGTTGGTCAAAATCCCAGTTGCTTATGAGGATGAGACTTGGTTTAACCGCCCAGATGACAGGACTGTCGACTTAGATGTTCTTGATGAAGATCAATCAATAAATTGCCGGACTGAGTTCACTAGCACTGAATTTCGTGAACGAGTTTGTGATATTTCTGTTTTTACCGTGGTGCCTACACCATTAGAATGGACTGGTTGCATGATATCCCGTGAATCCGGACTTCACACTGTTCCAGATTTTGAGGGGCAGTTGCTCCAGGGCCTCACGAGAAATAATTATTGTTCTCGGGACCAAAACACAATGACACCCATGACGAATAATATGGACACAATATCCGCTGCCATCGATGATATGATTCCTCACGGACAAACCTATATTCCAGCGGGATTAATCTGGGGATGGAGAACATTACGGCCCCAAGCGCCGCTAATAGAAGTCGCGCAAGCACCTGCTCAAAATAAGAAGGTTATGATTGTTATGACAGACGGGGCCAATAGTCGTAGTCTCAGTCCTCCTGCAAGTTCGTCTGATGGATTGCGTCACGACGAAACTACTAATAATGCGGCAGCAGATGTGCTTACGTCTGAATTATGCGAAAGCATAAAAGATGATGACATCGAAATTTTTACCATCGCCCTCGAAATTACAGACGTCGATACTATTACAAGGATGGAAACTTGTGCGTCATCGCCAGGTCATTTTTATGATGTCAGCAACTCCTCCTCGCTTTCTGCGGTTTTTGAAAGCATTACTACTGAACTTGAAGATATTCGGCTCTCGAATTAGCGGCTTAAATTTTTTAAATTTTAGGATGCGAATTGAATCCTCATTAATGACGCTCATTAAACTCAATTATTTCAATGTGTTGTAAAATAACCTTGTAGTTTAATTCTCACTAATTCTTGCGGCGGTATGTTTACCTCATTGAAGTTCAGGGATTGGCTCTGATCGTAAAAAAGGAGAGTTAGTAAACTGGCTTTGATAATGTTCCCTTTGCCACAGGACAGGTAAGACGTTGCTTACTGGGTTTGGGGACGGTGAGATTGAGCGCT
>CAZJRU010000328.1:0-1494 GCA_964548315.1 uncultured Hellea sp.
TTGGGGCTTTGTTAATCCTCATCTCCCTTATACACAGTTTTAACCTGCCCTCGTTCATCATCGAAATTGCCTGGCTAGCTATCAGTTTATTTGGGCTGTTTCGGGCTTTCCAAAGACGTTAACCCCGTCTAACATAACGTCTAAATAACCAGAGCCCCCTATGTCCCAGATTTTTACCCCCCTCACCTTGCCAAACGGGCAAACAATCCCGAACCGGCTTTGTAAGGCGGCTATGGAAGAAAACATGGCGGAAGCAGGCCAAATTCCTGGGGAAGCCTTGGTCAATCTATATCAACAATGGGCGGACGGCGGCGTCGGCATTATTTTAACGGGAAATGTTATGGTCTCACCAACGGCTATGACAGGGCCTGGCGGGGTCTATCTGGGCGCAGAGACCCTCGCGCAAGGTGATAATAAAGAGCGGTTTAAGACATGGGCCAAAGCTGGCAAATCTGGCGGCGCGAAGCTTTATATGCAAATCTCTCACCCCGGACGTCAAATCTACGCCACCCAAGGCACAGAACCCGTTTCAGCCTCAGCTACCAAAGTGACAATGGAAGGCCCCGCTGAGAAGATGTTTGCTCAAGCCCGCGCGCTGACAGAAGATGAAATACGCGGAATTATAAAACGATTTGCAGACACCGCGCACGCAGCTGAGCTCTGCGGATTTGACGGCGTGGAAATTCATGCCGCCCATGGTTATCTCCTCGCGCAGTTTTTATCGCCTTTAACAAATCTACGCGAAGACAAATGGGGCGGCCCGCTTGAAAACCGCGCCCGGTTATTGCTCGAGATTGTGCGCGAAGTTAGAGCCCGCGTGGAGCCAAGTTTCGGCGTGTCGATAAAATTAAACTCGGCAGACTTTCAGCGCGGCGGTTATGATATTGGCGACGCAAAACGGGTGGTCGACTGGCTGAACGGCGAGGCTGTTGATTTTGTCGAAATTTCTGGCGGCAGCTATGAAAGCGCCGCGATGATGGGCATGGCTGCAGATGGGCGCGCGCAGAGCACCAAAGACAGAGAAATGTATTTCATCGAATTTGCCACTGAAATTGCACAAACGGCGAATATGCCAATCATGGTGACAGGCGGGGTCACGAAACGCCAAACAGCGGAGACCGCCTTAGCGGAAGGGAGCGTCGACATTATTGGGATAGCCCGCGCCATGGGCTATAACCCTAATATACCCAAAGATTGGAAAGCCGGCGAAAATCTTCACGTCCCGCTCCCTGTTGTAAAGTGGAAGAACGATTTGTTTAAAGGCTTGGCCAATATGGCCATGACGAAAATGAATCTCTACCGCATGGGAGATGGTTTACCCCCGCAAGCTTCGCCGCGGCCTTTACTATCGAGCATCAAACAACAGCTCAAACAAAACGCACAAACAAAGCGCTATAAAAAGTGGCTCGCAGAACGCGGTTAAACTCCCTATATAAACGCTATGAGATTTTTAATTATGAACGGCGCGGGCAACCGCTTTGCGGTCTTTGATGC
>CAZJRU010000329.1:0-1490 GCA_964548315.1 uncultured Hellea sp.
GCTGATAAATATAATGTTCCGCGTATGATTTTCATCAATAAGATGGATAAAATCGGCGCTGACTTTTACGCCTCTGTTCAGTCTGTAAAAGACCGTTTGGGCGGTAATGCGCTTGAAATGCAGCTTCCTATTGGTGCTGAAGATCAGTTTAAGGGTGTTGTCGATCTTGTTAAGAATTGTGCTTATGTCTGGGCTGATGATGCTGATTTAGGCGCCAAGTTTGATACAATTGATATTCCTGCTGAACTTGCTGATAAGGCTGCGGAATACCGTGAGGCGCTTATCGAGGCTGTGGCTGAGATGGATGATGCTGTCATGGAGGCCTATTTCGAAGGCGTAATGCCAGATACTGACACTATTCAGCGCCTGGTGCGTGAGGCGACGATTGCTGGTAAGGTTGTGCCTGTTTTTTGTGGTACGGCGTTTAAAAATAAAGGTGTTCAGCCGCTACTTGATGCTGTTGTCGCTTATTTGCCAAGCCCGCTTGATATTGCAGCGATTAATGGCATTGACGTTAAGACGGGCGAGGAGACAACGCGTCCTGCTTCTGATGATACGCCGCTTTCAATGCTTGCTTTTAAGATTATGAATGACAAATTTGTGGGTACGCTCACATTCTGCCGTATTTACTCAGGTAAGCTTCAGACGGGCATGACGCTCCTTAACTCTGTTAAAGAGAGAAAAGAGCGCGTTGGTCGTATGATGATGATGCACTCTAATGACCGTGAGGACATTCAAGAGGCTTATGCGGGTGATATTATTGCGGTTGCAGGCCTTAAGGGTTCGACAACAGGTGATACGCTTTGTGATGTAAATGCGCCTGTTATTCTTGAGCGTATGGAATTCCCTGATCCGGTTATCGAGATTGCGGTTGAGCCAAAATCTAAAGCTGACCAAGAAAAGCTAGGTATTGGCCTTCAGCGTCTTGCAGCTGAAGATCCATCTTTCCGTGTTTCGACAGATCATGAATCTGGTCAAACAATCATGGCGGGGATGGGGGAGCTTCATCTTGATATTCTTGTTGATCGCCTCAAGCGTGAATTTGGTGTTGAGGCCAATATTGGTCAGCCGCAAGTGGCTTATCGCGAAGCTTTGGCTGAGCCTGTTGATATTGATTATACGCATAAGAAGCAATCTGGTGGTTCTGGTCAGTTTGGCCGCGTTAAAATCCGTTTTGCGCCGGGTGAACCAGGATCTGGATTTGTTTTCGAATCTAAAGTTGTTGGCGGTAATGTTCCTAAGGAATATATTCCAGGTGTTGAAAAAGGTATTCGTTCGATGTCTGATTCTGGTCTTTTGGCTGGTTTCCCAGTTATTGATTTTAGTGCTGAGCTTTATGACGGCGCTTATCATGATGTTGACTCGTCGGTTATGGCGTTTGAAATCGCGGCACGCGCGGCGTTCCGTCAAATCAAGGTTGAGGGTAAGCTAAAATTGCTTGAGCCTATGATGAAAGTCGAAGTCGTTACGCCTGATGAGTATCTCGGGTC
>CAZJRU010000330.1:0-1482 GCA_964548315.1 uncultured Hellea sp.
ATATGACTGCGAAAAGTAGCAAAGATTTGTCATTAGACGAACTTCGCCTATTGGGCGAGGCTGTAGATAATTCTGCGGCGCCAACAACATTATTTGATAATGATTACAACCTCATTTATTCAAATCAAGCGACGCGCAACTTATGGCCAGACTTTCATGAAAACCTCGCCAACGGTAAAGGGTTAGAAGAAACCTTATATGCGATGTGCCAAACGCTTTTTTCCGATAAGGGCGAAGAGGTTGTCAAGGAAGCAACACGTCATATCTATTCTTCTTTCAAGTCTTTCGAAACCTATGAAATTAGAGCCAACGATGATCGATGGATTAAATTTAGTCATCGCCCGATTGGTAATCAAGCGATAGGGGGTATCGGGATCGAAATAACCGATTTAAAAAAGAAACAGAAAGAACTCAGTCATACGAAAACTGGCCTCGAAAACCTGATTGAAACTTTAGAATTCGGCTTATTAGTAATAGATGATGACGGGAATGTATCCGTGTTCAATCCAGCGTATCAAGAGTATTGCCACTCAATCGGGATTGAAGTCACGCATGATATGAGTCTAAAAGACCTCTCTAAAAAATTTATTGACGCGGGTATTTGGAGCACGGGCGACGTCAGTTTTGATACATGGTTTGACGCTCTTTATAAGATTAAATTTGCCAATCGAGATTTGTGGAAACGCGAATGGCAATTGCCCGATGGCCGCTATATCTTACGGCAACAAAGCTATAAAAAGTTCGTCGGTCACATCATTACGATATCTGACATAACCGATGTAAAAAAGGCACAGCTCAGGGCAGAATCCGCCGAACGAGTGAAATCAGAATTTCTCGCAAATATGAGCCATGAAATCCGAACACCTATGAACGGTATATTGGGAATGGCGCAATTATTAGAACATAGCGATATTGATGGGCCTGAGAAAAAATACGTCAAGATCTTGCGTGAATCCAGCGAATCCCTTCTCTCAATTGTGACAGATATTCTCGATATTTCTAAGATAGTTTCTGGGAAGCGAGAGCTTGAGGAAATTGATTTCAATTTACGAGAAAGCTTGGAAGACATTGTTAATCAGCAAGCCATGATTGCGAATGAAAAAAATGTTGAGCTATTTTTGGACGTTCAAGCGGACCTGCCTGAGACTTATATCGGTGATCATATGTGCTTTAAACGTATCGTCATGAATCTTTTAGATAATGCCTTAAAATTTACTGAAACGGGTCATGTATTGGTCTCCGTAACCGGAGAGAAAACCGGGCATAAAGTTAATTTGAAAGTATCGATAGAGGATACGGGCATTGGCATTCCTGAAAATAGGATGGATGATATTTTCGAAATGTTCGAGCAAGCGGACGGTAGCCGCAGCCGGCAATTTCAAGGTGCTGGCCTGGGATTAAGTATCGCGCAACAACTCGCTAATCTCCTAGGAGGCGATATAGTAGCCAAGAGTGTTGTCGGAAAAGGATCAGAATTTATCG
>CAZJRU010000331.1:0-1478 GCA_964548315.1 uncultured Hellea sp.
GCTTTTTGCTCGGCATTACCCCAACGGCGGAGTTGATTGATGCAAAGGTTTGAGTGCGCGCCATAGGACAGGCCGACAGAAGCCGAGGCGCGGCTAATTTCTTCTAGGGCGATTGTGTGCTGAAGATAGCCAAGGCCAGAGCCGCCATCTTCTTCTGAGACTGTAATGCCGTGAAGCCCCAGCTCTCCCATCATCGGCCAGAGATGGCGCGGGAATTTATTATCACGATCAATATCGGCGGCAATCGGCGCGATATGTTCTTGGGCAAAGGCATGAACGCTCTTGCGTATCATCTGGGTTTCTTCAGAATGTCCGAATTGAAGGGTGGGGTAAGATGTGGTCATTGGCGTTCTCTTTCAATTCTTGTCACACCGACACGCGGCAAAGCCGTGTCTGGTGTCCATGTCTAATTCTCGCGTCTTTATCCCAATCACGTTTGCCGCGAGTTTTAGGCATGGGTTCCGGGTGTCTCTACGAGACACGACGGAATGACGTGTGTTATTTATCTTTCTCAATTTCTTCTAAGCTCAACAAAATTTCACCGTCGGTCACGAGGGCGTCGGCGACAACAGGGACCTCAGCCACAACGCCGTCACGCGGGGCTTCGAGCGTCATTTCCATTTTCATAGCTTCCATAATGATTAGCGCATCGCCCGCTTTGACGCTATCGCCAACTTTGGCATTTACGGCAATGATCTTACCCGGCATGGGGGCTGATAAGGAGTCCGCGGAAGATAATTGCTGTCCAAATTCTCCGTGTGAAGACACAAGATAAGGCCGGTTTCCTACCGTTATCAGTGTGCCTTCTGGTAGTGCTTTCCAAGGAGATATATGACCATCTGACAATGCTTCAATTGCGATTGGAAGACGAACTTCATCTGAATTTACATAAACAACTCTATCTGTTTTTGGAAGAAGATTGGGCCGCCACCCCGATAAATCATCAAAAGGGTGTTTGTTTTCAGGAAGGCTTGTGATTTTCAAAGTTTTAGCAATTTCATAGAGATCGTTCTCTACAGGAATTTTTTTCGTAAGAAGGCTAATATGTTTACCTATGAAATGGGTTGAAACGTGTCCGCTTTGAAATTCGGGATGCATCAAACATGCGCATATAAAGCTGACATTTGTTTTTATCGGGTAAATTGAGGTGAATTCACAGGTTTCTCTAAGGGCATTGATTGCGGATTTTCGATCCTCACAATGACTTATAAATTTAGCAATCATTGGGTCGTAATAGACGGAAATTTGATCGCCTTCTTCGACACCGCTATCAATTCTAATATCACCAAGATAGCCATTATAATTCTGTAAAGGCCCCACACTCGGCAGAAAGTCATTCGCAGGATCTTCGGCATAAAGTCTCGCCTCAACGGCATGTCCGGCCAGCTTAATGTCTTTTTGCTTTGGCAGTTTCTCGCCTTGCGCGACGCGGATTTGTAGTTCGACTAAATCCAGTCCCGTAATCATTTCGGTGACAG
>CAZJRU010000332.1:0-1472 GCA_964548315.1 uncultured Hellea sp.
GTGGCGAGACCATTCAAGCTTCTAGAAGTCTAATAGAATAAAAAAATATAAAAATATTGAACCATCCTGAATGCTGGAACGACCTACTAGTATAAGACAAGTCATTTCTCAAAATTTTGTCTTACAAAATCGCAATCCACAGGATCTGAATTACGACATAAAATTCAGATTTTTCACATTGTACAGCAAGTTAGCTGCGACAACGTACAACCAAGGAAGTTTAAAATGAACATCAATCAAATGTAGCATCAAGAACGCAAACAGATGGTTTAAGCGAGACGAAACCATCTAAAAAACATACCGATAACGTCTGTTCTCAAACATGGGAATAGATGTGAAAACACTTTGAACGCAGCGAATGTTAACCATGAGTCAAATGTAACATTCCATAGAAATCGCCCCCAAATTGGAGAGACTAATGTCAAAAACAATCAGAAAGAAACTCAATAATAAATCCAGTAAACTTGCCGCACAAGGAACGCTTGCAGCTGTTGCGGGTACTATGTTGCTATCCGAAGAAGCATCCGCGCAAGTGTCTAATTTAGTCTCTGTGACATCGCTGCAAGGCATTGCGTCTGCGCAAGTTCAACCAGATGGAAGTTTGCTCATTACGACTGATAGCGGCCTAACATATACCTTGCCTGCAGCTAATTTCACGTCTCAAGGCGGTCAATTCCTAGTTCCGGCTAGCTTTGCTGATGATTTGTCAACTTGGGCCTTAGGCAGTGCGTCCACCGGATCGGGCGGTATCAGCCCAGCCTTGATCGGAGTTGGCGCAGCAATCGCCACGGGTATTGGCATCGCATTGGCTGCAGATGGTGACGATGACGACGACGTTGTAGCACCAGTAGTTGAAGAAACACCAGTGGTTGAGGTTCCAGTTGACCCGGGCGCTGGTACTGATGGTGACGACACATTCGAATCAGACGGATCATTTCCAATCGATGGCGGCGAAGGTACTGATACAGTTGACTTTTCTGGATTAACTGAAGCCGTCAACGTTGATCTTGATTTGAACACACCAACTCCAGGACCCGATTCTCAGGATGGGGCGATACTTGATGCTCCCGTTCCAGCTGGCGGCGCGCCTATACAAGAGCTTGATAATATCGAAAATGTAATCGGGACTGATTTCAACGACGTTATTTTTGGGAATAATGAGGTTAATGTTCTTCAAGGCGGCGCAGGTGATGATGCTTTCCATAGTTTTGGCGGCGCAGATACAATCGATGGGGGTGAAGGCACGGATACAGCGATTTTTACGGCGGCGCCCGTCGATATTGTGGTCGATCTAGACGATGCTGGTAATGCTACTGCAACTGGCGGAGAAACCCTGATTTCAATTGAGAATCTCACGGGTTCTAATGCGGGTAATGACACACTTTCAGGTAATGCTAGCGATAATGTTATTAATGGTAATGCAGGTAATGATACACTGTTCGGTGAGGCTGGAAATGATACACTGAACGGCG
>CAZJRU010000333.1:0-1460 GCA_964548315.1 uncultured Hellea sp.
ATAAACGCACACAAATCGTTCAAGCCGATATCGGCACGGATAAGAATTATAACGCGGTGAGCCCGCCGCTTTATCTCTCCTCGACCTATGGCTTCAATGGGTTTGAAGATATGGGCTCCTATGATTATGGGCGTAGCGGCAATCCTAATCGTGACGCGCTGGGCAAGGCCATCGCCGATCTTGAAGGCGGCGCGGGCGGCGTTGTCACGGCCTCTGGCATGGCGGCAATTGATCTGGTGACAAACCTTTTGACGTCGGATGAACTTATCATCGCGCCCCATGATTGTTATGGCGGCACGCACCGTCTTTTAACCCACCGCATGAAACAAGGCCGCTTTCGCTCGCTCTTTGTTGACCAATCAGATGCCAAAGCTTTGGAAGACGCGCTTGCGCAAAACCCCGCTTTGATCTTAATCGAAACACCGTCCAATCCGCTAATGCGCCTCGTTGATATTAGCGCAATTTGCAAAGCCGCCCATAATGTCGGGGCTTTGGTGGTCGTTGATAACACTTTCCTATCCCCCGCGCGCCAAACGCCTTTATCTCTGGGCGCAGACTTCGTCCTTCATTCGACCACGAAATACCTTAACGGGCATAGCGATGTCGTCGGCGGCTGCATTGTCGCCAAAACCGCGGAACACGCTGAGCAGCTCGGATGGTGGGCCAATTGCACCGGCGTGACGGGTAGTCCATTTGATAGTTTCATGACCCTGCGCGGGATGCGCACGCTCCATGCCCGCATGGATATGGCCGAGAGTAACGCGCTGGCGCTCGCGAAGTTTCTGAAAAAACATAAGGCCGTAGACCACGTCTATTATCCAGGTCTGCGCTCTGACGCAGGGTATAAGCTGATGAAGAAACAACAAAGCGGCCCCGGCGCCATGCTCTCCTTTGAGGTCAAAGGCGGGCGAGAGGCCGCTAAAGCCGTGCTGGAAAACACATCTATCTTTCAGCTCGCCGAAAGTCTTGGCGGGGTTGAGAGCTTAATCTGCCATCCTGCGACCATGACGCACCGCGCTATGGAGCCAGACGCGCGCGATATTGCAGGCATAAAAGACACACTTATCCGCATTTCAGTCGGACTCGAGGATATTAAGGACTTAAAATCCGATTTAGAGGTATCTTTTGCTATAATTTAGACATCATGCAAAATATATTTCCGCTGGATAAGCATAAATCGTTCTGCAGAGGCAAATTTTTGCCTTGTGAATCTTTTTTATTTACAATAGTCAATTTCTCACGTTAAAGGATTGGTATGAACCCGTATCGCAAAGAGACCGAAGTCAAAGTGAAAGTCGCCAGCCGCGCTGTGCCGTCTATTGCTCCTATTGTTGGTCTCCTTCTGGTCTCTGTGGTGGTGCTACTGATTAGCGGAGCCATGAGCGGGATATAGGTAAAATAAACAAGCCTGAAGTCACCCGCTCCGTTTAGAGCGGGTTTTTTTATGGCCCAAATGAGAG
>CAZJRU010000334.1:0-1457 GCA_964548315.1 uncultured Hellea sp.
GATATGTTTGGCGGCGGCGGCGGGCGGCGTCAACAAGTTCAACGCGGCTCTGATTTACGCTATGAAATGGAAATTACCCTCGAGGAAGCTTTTGCGGGTAAGGATATCGATATCAAAGTACCCATTGCAGAAGATTGCGACCGCTGTGAAGGCATAGGCGCTGAGCCGGGGGCCAAGGTTGAAACGTGTAGCACATGCGGCGGCGCAGGGCGTGTGCGTACTCAGCAAGGCTTTTTCACAATGGAACGCGCCTGTTCGACCTGCGGCGGGCAGGGTGAATATGTCTCTAACCCTTGTACAAAATGCGATGGTCAAGGCCAAGCGCGCGTTCAAACCGAGCTTGATGTGTCTATCCCGTCTGGTGTTGAGGATGGAACCCGTATTCGTCTGTCGGGCCAAGGTGACGCCGCGCCGCGCCGCGGCTCTAATGGAAATGGACAGCGCGGGGACCTATATGTATTCGTGTCCGTTCAGCCGCATGAGCTTTTTGAACGCGAAGGCCCAAACCTTTTCTGCCGCGCCCCAGTCCCGATGACGGTTGCGGCTCTTGGCGGGGATGTTGAAATACCGACCATTGATGGCGGCCGTTCTAAGATAAAAATTCCTGAGGGAAGTCAGCCGGGCAAACGGCTTAGGCTTCGCGGCAAAGGGATGTCCGTTCTTCGTTCATCTCAGCGCGGAGATATGTATGTCGAGCTTGGAGTTGAAACACCGTCTAAGCTAAGTAAGCGTCAACGTGAAATTTTAGAAGAATTTGCCGAAGCCAGCGGGCAAGAAACCAGCCCAGAGAGCGCGAATTTTTTCGATAAAGCCAAGCGGTTTTGGGACGGGCTTGTCGATTAATCTCGGCGGTTGAGCCCAAATGCACCCGCAATCCCATTCACGATCCAAGCGTCTAAGGTTTGTCTTTAGCCTCTCAAGCCTTGCCACGGTTTACGGGGGCATTTTGGCTTATCGTCTGCTGTACTATCAAGATGACGCCGCCTCTGACATTATTAAAATGTGCTTCGTTATTTTGCTGGGGACTTTAATTCTATCTTTTTTTTGGTGGAGCGTCGTCACACGTAAAATTAGCGGGCCATGGGGCGGCGCGCTTGCCGCCGTTTTAACGGGGCTGTGTATCATCCCCGTCCCGACATTTGCAGGCGTCTTTAAGTCAGAATTTGTTGCAGACCATAATGTAATTTCGGCGGGCCTTAGCGGGCTTAAATATTCCCTTTCTACCTTCTCAGCCGCCGAGGCTTTGGCATTGCCCCTTTGCGCGGCCGCAGGTTATTTTCTCGCGAAATGAGTTAGACGCCTAGCGCGCCTAAGATGAGATAGAGCAAAGTCGTTATCGCGCCGCCAATTAGGGCGTAAGGTATTTGCGTTCGGACGTGATCAATATGGTCATTGGCCGTCGCCATAGAGGTGATGATTGAGGTATCCGATGTTGGGGAGCAGTGATCGCCGAACAC
>CAZJRU010000335.1:0-1442 GCA_964548315.1 uncultured Hellea sp.
ATATTTTCTAAGCTGGAAGCAATTTGGAAGCAGATTGGGCCTAAAAGGACTAAGATTATTTCCTGTGGATAGGTTTATCACGATAAGTCAAAAGTGAATGCCATACCAAAAGTTAGCCAAACTGATTATTCTTGTCTTTGCAACCGAACTTCTAGACACATCCAATTGCTAAGCAGTCTATGGAAGTTTTTAAAGAACTTTAGGAAACTTCCCAAAAAACCTCTAAGGAACTTTCCAAAAGTTCTAAAAACCGCCTATTAGTAGCAATCTCTAACGTCCGCTCTTCCCTCAAAAGCGGACGTTATCCAGTGTCCTATTTTGGGCTGCGATTTTAAGTCGCTCAGGTAAGGTTGCTGTGCGAGCTAAAGCGGGCATCTATTGCATGTGATTTCATTTAGTATTGTTTTTGATCTATTTAACCCGTGGCGCATAAAGATCGGATGTTCCATTCTAATGGGCGTTTATCTACCCGCCTATAAAACGACTTTGAAGCATTAAGATTGACCCCACACCTGCAAAGAAAAACCAATCCCATACTGTGAACGGAGCCATATTATTTGCCCCAAACGCGATGAAAATTAAAAAGAATACAATAAGTAAAATTAGAAATTGCCAAAAAACAGTATAGCCGAGACTCACCATAATTTTTCTTACATGTTCAGTATCGCTCTTATCAGCCTTAGTTTTCTCCCAAAAAAACACAGCTATAAACATCGTGATTGAAAGCAAAGAACCCCACAAATAGACTTTCGTAAAAACGGGAGGCCTAGCGGCAGTTAACAAGTTAGCAATTTGAAAATACAATTTTAGCCTCCAGTCTCTGTATTTCTTTTTGAATATCTGAAGCCATATCGCTCGCTATTTTCATTAATACCAGCTCTGATAATAAAGCTATATCATAATGGTTATAACCAGAAATTAACTGAGTTTACTCCAGTATAGCAAACACTACCAGCGGCCTCTTTGAGCGTTTTAAGTCACTGGTCTAATGTCTGCTAATACCCCAAAGCGGATGGTGTGGATGGCTCCTTACCGCGGCGTCGTAATGCGCCACAAGGCCTCGTGATATCTCCTCGCGCTCAGCTAATGTCAGGGATGATCTTGAGCGCCTACGTTCTGGCGGACGCAATCCACCTGTCTTCATAAGAATTTTAAAAATAGAAGAATGAGGTCGATCAAACAGACGCCCTATCTCATGGGCCGTCTCGCCGCGTTTCCAGCTCGTGCATATTATTGGAAATAATTTGCACTACCCATATCTCACGCCTTTGTTCAGTTGAATAATATATCCGTCGTCTCATCTGTTCACTCCAGTTTAGTAAAATACTAAAGTGTTGCGACGACCGATTGAAACCGCAGCCCAAAGCGGACGTTAGCCCTATAGAACCCACGCTCAGAATCTTTTTTGATATTTCCTGCCAAGACCCACAAAATCAGTAATC
>CAZJRU010000336.1:0-1430 GCA_964548315.1 uncultured Hellea sp.
TATGCATTAATGCATAGCAAATCTGCATAACTTAGGCTTCAAGTTTTCCCCTATCTGCTTACATAGGCTCCATAACACACGGCGACGTCCTCCCCTTCAGAGCCTGTGTTCTTTATACCGCTAGTATTCCTCCCCGAATATTTTGCGAAGACTTTAACCAGGCCCGGCTTTGCCGCGAGCCTGGTTTTTTTTATCTTAAGCTAGCTCTGAACAAAATTGAGCGATGCGTTCACCCGCAATCTTGAGTTCAGGCAATGATGTCGCGTAGGATAATCTGACATGCGGCGCGCAGTGAAATGCGCTTCCTGGCACAAGGGCAACATAGGTCTCTTTTAACAAAGCCTGAGCAAAATCACTATCTGTTTTAATTTTATGCCCGCCTTTTGAGGTCTTACCAATCACGCCGCTGCAATCCGGGAACGCATAAAATGCCCCATCTGGCATAGGACACGTCAGGCCTTCACACTGATTTAAAGCCGAGACAATAAAATCGCGTCGTTGCTGAAACGCCTCATTGCGCTCTTTAAGAAAGTCATGCGGACCGTTTAAAGCCGCCACGCCTGCCCATTGAGACACGGACGAAGGATTAGATGTGGATTGGCCCATGATTTTTGCCATAGCTTGAATTAGCCAGCGCGAACCGCCCGCATAACCGATACGCCAGCCCGTCATTGCATAGGATTTGGATAACCCGTTCATCGTCAAGGTTCGCTCATATAAGGTAGGCTCAACCTGCGCTATCGTCGCAAACTTAATCCCATCATACATTACATGCTCATAAATATCGTCAGTCAGAATCAAGACATGAGGGTGTCGCAGTAACACAGCGGCAAGGTCTTTGAGTTCAGAATAACTATAAGCTGCCCCGCTTGGGTTAGAGGGTGAATTTAACATCAACCAACGTGTATGGGGCGTAATCGCCGCCTCTAACTGCTCAGGTAATAACTTAAAGCCTTGCGCCATCTTACACGGTACAACGACAGGGACAGCCCCACATAATTTTGTCATTTCTGGATAGGACACCCAGCACGGAGATGGAATAATGACTTCATCGCCTGGGTTTAAAGTCGCCAATAAGGCATTGAAAATCACAGGCTTGCCGCCCGGTGACACGTTTATCTGGGACACATCATAGGTGAGATTATTATCACGTTTAAATTTCCCGACAATTGCGCTTTTTAATTCCGCGATTCCATCAACATTTGTATACTTTGTTTTTCCAGCACGGATAGCCTCATAGGCCGCTTCTTTAATATGATCAGGCGTATCAAAATCAGGCTCGCCAGACCCTAAGGCAATAACGTCTTTTCCTGACGCCTTCATTTCGCGCGCCAATTGAGTCACGGCCATTGTTGCGGACGGGGCAACGCGGGTGAGATTATTTGATAATTTTTCCATGGAAATCCTTCTCTCAACCCATCATAGCCAGA
>CAZJRU010000337.1:0-1428 GCA_964548315.1 uncultured Hellea sp.
CAAATCCACCACCTGGCGCGCCGAAAGACCCGCCACGATTAGCGCCGCGATTAGCAAGCGCGAAGCCTGCCGCGCCGCCAAGAACCGCGCCAATGGCCGTGCCTTCTTCGCGCTGACCAGAACCCGCTAAATTTGATCCAATCACGCCGCCAAGACCAGCGCCAACACCTGTGCCGACAAGGCTGCGCCCCGTAAAGCCAGGATTAAATGAACCTGCAAATGGGTTACCTGCAAAATTGCTGCGGCTATTTCCAAAAGAGGTACCCGCAAGACCGCCCAAAACAGCGCCAATGGCTGCCCCTTCGGTCCGGTTTCCGGAACCGGCAATTTCAGATCCGAGTACACCTCCAAGACCTGCGCCAGCCGCGCCGCCTAATAATGTACTATTGTCAAACCCACCAAAAAGCTGGGCTTGAGCAGTTGCTGGCATGAATGCCATGGCTGCAACAGCAGCTGTTGTCATAAGAAATTTCATTGTTGGCTCCTCTAGATGCCGAAAAATATGGTCGACCACCCCACACAAATGGTGTTGCTTGCCTTTTGCTATGCAAGCTTCACGCCGATTTCGCGTTTAGTATCATATAAAAACAAGCCGCACAAAAGCGCTCGCCTGTTACGGGAATAGTTTTAGCAGTAAATCTTGAAGATTTAGCAGTTAAACGCAGTTAAAATTCTCTTAATCAAATAATTAAAGGCTTGGATAAAATCCAAGCCTTCTTTTTAGAGTTAAATTAATAGGACCGATTATATGTATTACCGCGGTTATAGTTGCGTTCCGTCAGCCGAATTTCGCGTTTAATCTGCTTTTCTTGCTTTTTTAAAGCAGCTAATTTGTAGTCGATTTCTTCCAAGCGGGCACACACATAACGATCATAACGATAGTTACGACGGCTCTTTAATTCAGCGCGCTCACTGCGCAAACTATCGATACTGCGTTCAATTCTATACAGTCTGTCTTGTCCCGCGGTATTATAGCCGTTGCCGCGTGACGATGTCCCGTAACCAGACGTATTATATACCGTTTGAATACGCGGGCTTGTATAAACCGTACGGCTAGAACTGCCGCGGTTTGAGGTCGTATAACCCGAGTTCACGCGACGCGGCGCGTCATTATATATAACATCTGTACGGCTGTTTGACCCGCAGTTGCGTTGATCATCCCCAATAACCGCGCCAAGGCCCGCCCCGAGCACGGCTCCAATAGCCGAGCCTTCTGTGCGCGCGCCTCGACCGGCGACTTGAGAACCAAATACCCCGCCCGCCACGGCGCCAATAAGGCCGCCAACAAGCTGATTTTCACTATCCGCGCGTTTGCAATCTTCGTAACTATAATTTGTATTATTATAATTATTTGCGTGCGCAATTGCGGGAGCTGTGAGTGTTACCGCAGCCAGCGTGACTGCAGCGAGAGTTTTTTTAGCATTTAAT
>CAZJRU010000338.1:0-1413 GCA_964548315.1 uncultured Hellea sp.
GCGCCCATGCCGCCGCCGACACACATGGTGCTGACAACATATTTCGCGCCGCGGCGCTTACCTTCGATAAGCGCATGCGCCACCATACGCGCGCCTGACATGCCATAAGGGTGACCGATAGAAATTGCGCCGCCATTAACATTCAAGTTCTCATTGGGAATACCCAGTTTGTCACGGCAGTAGATAACCTGAACCGCGAAAGCCTCATTAAGTTCCCAAAGTCCAATATCATCCATCTTAAGACCGGCTTGTTTTAACAGTTTCGGAATGGCGAAAACGGGACCAATCCCCATTTCATCAGGCGCAAGGCCTGCAACCGCCATGCCACGATAAGCCCCAAGAGGCGTTAGCCCGCGCTTCTCAGCGGTTTTAGCTTCCATCAAGACTGAGGCAGAGGCGCCGTCAGACAGCTGCGAAGCGTTACCCGCTGTGATGAAGTTACCTGGGCCGCGAACAGGCTTTAGGCCTGCAAGGCCTTCAAGGTTTGTTCCGGGGCGATTGCCTTCGTCTTTTTCAAGCGTGACTTCCTGTGTTGAAATCTCGCCTGTTTCTTTGTTTTTTACGCCCATGACAGAAGCCATTGGCACGATCTCATCATCAAACTTGCCCGCTTGTTGCGCCGCATGTGTACGCTGCTGACTTTGCAGCGCATATTCGTCTTGCGCCTCGCGGGAGACATTATAGCGTTTAGAGACAGTCTCGGCTGTGTCGATCATTTGCATATAAGCTGTGGGATGCATCGCATAAAGCTCAGGGTCGGCCTCAACACGCATCTCTGCCGTTTGAACTTTTGAAATAGAGTCCAGTCCGCCGCCAATGGCGATTTCCATACCGTCGGCAATAATTTGCTTGGCGGCCAAGCCGATGGCCATCATGCCAGAAGAACACTGACGATCAATTGTCATTGCCGGCACACTATCAGGCAAACCCGCGCGCAGCACAGACATACGCGCAATATTAGAAGACTGCGTGCCCTGTTGTAACGCAGAGCCCATAATCACGTCTTCAACTTCGCCGCCTTCAAGGCCCGCGCGCTCTACCACGTTTTTAAGTACATGACCTGCCATAGTCGGCGACATTGTATTATTAAACGCGCCTCTATAAGCGCGGCCGATGGGGGTACGCGCGGTAGATACGATTAAAGCTTCTCTCATGCTATGCTCCTATGCAATTTGTTGCATATAATAAGCTGAGTGATGCTACATGGCAAGTAAATGCTTCAATCTCTCAAAATGGCTTACAAAATGAGTGCAACGTCACAGTCAAAAAACACGGATAACTCCTGAATGTTCCGACCATAAAAAAACCGCCCCGAAGGATGCGTGGGGCGGTTTCTAAGTTTTAGGTTAAGGGCTGACTAGGCGAATAAATCATCCGTAGAGATAAATTCGAACGGAGCAGATACGTCTCCGC
>CAZJRU010000339.1:0-1409 GCA_964548315.1 uncultured Hellea sp.
GGCGGTAAGGGCTCTGAAGCTCATAAAGCCTCTGTGACAGGCGACACGGTTGGCGATCCTTACAAGGATACAGCTGGTCCAGCGGTGAACCCGATGATTAAAATTACAAATATCATTGCGCTTCTTTTATTGGCTGTGCTTGCACATTAATAAAAGAGCCATATGAAATAGAGAAGCCCGCCCTTTAACAGGCGGGCTTTTTTTGTGGGAAATTACTCGTTGATATCGGCACAGCTTTATTGATTATGCTCTTTTAAAGCCCTAACGATTACGAAGGCTATACAAAGGTTGCAATCGTTATGTGGCGGATTGCCTTCATATTCGGAATTTTTTGGGCGGCGTTTTCTACCGCCTGTACAACTATTGACCCTGCCTCTTCTGTCGCTTTAGACGTTTTTCGGGAGCGTGATGATGTCATCAATTTGCCCTACATCATTACTGATCAGGGACTAATTTCAATTTCTGCGAAGATTGATGACGGTGAGCCCGTCCAGATGATAATTGATACGGGGGCAACACAATCCGCCATATATAGCAATATTGCGAAACGGTTGGAAATAGATGGCGCGACAAACACCGTAAATGTAACGGGCTTAACCAATAGCGGATCTCGCCCTGAGGTCACATTGCCTTACATTGGGCTCGACATGCGCCATCTTAAAAACATCAAGGTCGCTGTTCTAGAAAGTTTTTCCCAAGACACCCCAGGCGCAGTCAAAATCGACGGCATTATTGGTCTGGACATCCTCGAAAAATTCTACGTTTTATTTGATCACGAGCGTCAAATATTCTCGATGATTCCTAACCATTACGCGGTTGCCGAATTGCCGCCCTCATGGCTGCGCATAGACTTAAAGCCTAATCCTTATATTGATGATGGCCGGGCGTTAAAATATTTTGATGTCAGGTTTATAGGCCAAATCGTCCCAGCCCTACTTGATACGGGCTCGGCCTTGAACCTCTCCAATTGGCTTGCCGCGAGGCATCCACAAGCAAAACATATGCGAAGACGATTAAGAGAAGACTGGGAATTAAAGGGCGCTATTGGGACGTTTAATCCTAAAATTCAACTAAAGGCACAAACGCTTCGAAGTGGACAAAAGTTTTGGGAAGACCGAGTGTTTTTAGTCTCGGGATTAGACAGCTTGAATATTTTGGGAATAGAGGGAAAGCCTTTCATTATCGCAGGCGCCGACATGTTCAATACCACCACCTTTTGGCTCGATTTAAAAGCGGGGGAAATCGTCATCAAGCCGCAGAGTAATTCTCAGGACGCCGGTCAGGTCATAAAATTTCAATGACGGCACAATAGGCACAGAATTTGCAGCGTTTTCTTTCTTATACTGGAGAGAACTATGCGCAGGGTTTATTGGGTCTTTTTTTTGATGCCGCTCATTATTTTATGGTTG
>CAZJRU010000340.1:0-1408 GCA_964548315.1 uncultured Hellea sp.
ATTCAGCGCGGTCAGTTTTCGTTCCGTCATAATATACATCATTTCCCATATCAAAATCTCACTAGGCTGCGTAATGCCAGCCTATCAGAAATCGCCTATGAAAAAGAATAATTATAACCGCTTATCTGGCGCGAAGAGGCCTTGACGTGAGAAGCCGCGCGGCGCCATGCGGCCTGCTCCCGCGCGGTTGCCTTGATGAATACTCCAATCAGCAACTGAATTTGTCCGCCCGGCGCTATCAACAAAGCTTAGACCCTCTTTAGAACTAAAGGTGGTCACATCGGCTAGGCCGCCATCTTTATACTTTTGAAGCCTGACACCCTTACCACGTCCCATTTGTGGAAGATCGTCTATATCAAAGACGAGGATTTTTCGATTTTCTCCGATAGCCGCGATTTTATCGCCTTTAATTTCAACGCACCTGACAGCCTCAGCATCGCCTTTAACATTAAGCGTTTTCCGGCCGCCGCGTGTCGAGGCAATCACTTCCTCCTCTTTTACTCTAAACCCGTAACCATCAGAACTTGCGAGGAGTAATTCTCGCTCAGGCTTATGCACGAAGAGGCCAATCGGCGTATGATCATTTTCCAAATCCACCATCAAGCGTATGGGTTCGCCGTTCCCTCGCCCGCCCGGTAATTTATCGCCGCCGAGCGTGTAAAATTTCCCATTGGATGCAAATAACAAGAACTTATCTGTGGTTTCGCCCGGTACAATAAAAGCGGCTTTGTCCCCGTCCTTAAATTTGAGCGTTTTGAGATCTTCGACCTTGCCGCGCATCGCTCTAATCCAGCCTTTCTCCGACAGCACGACAGTAATCGGCTCTTTGGTAATAAATGCGGTCGCAAGATCGACGTCGATATCTGGCATATCTCCAAAACTTGTTCGGCGCGCCCCGAGCTCCGTTTTGAGCGAATACGTTTCTCTTATGTCTTTGATTTCATCAGCGACAACGGCCCATTGCTTCTTGTCGGATTTCAAGAGACTCTCTATCTCTTTCTTTTTACCCGCGAGCTCATCATATTCTGTTTGAATTTCAATCTCTCTAAGTTTTGAAAGCGCGCGCAAACGCATATTCAAAATAGCTTCGGCTTGACGGTCTGAAAGTTTGAAAGCTTTAATCAACGCGTTTTTCGGGTGATCTTCAAAACGCACGATACGGATGACTTCGTCAATGTTCAGATAGGCAATGCGCAGGCCATCTAAAATTTCCATGCGGTCATCAATTTTGCCTAAGCGAAAACGTGAACGCCTTTGTAAAACTTCACGCCGATGATCTAGGAATGCTTGAATGACCTCTCTGAGGTCCATGACGCGCGGCGTGCGCGTTGCATCGAGCACATTCATGTTCAAAGAGACACGGCTCTCTAGGCTTGTTATTTTGAACAAGCTTTCCATCATCATATCA
>CAZJRU010000341.1:0-1404 GCA_964548315.1 uncultured Hellea sp.
CTGGGACTTTATCTGGGACTTTGGGGGTATTAACGGTATATTAACCTACATGTTCCACATTTGTTCTCATGACAGAACATATCCTTTATATCTTATCAGGTGAGAAAAGCGGCCCTCTTTATGTGGGTATCTGCCGCCAATTAGAGACCACGCTACGCCGCCACCGCGCGGGAAAGCCATCCCGGCCAGAATTTCGCTTGGACCGTTTGGTCTATACGGAAAGCTTTGACTGTAAGTTTAAAGCCGATATGCGCCGCCGCGCGTTAAAGGCGGCCTCGGGGGAATGGACAGCCGCCCTTATTTCGGCGAATAATCCTGCTTGGCAAGACTTATCCATGCCTTCTATAGAGATGTCCAAAGCCGCTTAAGCTTAAAGGACATTTATGAAGCTCTATGACTACCTGCCCTCAGGCAATAGCTATAAAGTCCGCTTGCTCATGTCCTATCTGGGCATCCATTATGATTGGGTCAATCTGGACATTATCAAAGGCGATACCCAGACCCAGGCCTATAAAGCCAAGAACCCCGCCGGACAGATACCCCTGCTAGAGCTCGCCGACGGGCGCCGCATCGCCGAGAGCAATGCCATTCTTTTCTTCCTCGCCGAGGGCACGCCCTATTGGCCGCAAAACGCTTTTGATCAAGCCAAAGCTCTGCAGTGGATGTTCTTTGAACAATATAAGCACGAGCCTACTATCGCGGTGGCGCGCTTTATTCATCATTACGCCATGGAGCAGCGCAAAGACGAGCTCCCGGTACTCACCAAGAAGGGCTATTTGGCGCTGGACGTGATGGAAGCGCATTTGGCAGACCATCTCTGGTTCGTTGGGCCTGGCCCGACAATCGCCGATATAGCGCTTTACGCCTACACCCATGTCGCTGGAGAAGGGGGCTTTGATTTATCCAAATATCCCAATGTCATCGCTTGGCTCGACCGCGTTTCAGATCATCCCAAACATATTCGGATTACCGATAAGCCGGCTGAGTAGGCCAAACATATTCCCGACATAATTTGGGATTAATCTAGGTCCAGATAACATCGCAAATACGCGTTGTTTCGTATATAGTGGAATGATGACGCCCGAACTTATAGAACGCGATTGGCTATCGCTGCGTTATTGGTTGCAGCGCTGTGTCCTGCCGGCAGCGGTGGTGCTGATCTTTATATTGCTGGTTATGGGCAGAATATCCAGCGATGCCAAAGACCTGAACCATAGCGCTTTAATCGTTGGCTTTTTCACGCTTTATTTTGTCATTGTGCGTGCTGGACATATTGTGATGATCCGCTCGCTACATTTCGAGATGCTACGTAAACATGAAGACCTATACCGGGAAAAGCTCGCCAGTTGGTCTGATGATAAAATGAGCCGCCGCAACATTGGCTTCATGCTTGCGCGTATAAAG
>CAZJRU010000342.1:0-1389 GCA_964548315.1 uncultured Hellea sp.
CGTGAGCTTGGCTCACAAGGTTTGCTTCCGGGTCTCGTGAAATCAAGCTGGTAGGGAGCAGACATGTCTTTTTCTGATCCTCTTGGTGATATGCTTACACGTATTCGTAATGCGATTATGCGTAACAGATCTTCCGTAACAACACCGGCCTCTAATTTGCGCGGCCGTGTTTTGGACGTTCTCGCAGATGAAGGTTTCATCCGCGGTTATTCGGAAACTCAAATCGATGGCTTCCGTGCTTTTGATATTGAGCTTAAGTATTTTGAAGGCGAAGCTGTTATTCGCGAAATTAAACGGGTCTCCAAACCAGGACGCCGCGTTTATTCTTCTGTGAAGACACTTCCGCAAATTCGTAATGGATTGGGTATTGCTATCCTCTCCACGCCTAAAGGTGTTATGAGCGACGCAGCTGCGCGCGAAAATAACGTCGGCGGCGAAGTTCTTTGTCAGGTGTCTTAAGATGTCACGTATTGGAAAACAGCCCGTCACTATCCCGTCAGGCGTTACGCTGACGCAAAGTGGCCAAGTCGTTACTGTTAAAGGCGCGAAGGGCGAATTATCGTTCACGCTTCCGCGCAATGTTACAGGTAAACTTGATGGCGACGCATTTACCATCACGCCTAATGATGAGACAAAAACATCACGCGGTATGTGGGGAATGTCACGTACAATGATTGCTAATCTGATTGAAGGCGTGACAAACGGCTATAAGAAAGAACTAGAGCTTAAAGGTGTTGGTTACAGGGCTCAAATGAAGGGCACGTCTTTAACGATGCAGCTTGGGTTCTCTCATGATGTGAATTATACGCCGCCTGATGGCGTAAAGATTGAAGCGCCAAAGCCAACCTCGATTATCATCTCTGGGATGGATAAGCAAAAAGTTGGACAAGTGGCTGCGGAAATCCGCTCATATCGTAAACCAGAGCCTTATAAAGGCAAAGGTGTTCGTTATGTCGGCGAATATGTCCGTATGAAAGAAGGTAAGAAGAAGTAGTTATGAAGTCTGCTCGCGAATTAACACAGCGCCGCGCCCAACGGGTTCGTCGGCGCCTCAAAAAACACTCAGGTGGCCGTCCGCGCTTGTCTGTTTATCGGTCTTCCAAAAACATTTCCGTGCAAATCATCGATGATGCAGCGGGAACAACTTTGGCGTCTGCGTCAACACTTGAAGATAAAAAAGCAAAAGGGTCTAACATTGAGGCTGCAGAGCGCATCGGCAAATTAATTGCTGAACGCGCGAAGAAAGCTAAAATCGATGACGTTGTCTTTGACCGTGGCCCTTATCTATATCATGGCCGGGTGAAAGCCTTGGCTGAAGCGGCCCGCGCGGCCGGTTTGAAATTCTAGGAAAGCTAAAGTTATGGCAGGTAGAGAAGATAACCGTCGCGG
>CAZJRU010000343.1:0-1376 GCA_964548315.1 uncultured Hellea sp.
AAGGCAAAGACTATCTCGTCAAAGATGGCGACATCATGCTGTTTAAGTTCAACGTCTAAGAATTAGGCTATTGGCCAAGGCGTTTGAGTTTCTAAAACCTCGACCTTATCCCCGCGCGTAATATGACCCGAGCCGAGCGCAATGGCGTTAGTTCCAAATAAGACGCCCTTAAGACGCTTATCGGCGGAACGCCGCAGTTTTGTGAGCGCGTCTAATGCGCCATTTCCTTGGCTCTCCCCGCTATTTGGGTCAAGCGTTGTCATAATACAACGTGTGCAGGGTTTCACACATTCAATAATGAGCTCGCCGATTTTAAGGCGCTTCCAGCTATCTTCTTGCCAGGGCAACGCTCCATCAATGACGATATTAGGCCTAAATCTGGCCATCGGAAGTGCCGCCTCACCTTGCGCGGTTACATAGTCATTTACGGCCTGCAAAGACGCCGTCGTCGCGATTAAGATGGGATATCCATCTGCAAAACTCATATCAAAAGCCCCGTCTCGCATGTCCGACTCTCGGCAGCGGCGGGTTGGGCCTGTTAGGCTAGCCAAGAGAAACCGTCCGCCAAGACATTTTGATATCCACTCATTAACAGGGTCTTGGTAAATTGCGGCGTCAAAGTCGTCCCGCCAAACCGAGATGGGAGACATCTGTGTTGGCGCTTTAAAATCCAGACTATAGGACGCCCCGTCAAAATACAGTTCTAGCTTATCCTTTGACGGTATTGCGATAAGGCGCGCGAGCTGAGGATGGCTTCTCTGGGATATAAACCGCCGTGCGGATAACTCTGCATCTTCCCCTGCTTGGACAATGACCCAGCGCCGATCATAGTCAAGTCCAAGCGGATCAATGGACGAGCTCTCTAAATCTATCACGCGGCCCGACTTAACCGGATAGCTATGGAGAGACGCGATTTTCATAATCGCTGTAACTAATGTCCGTCAAAAGCCACAAGCGCGGTGACAGGAATACCCATATCCGTAATGCGTTTAAGCCCGCCAAGCTCTGGTAGATCTATGACGAATGCAGCGCCGACAATGTCAGCGCCCGTTTTCTGGAGGAGTTTAATCGCCGCTTCAGCCGTTCCGCCTGTCGCAATTAAATCATCAATCACGAGAACCTTTTCGCCTTTGCGAACAGAGTCCGCATGAATTTCGATAGTATCCGTCCCATATTCGAGTTCGTAATCTTGCTCATAGGTATCAAAGGGAAGCTTGCCCTTCTTTCGAATAGGCACAAAGCCAGCGCCAAGCTCATAAGCCACCGCGGTTCCAAAGGTAAAGCCGCGAGCTTCTATACCTGCCACATTGTCGATACCACGTGCGCGGTAAGGCGCGGCAAGCTGTAAAACCGCTTCTTTCAACGCCGCCCTATTG
>CAZJRU010000344.1:0-1369 GCA_964548315.1 uncultured Hellea sp.
TTATAATTAAGAACCAGATCCTTTTTAGGGGCCTGCGCTTGAGTTTCGGAACGCCCACATGAGGCAGCGGCTGCAACAATCAACATTGCCGCGCCCGTAAAGGACTGACGCCGCGTAATCTTCTTATTGGAATTCATAGCTTAACCCTCCAGCGAAACTTACATGAGTGATACCATCGTAATAATATGAGCCACGCATAAATGATTTGGGTTTAATCAAAAGGCGATAAGCTCATAAAGCGTAGCTGCCTTAGGGCCGACACCGCGTAACGTTTCCTCCGGGTAAGCGCACGGCATAGTCGCTCCAGTCTTTGCGCGCTAGGTAATAATCCGTCGAAATATACTGCGCGCCGCTTGCAAAGGCAGCCTTGCGGCGGGCCGTGTCATTGGTGCGGGCCTCAATTGTGTTGGCATCCGCCCGTGTGCGCACGAGGAAGCCGGCCTTAATAGCTGTACGGATTTTTAGCGCGTCAGCGCGGGGGTCATTCAGTGTAAAATAAGCCGCATGGTCTGCATCTTGACTGACCGAGTTAACAAAAAACGGATGACCTTCGAGCGAGAGTTTCCCGCGCAGATATGTGTTCACCACCTCGGGGGGCTCATCCAAAGCAAATAAGAGCTTTCCTTTGCTGGCTTGATAGGACGGCCAGCCGGTTCGCGTTACAGCCTCCCGCAATGTCGGCGCGCCCGCGCGTATGTCATCAGGCGTTATGAGTTGACTCGGCGCAATCGCGGCACGCAGTTCTGCGTCCAGCGCATCAAAAGCTTCCCCCGTGAAAGCGAGCGGCACCACGGCCTCTTCAAGTTCAATCGGGGCTTGCTTGGCGTTTACCAAGATCAAGATTGGCGTGTGCTGGGGATGCTGATTTGACCATGCGGAAATCTGCGAGAGGCACTGGGTAAACAGCTGACATTGACTGCGTTGATCGACATCTTGAACATGCATCACCTTGAAACCGGGCCTATCCATCTCGGGAACATTATAGCGCTTGCGAATTGAGGGAATGGCGCGCGGTAAATAAGGATCGCTATAAAGCCCGCCTTCGGGGTCATAAAAAACATCAATCTCTAATTGGCGCATCCCCAGATCAAGCTGCGCGCTCAGTGGTAAATGGGAATAGTCGAGAGCCTCTGCCGCCTCTGCAGAGTTCCGCCGCAAGGCTATCATCTCGAGTGTCGGGATCGCGGCTTTATAGCTATTGTGCGACCCGATTGATTGGACCTCATTCAAGGCCAAATCCGGCGCAGCGCAACGAGCCTGGACGTTCAAATCATGTAAGGGTCCCTCTTGCTCCGCGATAACCGGCCCATCTGAACACCCATGAGTAACGGTGAGGAGGCTTAGCCAAATAAAAATGGAACGAGCGCGC
>CAZJRU010000345.1:0-1345 GCA_964548315.1 uncultured Hellea sp.
ACATCAACGGTTAATGTTTCAAAGGGTTCACACAACACACCGTCAATGTCTTTATTGATAACCTGAGGGCGTGAAATGGCGACCTCATATCCTTCACGGCGCATATTTTCGATTAAGATTGATAAATGCAATTCACCGCGGCCAGAGACACGGAACTTATCCGCTTCGTCAAGCTGTTCCACACGTAACGCGACATTGTGAATAAGTTCTTTTTGCAAGCGCTCGTTAATATTACGGGACGTCACATATTTACCTTCACGGCCCGCAAAGGGAGAATCGTTAACTTGGAAGGTCATAGAAATTGTCGGCTCATCCACGGTCAAGGGCGGTAGAAGCTCAACATTATCTGGGTTACAAATCATGTCTGAAATTCCCAGCTTATCGATGCCTGTGAAACAACAAATATCACCCGCTGAAACCGTGTCCATTTCGACGCGTTCCAAA
This sequence comes from uncultured Hellea sp., assembly GCA_964548315.1. Lineage (GTDB taxonomy): Bacteria > Pseudomonadota > Alphaproteobacteria > Caulobacterales > Maricaulaceae > Hellea. The sequence goes on from CAZJRU010000345.1 coordinate 445, forward strand.
CCCATAAACCCATAAAGTAAGAGCACTTTAGCTTTGCGTGTTGTCCCGTCAGGTTTCGCTACAACGACTTGTTGGTTCTTTTTAATTGTTCCGCGCACAACCCGGCCAATCCCAATAACCCCTGTATAGCTATTGTAATCCAGCGCAGAGACTTGAAGCTGTAAAGCCCCCTCTGGGTCGACATCAGGCACAGGTGCATGTTTAACAATGGCGTTAAACAACGGCGTCATATCCGTGCCAATATCTTCAGCGGTATCTGAGGCCCAGCCATTAAGCGCGGAGGCATAAACAACGGGAAAATCTAATTGCTCATCGGTGGCGCCAAGGCGGTCAAACAAATCAAACGTTTGATCCACAACCCAGTCAGGACGGGCGCCAGTGCGGTCAATTTTATTGACGACGACGATGGGTTTTAAGCCTTGCGCCAAGGCTTTTTTGGTGACGAAGGTGGTTTGCGGCATAGGGCCCTCAACCGCGTCGACGAGTAGAACAACTGAGTCGACCATAGATAAAACACGTTCGACCTCACCGCCAAAATCAGCATGACCTGGCGTATCCACAATATTTATGCGCCATTCAGTTTTAGCATCGTCAGTCCAGCGAATGGCTGTATTCTTGGCAAGGATTGTAATGCCGCGTTCTTTCTCAATATCATTACTATCCATCACCCGTTCTTCACGCGCGCCGCGTTCATCCAAAGTCCCAGATTGGCGCAAAAGTTTATCGACCAAAGTCGTCTTGCCGTGGTCAACGTGAGCCACAATCGCAACATTGCGCAAAGTTTGAATTGAATCTGTCATTGTGTGAAAGCCTAGTTAGTCTCGCGCGTGGCCTTAAGGCAAAGCAGGTAAAAGTCCAGCTTTGTTTTTATCTCTTACGCAAAGCTATAAAAAAAGCCCCG
>CAZJRU010000346.1:0-1339 GCA_964548315.1 uncultured Hellea sp.
GGCTATCAGCAAGCCGATACGGGCACCAAGATGATCCATTTGGGTAAGAACACAAAGTCACGTGTGATTTCCAAAGGCATTAGCGCGGGGAAATCCAACAGCACCTATCGTGGCCTCGTCAGCGCCCATAAAAAGGCAGTTGGCGCGCGAAACTTTACGCAATGCGATAGCCTTTTAATTGGCGACCAATGCGGCGCCCATACTGTGCCCTATATTGAGAGCAATACGCCCACGGCCCAATTCGAACATGAGGCGACAACGTCCAAACTCTCCGATGACCAGCTTTTCTATTGCCGTCAACGCGGGCTATCAGAAGAGGACGCTGTTGCGCTCCTCGTCAACGGATTTTGCCGTGACGTCCTCCAAGAATTGCCGATGGAATTTGCCGTTGAAGCGCAAAAGCTTGTTGCGATTTCTCTCGAAGGCAGCGTTGGCTAATGAGATATTTAGCGTCCATCATAGTGGCTATGAGCCTGACCGCTTGCGCGCCAGCTGCAAGTGAGAGCACAGTGGCTACGTCTGTCGCTACGTTTGTGCCGCCCGCTATACCGCCCCTCACGCCAAAGACACCTAAATCGCTCACGCTCGAAGATATTAAATTTGACTCTTATTCAGAAGACCTGGCTAAATTTATTGGGCTGGAGACGGGCGAGCAAAGCTGGTCTGCCATAGACAAAATGCGGCTCTATTTTGCGCCCGAAGACGGGACGACAATCTTGAGCACCAAGACATCGACCTTTGATCGTCCTGATGGCTCTGTTATGGTTTACACGGTGTCAGGCATCCAAGACGACTCCGTTAAGGCGCAAGAGCTCTTCATGATATTTTCTGGCCCGAAAAATGCACAAATACTTGCGGCTTATGGCCTGAAACAAAAATGCCAACGCGGCGACAACACAACCCAGTGGCAGACGAAACTCTGTCCCTAAATTTCACTTTTAATAAGGATTAAAACAATGGCTAAAAAAGCAACAGCAAAAGCGAAACGAAAATTCATTCAGCTCTCAGAAGGAGAGCTAAACTACGCGATGTCCCGCGCGGTGGTGCAAGGCGATTGGTGCTTTGTCTCTGGCACAATGGGTTATGATTATAGCAAGCAGGAGCTTCCTGAAAGCGCGGCGCAGCAAACCATGAACACCTTTACCAATATTCGCCAAGCGCTTGACGCAGCAGGCTTTGAACTCGGCCATACGGTGCGTGTGCAATATACCGTTTCTGACCGTAAATATGTCAAAGAAGTCTTGCCGATTATCAAAAAGCATTTCGATAATATTCTACCTGCTGCGACAATGGTGCTAGCCGATATGGTTGACCCTGAAGGCAAAATCGAAATCGAAGT
>CAZJRU010000347.1:0-1333 GCA_964548315.1 uncultured Hellea sp.
TTCTATGCTTTGGTTCTATGCTTTTGGCTTTAAAACAAGCAAGCAGAATATGGCGAATATCGCTGGGAGCGTCTGAACAAAGACTATAGATTTAGACACGGTGAGAGCGCCGTATATACCAGCAACAGCTACGCAAATAAGGAAAAACAAAGCGACATGCTTTTTCCACGTCACGTCTTTAATAAACAACAAAGCCCACAATAAGCCTGCCGCGAGGAAGCCATTATATAGCCCTTGATTGGCCGCCATAACTTTCGTTTGCGCAAATAAATCATCCGGGAAGCTCGTAAAGACTTTCGGTCCTCGGCTTTCCCATAAAAACATTTCAAGGACTAAAATATAACTATGAATGATGGCGATTAAGCCAATCAATACTTTGGTGATTATATGCATCAAGCCCCCTTTTCTTAAAATGTAAGCATTAATGTCGCTTATTTTCAAGTCAGCAAACGATCACGAGTAATCCAAATGGCCGCTTAGGACCCGCTATTTTTCCAAACAAGCCATAGCGGAATCCAGATGAGGGTCAGCGTCAGCATCCCTTTGATAGATTGATAAGCGATCCAAAGCCAAAACAGGTCTTTCTTATGAGCCTTAATATATTGAATGGCGCGCCTTGGTGAAAACCTTGTGATGGAATTAAAGTACTTTTGAATAATCACATTTATCTCGTAGAAAATTGTCGCCCTTCAGTCTAACGCTTGTAATACGGCTTCGCGCAAATGATAATAGACAATATGAAGCAGTCTTCAAAATATTCGCCTAAACGCCTCGCCTGGTTAAGCCTTGGTCTTTTGTGCGTCGCATTAGGGGCCATTGGCGTCATTTTACCACTAATGCCAACGACCGTTTTTCTTCTTGTGGCAACCTTCGCATTTGCACGCTCCTCGCCCAAACTCCATAATTGGTTATTAGAGCATAAGGTTTTCGGCAATGTGATTAAAAATTGGCAGACCCACAAAGCCATTGGTAAAAAAGCAAAACGAGCCAGTGCCCTCTCCATGATTGCCATAGTCGCTTTGTCATGGGGCGTGGGAGCCCCTTCATGGGTTGTGGGAAGCCAAGTCGTTATCTTGGGCCTCGTTGCAACATTCATAATGACGCGGCCCCTTCCGCCCCATTAAGACCCTCCGCCTAAGGCTTGCGCCTGACAAAGCGTAAAACTTCGATCAGCAACACAGCGCCCAAAAATTGATAGGCCGCCCCGGGGTAATCAGAAGATAAAAACCAATGGGCAAACACAAGCGCTGTCGCCAGATAGACTAAGCGGTGTAAGCTTTGCCAGCGCGGCCCCAGCTTTTTCACGGCAAGATTATTGCTCGTCAAAGCCATA
>CAZJRU010000348.1:0-1325 GCA_964548315.1 uncultured Hellea sp.
AGGCTGTCTTTGTGCCGTAATAATCCACCATAACAGAATGGTCGATAACAAGGTGGACGGGGTTAAGCGGGTTAATCGCGTCAGCTTTGCCGCCAAGATTAACCATGGCGTCGCGCATGGCTGCCAGATCAACAACGGCGGGAACACCTGTAAAATCTTGCATCAAAACGCGCGCGGGGCGGTAAGCGATTTCATGTGTGGAGGTTTTGGTTTTAAGCCAATCAGCAATCGCTTGAATATCTTCTTTTTTGACTGTGTTGCCATCTTCGTGGCGCAAAAGGTTCTCAAGCAAAACTTTCAGCGAGCGAGGTAGTTTTGAAATGCCTTTTAGACCATTTTTCTCGGCTTCAGCCATATCATAATATGTGTACGAGCCGCCGCGAACTTTAATTTCGCGCTCGCATTTAAAGCTATCAAGAGATGCCATGGGTTATCCTCATCGTTTAGGTGTTGCGCCCTTATAACACCTTAGCGGCTAGGTTCAACCAGAGGAATGAGTGGATTGAGAAAAAAGACGCCACGCATAATCACATAATCGTAATCCAGCCATGCGCTGTTTAAGATAATTGTAAAGCGCTGTTTGTTCCTGTGTGAAGGGTTCGTAAATGTCGACATTAATGGCCGCCCGAATTTGATACATATGGCAGGCATTTTCAGAAGACGCTTTTTTCCAAGCTTCGCCAACCTCGGTTGAGGCTATAACCATATCTACGCGCGGATAAACTCCAGCTTTGTAGCCCAAAACACTCATCCCTAATTGTTGGTTTCTACTTAGGCTGTTTTACGAAGCTTTTGTTTTAAAAGCGATGGAATGTGAGTCTTAGCGTTAATAGCGTATGAAATATGAGTGAAAGGGTCTCTGAACCTCGAATTTATATTCATATTAGGTTCATGTAGCGCCTTACAAGTATTTCATGTTCGGGGGAATCGTAAATCAATATTGGTTAGGTTTCTCTCATGGGCCCCACACAATGGAATCATATCTTGACATTACTCGCCATAACCGTGGTGGTTGATGGCCGCGTATATAAAGAGGAAGTCGATACATTTGTTGCGCGTACATTAAGCCTGAAGGAAGAGACAAGTCCGAGCATGCTGTTCTCAAAGAAAATGGTTTTTGATTGGTTCGTTGTTCACCGTGATGAAATTGTGGCTTGGCTCAAGGAACAGGATTCTAATACGCGAATATTACAACATATATTGGCCTTAGGTGAAAACCCGCACCGCGCAAAAATTATGGGCGCCATGTATGCCATTGCGATAGCAGATGATAATTATCACAAAACTGAAGTAGATACGATTAGTTTGGCGGCTAAACATTGGGG
>CAZJRU010000349.1:0-1316 GCA_964548315.1 uncultured Hellea sp.
CGTTTTCCAACAGTACGCTTTGAGTTTATAGATAAGTCGGGTGTCATGCTCTTTAGCTAATATATGTACCAGATAAAATGGCTTCAACCAGAACTTTATCCGAAGGTTTATCAACATCAATCGCGGCTTCTGCGAAGGGAATATTTATGGCGTCTGCCTTTATATCTAAGATGCTTGATGCATAATCGAAAGCGCCTGACAAACTCAATCTTCCAAATAGATATTTAAACAAAACACGCCAGCCAAGCTTTCGCGCCAACTTAACAGGCTCTTTGCGCAAGTGTTGCGCTTGTTTCCAAAACTCAATCGCTGCCAAACCCTTCGTATTTGCGATGTAAAACAAATTACATCCAGAAACAGATGTATCTGAAAATCTAAGATAGGTCCGCCTCACCTTTGGATATGCGGGTTGAATAACCGATTTTTCCGCCAGCCCCACACAAAAATCGGCACCCGATCGCGTAGCAGCCGTGATAAATTGGTTTAACATCCGCGCTGTTAATAAGGGATGGTCCGCCGTGGTGATAATACAGGGGAACTCAATGCCTTCGCTGAGCGCAATTGCGCAACTATCTGCTGGGCCAGCACCCGAACGAGCTTGAACCAGGCGTTCATCATAAACGGCGTCAAACCCGCTAACATGATAGGGCTTATTCAGCTTCGCGCCATCTAAAGCCTCAAGCACATAATTGATCATCGGTTTGCCATTGATTGGGAGTATAGCCTTTCTTTCCACGCCTGCCTCGGCGCAAAGAGGGTCGACAATACCGTCTCGTTGACCTGCTAAAATTAAGACAGAAACAGGCATCAGCCGAGCTGTTTCTCATACATGCGATAAGTTTTATAGCGCACCGCGCTCGCTTGTTCACAGATAGAAATCATGCCGGGGTTATCTTCCAATATCCAGGAAAGCTCACAATGAGTAAAACCTTTTTCCTTCGCCGCGTCAAAAACTGTTTCGCATAACTTGGCCACAACGGACAAACCCGTGCGCGTATTATGAAATTCTTTCCGAAGTCCCATAAGCGGTATACGCGCTTGCTTTACGCCTTTAATTTTGAGCCGCCATAAAAGTTTTGCCCAACCCAAGGGAAACAAATTTCCTTTTATGTCTCTGATAGCTTCGTTTAAATCAGGTATCATCCAAATATAAGCGATAGGGTCGCCTTTATACTCACCCACCCATAAACCTTCTTTGAACATAATGGGTTTTATTTCCTTTGCCATATGCTCAATTTGTTCATCAGAAAAAGGAATAAACCCCCAATTTTCGGACCAAGCATCATTAAAAATATCCATGACAATACGCACTTCAT
>CAZJRU010000350.1:0-1312 GCA_964548315.1 uncultured Hellea sp.
GCGCTGTGGCGTTCCATAAGTCCTTTTTCAGCATCCCATGGACGATTGACTAATTGCCCGCGCTTAAAGGCAGGACGTTTTGCAAGTTGCTCCGTCCAGCGGCCAAGGTGCTTATAGCTATCAACATCGAGAAATTCTTTAGCCTCATAGAGAAGCCCGCGCCGCATACCGCCATACCAAGGATAAATCCCAAAATCAGCGATGGTTAACTCACCCCCTGCCATAAATTCGTTCTTCTCTAAATGCTGATCTAAGACATCAAGCTGACGTTTGACCTCCATCGAGAACCGATTAACCGCATATTCAATTTTAAACGGCGCATAGGCATAAAAGTGTCCAAAGCCGCCGCCCAGATAAGGCGCGCTTCCCATTTGCCACATTAGCCATGACATCGTCTCTGTGCGCGCCGCGCCGCTCTTCGGTAAAAAAGCATCAAACTTTTCCGCCAAATAAAACAAGATAGACCCGCTTTCAAAGACGCGCTGCGGGCCGCCGTTTTTCATAACATCAGGCGAATGATCCATCATAGCTGGTATTTTAGAATTTGGATTCGCGCCAACAAAGCCGCTCGTAAACTGGGTACCTTCCATAATATTGATAAGCCAGCCATCATATTCCGCGCCCGCATGACCCGCCTCTAAAAGCTCCTCGAGCATTATCGTGACTTTCACACCGTTAGGGGTTCCAAGAGAATATAGCTGAATCGGGTGCTTACCTACGGGTAAGTCTTTCTGCTCGCGCGCTCCCGCTGTCGGGGCATTGATACTGGCAAACCGGTTACCGTCATCGCCCTGGTCCCACTCCCATACTTTTGGCGGCACATATTCTGAAAATGTCTGGGTCATAATGGATCTCTATTTTAGGTCTAGCGGCAACATAGAGGGATTTGACCTCCGCGCCAATCATAGTTTCGTGAAAACATCATCCTTTGGATGAATGACAGACCGCTTGGAGCTTATTTCTATCTGGGTCACGTACATAGGCCCCGTAATAATTCGGATGATAATGCGGCCTTAAACCTGGCTCTCCCTCATTGGACCCGCCATGAGCTAATGCCGCGGCATGAAAGGCGTCAACGGCGGCTCTTGTTTTAGCGAGAAAAGCTATATGGGTCCCATTTCCATGGGTCGCGGGCTCCCCGTTAAATGTCGGGCCAATAAATATCTTTGGCCCCGTCAGAGTTCCATAAGCCACGCCGCCGTCATGTTCAAAGAGCTGGGGCAATTCCAATGCTTTTGACACCGCCTTCCAAAAGGGTTTGGCCTGCGCCCAATCATTTGTTCCGAGTGTCGTATGGCTATACATTTTCTAT
>CAZJRU010000351.1:0-1304 GCA_964548315.1 uncultured Hellea sp.
TTTTTGCCGCAACTCGCAATACACCTCTTATTCCCGTCGCAAATCCAAATCCAAGGCCGACAACTAATAACCAAGGCTGCGTATTGAAAAGCTTATCCAGGCCAAAGCCCAAACCAGCGCCAACTAAAACAGCCACTACTAATTCTGTACTCAGCCGCCACGCCATTCCCAAAATAGAGCCATCTACATTTTCTTCTGTATCTGATTTGCTGTGCTTGGCTTTCGCGGTTGACAGGCGTTCTTCTAACGCTTTCAAATCATTAGATTTTTCAGAAAAATCAGGCTTTCCATTCTGTTTAGACATATAACGGCTCTCTTTCACAGAATCCCTAATTAGAACCCTCTGAAAGCGGGCGGAACCTAGCTAGATGACGGGGGGAAGTCAACTATCGGCCCTAACTGTTAAGTGATTGAAAAACATAGAAATTTGAGGAATTTTGATATGTGCGACAATCTGTGCGTTTTTTCGCCGAAAATTTCAGAATTAGCCCTAACAAATTATGTTCTTTTATTCTGGACGGCCTGGCTTGGCCGCGCTGGCTTGGCTAGCGAGCTCCATTTCCTTTAATTTAAGCTTAGCGACGTAGCGGGCGTGATGGGCTTTGACTCGGGCTTCCTCTGCGGCTTGTTTGGCGCGCTCATCTTCTAAGGCGGCCAGTTTAATCTGTTCAATCGCAAGACGTGTTCTCATAAGCGCGGCTTTGGGCTCGGTTAATGAAGGCCTTTTAGATTTATGTTGCGGTTTATGGGGTTTGTGTTGTCTGGGCATAATGTCTCCAAGGAAAGGGAAGTGTATCAAGCAAGGGCGTAGGTTCGCCGGCCGCGACGCGAAAATGCGCGGCCAGTAAAGCGGGGATTGCTTGCTAAAAACAATCTCCATAGAGCCGGCGCCAAAAATGGACAGCCCGCGCGGCGGTACTCCGATGGAATACCAGATAAATAAATGGTGTTTTACGCAGTACAGCCGCGCGGCGATGATTTTTATGGCGGCCTCATTACCCTCCCTCCAGTTCCGCTTCGCGGTAAAGACTTGCGTCTTCAAAACTCGGCATAGGAGGTCAAGCTCGCACCATAAAGCCCGGCACAGTCCGGGCGTTACTCCGGATGCTCAGCCTCACCGTCCCATTCACCAGCTCGCCAACGATCACTTGCTTGTCCGTGTGAATGAAAACCAATGTCTGTTAACATCAAAGAAAAACACGACTGCCTGAACGAAGAGCAAAGCTCGCCGTCGGTGCAGGGCGCTCAACCCGATATCAACAAAAGCAACATATCCCCGCCAAAGTTAGTGAGGATTAGTTTTT
>CAZJRU010000352.1:0-1283 GCA_964548315.1 uncultured Hellea sp.
CATATGGCGATTAATTCGTCAAATCACATATTTGGGAGCTGCGGAAATGACCTTTTAGATATTATCCTTACCTACTCAACTCGCTATCTAACCAACCGCCCTTAATTGAACATCGTTTTTCTATTTCAATTAGATATAAAATAGCTAAACTATGCTCATGACCCAACTCCCCCCTCTGCCCCCAACCGTTATTGAGCCTATTGTGCGCCGCGCCCTTGATGAAGATTTTGGCAATAGCGGCGATTTGACGGCCAAGCTCCTTGTGCCCGCTTCGGCCAAAGGCAAGCTGATGATGCGCGCCAGAGAAGACGGCGTGATAGCCGGCATGCAGGCCGCGCAAATGACCTATGCGATGGTGGACCCAGACGTGAGATTCATTATCCAAAAAGATGACGGCGCCAAAGTCAAAGCCGGAGACATTATTGCCACGGTCAATGGACCGGCGCGCGCGCTCCTCTCAGCTGAACGTGTGGCGCTTAATTTCCTTGGGCGCATGTCAGGCATTGCGAGCCTCACCGCGCAATATGTTAGCCTCGTGAAAGGCTGTAAGGGTGAACGCGGGCAAGTCCGCATTGCGGCGACGCGCAAAACAACGCCCGGGCTGCGCGCGATTGAGAAACAAGCCGTGCTCGCAGGCGGCGGATTTACCCACCGCGAGAGCCTCTCCGCGGCCATCATGATTAAAGACAACCATATCGCGCTCGCCGGCGGGCTTGATAAAGCCCTAACCGCAATTGCAAAACAAGCCGATCATATGGCGCGAGTAAGCGTCGAGGTTGACACGCTCGTCCAGCTTAAAAAGGTTCTCAAATATACTCCTGATGTCATCTTGCTCGACAATATGGGCGCGGGTAACCTACGCAAAGCTGTCGCCATTTTAGATGAATTTGACGGTCAAAGACCCGTGCTCGAAGCCTCTGGCGGGGTTGATTTAGACACGGTCAAAGGCTTAGCAGAGACAGGTATTGACGTGATTTCAATTGGCGCTTTAACCCATAGCGCGCCCAATTTTGATGTTGGAATGGACGCGGCTTAACCCTCTTTCTAAAAAGAGTCTTTAGCCGCTCTTATCTCTCCAAGACGCTGCGCGCTTGCCGCTCGCATGAAGGGATTGGTTTTCTTTTCCATCGCCACAGTTGTCGGAACTGTTGGCTGATCGTTCTCGCGCATTATCTTAGCCCGCGAGACATAATCCAGAAGGTCTTGATTATCGGGCTCTATAGTCACCGCAAAGCGGGCATTTGAAAGCGTATATTCATGGGCGCAATAAAGCCGCGTCGTAT
>CAZJRU010000353.1:0-1259 GCA_964548315.1 uncultured Hellea sp.
ACAGAAGTCGGCGGAACAGTTCGCCTTCTCGATATTGTTGACGGCGTCTCTGCCAAAGAAGAAACCGACGAAGAAACCGGTATTTCATCTAAGGTAATCGTTGACTGGCGCGCCAGCTCCAAGTCTGGCGATATTCAGCCTGTTGCTGTTATCGAAGACGAGAACGGCGAACCGATTAAATTCGATAATGGCAATATCGCCCGTTACATGTTGGCCGTTGGCGCTATCCTCTCTGTTGAGGATGGAGACACCGTCACGCCGGGTATGGCTTTGGCGCGTATCGCCAAAGGCGGCGCGACACAGCGCGATATCACCGGGGGTCTACCGCGTGTGGCTGAGCTCTTCGAAGCTCGTCGTCCGAAGGATGACGCGGTTATCGCTGACATCGATGGTAAAATTGACTTTACGCGCGATTATAAAAATAAGCGCAAAATTCAAATTATCCCAGACGACGAAACTAAAGATCCGTCATCTTACCTCATCCCCAAAGGCAAGCACATGCTTGTCGCTGATGGTGACCGTGTGAAGAAGGGCGATTACATCATTGATGGTAATCCTGCCCCGCATGACATTCTTGAGATTATGGGTGTGGAAGCTTTGGCTGAATATCTCGTGGACGAAGTCCAAGGCGTTTATCGCCTTCAAGGTGTTCCGATTAACGACAAACACATCGAAGTTATCGTGCGTCAAATGCTCCAGAAAGTCGAAGTCACAAATCCTGGTGACACAACGCTTCTGCGAAAAGAGCAAATGGACAAAATCGAGTTTAACAAAGCCAATGTGGCTCTGCTTGAACGCGATAAAAAGGGAACGCCAGCTGAAAGTAAACCTGTTCTATTGGGAATTACCAAGGCCTCACTCCAAACACGCTCCTTTATTTCGGCAGCCTCATTCCAGGAAACAACACGCGTCCTCACCGAAGCGTCTGTGAACGGGAAAGAGGATGTTCTCGAAGGCTTGAAGGAGAACGTTATTGTTGGACGTCTTATCCCAGCGGGTACCGGGAGCAATCTGCGTAAGTATCAAAAACTTGCCAATGAGCGCGATCAAAAACTTCTTGAGGAACGCGCCGCTAACGCGCCGCAACTCGAAGAGTTCCCGAGCGAAATCGAAGGCGACGCCGCAGAATAAATCTGAGCACAGCTTTAAATTAAGAACCGCTTTCAGAGATGAGAGCGGTTTTTTTATGAGTAATATTATAAGCCGAATATTATAAGTAGATATCAAAAGCCGAATATTACAAGTCGGTTTTCGCCTGC
>CAZJRU010000354.1:0-1243 GCA_964548315.1 uncultured Hellea sp.
CGCATACGGTCCATTTTGTTGTCGTACACAAAAAATAAGTCTCGGTCTTTGACTTTGAACTGAACATTGTTCTCGCCGACCTTGGCCTTTGTATCAAATTTTTGGATGAGCTGCGCAAAACTATCACCGCTCATTTTTACCGCCTCGCCTGACGCGCTGTTGGGCGCGTTACAAGAGGTGAATATCAGCCCACAAATAGCCGCGGCTATTATCAGTTTTCTTGGCATATCAACTTTTCCTCTCTAAGCCTTTCAATCCTTAAGAGAATAAGCGAGTTTTGCAAATCACGCTTTAATCATCTGAAAAGCGGTTGACCGAAGCAGGCGTTATTGGCACGGCGGTTTATGACGACTGCCATACATGATTCCTCAAGGCTAAAGCACTCAACCTTATTGACGCTCTCCCTTGTCTTAATTTTAATTTGGGGTAGCGCCTATACTATGGTGGGCGTTGGCGTGGATTATATCACGCCCATATGGCTCGTGGCCTACCGGCTAGTCTTAGGCGCAATTCTGGTCACCATTTATGCTTATGTCAAAGGCCAGAAGCTACCTAAACTCACAGATGAGCGTTGGCGGTGGTATTTCGTTCTGGGCATGACGGGATCAGTTATCCCTTTCTTCCTGCTGTCAACGGGTCAGCTGAATGTCGATAGCGGGATTACAGCAATTATAGTCGGCGTGATGCCCTTAATGACAATTGTCTTGGCACATTTCTTCGCCAATGAAATTTTGAACGCCACAAAATTGCTAGGTTTTGTCGTCGGCTTTTTGGGCATTGTGGTTCTCTTTCTTCCCGACAACCTCAGTCTTGAACTGGTCAGCAATTGGCAGGCGCAATTATTGATTGTCATTGCTGCTTTTTGTTATGCCATCACTACAGTCTTGGCAAAACGCGCGCCAGAGACATCCTCAAGCATTGGCGCAGCGATGATGCTCATTTGCGCCGCCCCTGTTGCCGTTATAGCGGGCGTCATGACAGGCGTTCCAACACAGATGCCGCCTATGATAGGCATTTGGATGGCGATAGGCCTAGGCGTTGGCTCAACCGCCATTGCGACCATTCTCTATCTCTATGTCATCCAAGAAACAGGCCCCAGCACCATGGCCAAAATCAATTATTTTGTTCCCCTCGCCTCTGTCATTTTCGGCGTATGGCTCCTAGGGGAAGACTTCACCTGGCGCATGATCATCTCATTTGCAGTGATCGTCCTCGGCGTCATGATTTCCCGCAGGGGCGAAGG
>CAZJRU010000355.1:0-1230 GCA_964548315.1 uncultured Hellea sp.
AGCAGATAGGCGCGGCTCATAAGGTTTAGCCATCGATGACCTCCCCAGATTTCTTGGTGACACGGACTTTTTTGCCGTCTTTTAACGTTTTAAATCCAACACGTGTCGGCTTGCCCTCTTTCGGGTCAAGATGCGCAACGTTTGAGATATGAATTGGCGCTTCAAATTGCTTGATGCCGCCTTCAGGATCAGCTTGGCTTGGGCTAGTATGCCGCTTGACCATCTTGATACCCTTCACGACAACGCGCGATTCCTTTGGAAATACCTTCAAGACTTCACCTTTACGGCCTTTGTCCTTACCAGCGATAACCACAACGTGGTCACCTTTTTTAATCTTGGCTGCCATGGTTAGAGAACCTCTGGTGCTAGAGAGACGATTTTCATGTGATTTTTCGCACGCAGTTCACGCGGAACTGGGCCAAAAATACGTGTACCAATCGGCTCACCATTGTTGTTGATAATCACAGCGGCGTTTCCATCAAAACGAATGACAGAACCGTCGCGGCGTTGAATGTCTTTACGGACGCGAACAACGATAGCTTTACGCACATCGCCTTTTTTTACTTTACCGCGCGGGATAGCCTCTTTGACAGAGACTACAATCGTATCCCCGACATGGGCATAACGACGCTTAGATCCACCCAGCACTTTAATGCACTGGACGCGGCGGGCACCGGAATTATCGGCGACATCTAGATTTGATTGCATTTGAATCATGCGATCGTCTCCTTAGTTGAGGGGTGAGTTACGCGAGGTAGGGAAAACCTACTCTGCGAAAACTTCCCACCGCTTAAGTTTGCTTTTAGGTGGACATTCACGAATGCGAACGATGTCACCCACTTTATGCGCATTATTTTCATCATGCGCGTGATACTTCTTTGTCCGGCGAATGGTCTTCTTAAACAAAGGGTGCAAGAAAGACCTTTCGATTTTCACGACGACCGTTTTTGCGCCTTTATCTGACACCACCGTGCCCTGGAGTATGCGTTTTGGCATCTCGACCTACCTATGCTTTCGCGGCTGATTTTTTCTCAGCCATGATTGTTTTAATGCGTGCAATATCGCGGCGAACTTGGCGCACACGTGCTGTTTTTTCGAGTTGCCCAGTCGCATCTTGAAAACGCAAATTAAATTGCTCTTTTTTAAGCTTTAGCAACTCGTCGCCAAGTTGGTCGGCTGTCATTGCTCTGACGTCAGTCGCTTTCATCGCCTAACTCCTATTCGCCCGGA
>CAZJRU010000356.1:0-1225 GCA_964548315.1 uncultured Hellea sp.
TCGATTAACATCTCTATCGCTTTGGTCATGAAATGCTCTTAGGAAATTATGGTTTACACAGGGTTAAAACCGGCGCTGTTTTGAAAGCCTTATTTTCCATCATATCGCCTAGGTTAAATAAGTCTTACCCAGCGGGCGTAATTGAAAGATATTCCGTCAATTATTTTAAAATCTGTGAAATGTAGAAATATGAATAAAGGCTTTATAAAAGGGGCGAATTGAAAGAGAGTTTGGCCATCACACGCTTACGCACGGATTAAGGCCCTATGTTGGAAATTCAAACACTCACAGCTTTTGAGGCATGGCTGGACGCGCCTTATATGCCCGCCGCCGTGCAGGCGCTTGATTTACGGCGTTTTAAAGCGCGCCTGCGGGGTAAGTCCTTTATGGGGTCGCTCTTTTTAAGCTGCAAGCTCTGCCGCGATAGCTCCCACGCGATTGTGAAAGGCGGCGGCGTGATTATCCCCGATAGCCCCTCGCTCTCCTTTCCCGCCCATCAAAAGGAACTTTACAGCGTAGAGGCTTTATTTGCGGGATATAAGGGCGGGCTGATAAAGGATTACCGCCAGTCTTATGATTACAAAATTTACCGCGAATTTATGCGAGATGGAAAGCTCGATACGCCGCTCCATGTGGGTATGTTTCGCTATCTGCATGACCACTCTATTACGGACGCTCTCTATAATGCAATCCGAGGCAAGAAAGTTGTCGCGATTATGGGCGGACATGGCATGGAGCGCCGCGATGCTTTTTATTCTAAAATTGCGCGGCTCTCCCGCGGGCTGACCCGGGCAGGCTACCTCATGGTCAGCGGCGGCGGGCCGGGCGCTATGGAAGCCGCCCATCTTGGCGCTTATTTCGCGGGGCGCGAGGATAGCGATATGACAGAGGCTATCGCCCAAATCAGCGTCAGACCTAAACGCGCCAAAGCCGATACCGAATATGCCGATGAGGATTGGCTCAAACGGGCCTGGGATATACGCCAAGCCTATCCGCAATCAGATAGTGATAAAGCCCAATATCTCAGCATCGGCATCCCCACATGGTTTTATGGACATGAGCCGCCCTCGCCCTTCCCGACGCATATCGCGAAATATTTCTCTAACTCTATTCGCGAAGACGGGCTGCTCATGATAGCCCGCCACGGCGTCATTTTCGCCCCCGGTAGCGCCGGCACGCGCCAAGAAATATTCCAAGACGCGGCGCAAAATCACTACGGTACAGC
>CAZJRU010000357.1:0-1207 GCA_964548315.1 uncultured Hellea sp.
GCGGATAGCTCTATGCTCAAATATTACGGGACTGAGCTTAATAAGCGCAAATATGAACTTATGATGGACGCCGCAGGTCATGACGGACTTGAGTGGGAGTCTGAACGGTCTAATGACGGGAAGCTTGCTCGCGGTTGGCTACGCACAAAAGGAAACTCGATTGAGGGCGGCACGTCAGAAGTGCAGCTTAACATCGTTTCAAAACATATTCTTCAGCTACCAGGAGCATAACAATGGGCCTCGTATTAAACGAAGATGAAGTCATGCTCCGCGACACGGCGGAAGGTTTCTTTGCTGAAAAAGCCCCTGTGAAGGCGTTGCGCAACTTGCGAGATGAGCGCGATGAGACCGGGTTTGACCGGGCTCTCTGGAAAGAAATGGCCGAGATGGGCTTTACGGGCGTGGTCATCGAAGAAGAGCATGGCGGCGTTGATATGGGCTTTATGGCCGCGGGTCTTATTGCGGAACAAATGGGCCGTAATCTTTCTGCGTCTCCGTTTCTCTCAACCGCTATCCTCGCCGCAACAGCTTTGCGCGAAGGTGGCAGTGATGAGCAAAAATCAAATTGGCTGCCAAAAATAGCAGGCGGTGAGGCGATTATAGCGCTCGCGTTGGATGAGGGCACAAAACATAACCCAGCTGGAACGTCAGCCACGGCTGAAAAGTCGGGTAATGGGTTTAAGCTTAATGGTCATAAGGCCATGGTTGTTGACGGCCATGTTGCTGACGCTCTGATTGTCGCGGCGCGCACAAGCGGAGAAGATGGTGACGCGGACGGCATTAGTTTGTTCCTTGTTGACCCTAAAACAAAAGGTGTCTCAACCGAGCGCACCATTATGGTTGATAGCCGTAACGCGGCGCGGATTGATTTAGACGATGTTGAAGTGTCAGGTGATGCGCTTTTAGGCTCACTAGATGAAGGCATGGCAGTCCTTGGCAAAGTGCTAAATGCGGGCCGCGCGGCTGTTGCAGCTGAGCTATTAGGCGCGGGGTCACAGGCTTTTGAATCCACAGTGACCTATATTAAAGAGCGGAAGCAATTTGGTAAAATAATTGGTGAGTTCCAAGCGTTGCAACATCGCGCGTCTCATCTTTATACCGAAATGGAAATTGCGCGTTCAGCTGTTTTAGCGGCCCTGACTGCGCTTGATAGTCATGATCCCAAGTCTGAGTTCATTTGCTCTATGGCCAAAGCTAAGCTCGGGTC
>CAZJRU010000358.1:0-1200 GCA_964548315.1 uncultured Hellea sp.
TGCTCGGCCTCAAGCAAGCGAGCCGCATAACGCTCGCGGGTAACATAGTCAGGATCGGTTGATCCGATAAGCGTTAGCAGGCCAAGACTTTCATCAAATTGTGAAATGGCGGTTGCGTAATTAACCATCGTAGCTTTTTTGATGTCGATCTTATTAATCATGCCAACCACCTGATTGGCGAGTGAAGTAGAAAACTCGCCTTCAAGCGGGTCTTCTGTCTCGATGTCGGCATGATTTAAGTTTGCGATCTTAGTCCCATCCAGACGTATTTGCTCAAGGGGAAGCCTGGAAATCGTATTGTCTGAGGCGGTTTTTGATAGCTTTTGCGAGACAACACGAATGGGGATGGTATTGTTTAGCATCGTGATAAAGTCTAGCTCAAGTTCACTTGTTTCGAATTTTCCTGATTCAAATTCAAAAAGATTTTGCGCTACGGTTTGTCTGCCATTGGCCACTGCGCCGCGCAGTGTTGGACGGCTCGTTAGTAAAACACCTTGGGTTGGAGCAGACGCGCGGTGATCTGTGCGCACAGTAACCAACGGTGTTATAATGTCGCCAAATGAAACAGGTTCGCCCTCAAGCATGCGTTTGGCATCTGGAAAAGAGTAAGCCGTGAAATCAATGCTGACAATATTCGGCAAGGTTTCGGCTTGTGTCATTGGTTCTGATGTTAATTTTCCGCTCTCATCGAGTTTAATGGCATGAGGCGAGAGAAGCACGGAATGTTCAGGCATCCGTTCGGCGAGTTCTTTAAATATAGACATCGCAAAGTAATTTGACTTTACCAGTACTATATCTGCAATCGCCGCTACTTCTTCAAGCCCAGCATCATCGGAATAGGAGCGGCTCCCAATGGTTCGATTAGCATAAAGGTTATGAAATTTTTCTTCCGCAGCTTCTTCAATATAGGCAGGGTAGCGTATGACGGCCATAACGGTTCCAGCTGGAACAGCTGTTGTTAGTTTTTGCGGTGCAGTCACGGCATTAATTCGAGATTTTTTAAGGCCGGTAGCAGATGTCGCGCACCCTACGAGTAGAGCGGTTAAACCGAGCGTAGCTGCACTGCGCAACAAAGTTGGTTTTATGACACGGCTCATAAGTCTCTTTTGATTATTATATATTTTCTGATGGTCACCTTTACGATAATTGGCGCTCAAAGCTATACATTTCATATCACAATAGATTGAGGGCAGGTTTAGC
>CAZJRU010000359.1:0-1191 GCA_964548315.1 uncultured Hellea sp.
GTGCCCTTTTTAGTGGACGCGATTAAGGGCTATGACTTCACCCTGACCTTTGGAGACAATACCGATACATGGGACGCGGAGGGAGTTGTCACCGACAGCTCTGACGTGCGTCCCAGCAAAGCGCAAATCATAGCCGCGCTTCCGCAATTCATTGGTGATATCGAGCAAACTCCGCCCAAATTCTCCGCAATCAAAGTAGACGGTAAGCGGGCCTATGACCTTGCGCGCGCTGGCGAAGAGGTGGCGCTTAAATCCCGCCATGTGCATGTTCAGGACGTCACGCTGAGCGAATACACACGAGAGGCGGCGACATTTTCTGTGGTTTGCGGGAAGGGCACCTATATCCGCTCTATCGCCCGTGACCTCGCGGCAAGCCTTGGGACCTGCGGCCATGTCACAATGCTGCGCCGCACGCGGGTCGGGCCGTTTCATCTAGAACACGCTTTTTCACTGGACGCCTTGGACCAACTCTGCCATAGGGGCGGCGTTTCAGAGGCGTTGCGCCCTGTTACGACCGCACTGGACGACATCCCGGTGCTGGCCATAACAGATCAAGACGCCATTTACCTGAAGCAAGGACGGGCAATTTCCCCAAGCCTTTCACCTCAGCTTTTAGAATCCGAGTGGATTTTAGCGATGTGTGAGACCAAGGCGATTGCTCTTTGTATACCCAGAGACGGTCAATTATGGCCGAAGCGGGTTTTTAATATATAGAACGGAGATATACGATGTCGATCACACCAGAGCGCAAAGCTGCGCTGATCACAGAATATGCCACAAAACCCGGTGATACGGGTTCCCCTGAAGTTCAAGTTGCGATCCTCACCGACCGCATCAAAAATCTGACGGAACACTTTAAAACAAATAAGAAAGATAACCACTCGCGCCGCGGGTTGTTGTTGATGGTCAATAAGCGCCGTAGCCTTCTGAGCTATGTTCAGAAAAAAGACGAAGCGCGCTACCAAGACCTTATTAAGAGACTCGGCCTACGCCGTTAGTATTTTCGCGTGTTTGGCGCGAATTGCACAAGCCAACCCTGTCTAAAAATTAAGACCGCCATAGGGGCGGTCTTCGCGCGTTATGAGAACGCGCAACCCCGCGTGATGAACACGCAAAGCTCCCTCATAATTGTGAGGGCGCTCGTATGTACGATGAAGAAAGAAACTGTACGATATGTTTGATAAACACACT
>CAZJRU010000360.1:0-1187 GCA_964548315.1 uncultured Hellea sp.
TGACAATTATTGTCCGTGAGCAGGAAGAAGCGCCTGCCGAAGCAAAAAGTGAGGCTGCATAATGGGTCAGAAGATTAATCCAATTGGCTTGCGCCTTGGTATCAACCGGACATGGGAATCTCGCTGGTACGCGAATACGTCTGAATATGGTGATCTTCTTCATCAAGATTTAGCGATCCGTAACTTCTTGGCGGCTGAGCTTAAGGCTGCTTCTGTTGCGCGTATCATTATTGAGCGCCCTCACAAAACATGCCGCATTACTATTTACACAGCGCGTCCAGGTGTCGTGATTGGTAAAAAAGGCGCAGATATCGAGATTTTACGTAAGCGTATTTCAAGCATGGTTGACGGCGAAGTCTTCATCAACCTTGTTGAAGTGCGTAAGCCAGAGGTTGATGCTAATCTTGTTGCTGACGGTATTGCGCAGCAATTAGAGCGCCGTGTGTCTTTCCGCCGGGCTATGAAGCGTTCGCTTCAAAGCGCGATGCGTATGGGCGCAAAGGGATGCAAGATTAAACTTGGTGGCCGTTTGGGCGGAGCTGAAATTGCCCGTGTTGAGCAATATCAAGAGGGCTCTGTTCCGCTTCATACAATGCGCGCTGACATCGATTACGGTGTGGCCCGCGCGATGACAGCTATGGGCATAATCGGAATTAAAGTGTGGATCAACAAAGGTGAAATTCTTGAGCATGACCCATATGCACATGACAAGCGCATGAATGACCAAGGTGATACGCGTTCGCGCGGAAATGATCGTTCACGCGGTAATGACCGTGGCGGTCGTGACCGTCGTCCAGCGCGCGCGAATTAATTAGAGGCCCCTTAAGGGAACGAAGAGACAATGTTACAGCCAAAACGTACAAAATTCCGGAAAGCTCATAAGGGCCGGATCAAGGGCATGGCCAAAGGCGGCACTGCTTTGAATTTCGGGTCATATGGTCTGAAATCTATGGAAGCCGAACGGGTTACAGCGCGCCAAATCGAGGCGACACGCCGGGCGATTACGCGTCACATGAAACGGTCAGGCCGGGTCTGGATTCGTATTTTCCCTGATGTTCCGGTAACAAAAAAGCCAACTGAAGTTCGTATGGGTAAAGGTAAGGGTTCCGTAGAATTCTGGGCCTGTAAGGTTAAGCCTGGCCGGATTATGTTTGAAATTGACGGCGTATCTGATGCTGTAGCGCGTG
>CAZJRU010000361.1:0-1184 GCA_964548315.1 uncultured Hellea sp.
AACGATAATTATATGGAGCGTTATGCGCGGGTCTTCAAACCGACTGAAGTCAAGATGATGCTGTCAGCCTTTTCAAATATGGAAACCATACATATTGCGGCCTATGCGTTATTGCTCGAAACAATCGGCATGCCAGATAGTGAGTTTTCGGCCTTTATGGAATATGAAGCTATGGCCGATAAGCATAATTATATGCAAGAATTTGGCGTTGACTCCGAGGCAGATATTGCCCGCACAGTTGCGATGTTTGGCGGCTTTACGGAAGGGCTGCAGCTCTTTGCCTCTTTTGCCATGCTGATGAATTTCCCGCGTCTGAATAAGATGAAGGGCATGGGGCAAATCGTAACCTGGTCTATTCGGGATGAGAGCCTGCACTGTGAGGGTATGATCAAGCTGTATCATACATTTGCAAAGGAAACGGGATGCGTCACTAAGGCCGTTGCTGATGATATTGTAGATTGCTGCAAAACTGTTGTGAAGATGGAAGATAAGTTTATCGACCTGGCCTTTGAAATGGGACCCGTAGAAGGGATGACGTCCGAAGACATTAAGCGCTATATTCGCTATATTGCTGATTGGCGCTTGGGGCAGCTTGGCCTGCCAAAAGTTTACGGCATTAAGCATCATCCGCTGCCTTGGCTCACTGAAATTCTCAACGGCGTTGAGCATGCCAATTTCTTTGAGGCCCGCGCGACGGAATATTCAAAAGGGGCGACGGTCGGTGATTGGCACGGTGAGGAGGGTGTTTGGGGTAAATTTGAACAAATGCAAAGCCGAAAAAATGCGGACGCTGTTCTAAATTAAAGAGCCTTCCCAATGTAATTAAAGCGCCGTAACGGCGCTTTTTTTGTCCCTTGATGAAAAAGACTGGTATAGGGTCTTATGGATAACCGTATAAAATCATTTGATAACGTCTTTAATTTTAGAGACTTTGGCGGATATGCTACGCAAGATGGCGGACGTATTTCTGAAGGTAAGTTATTTAGATCTGCGCATCTGCACAAAACTAGCCAAGCAGATTTAAAACAGTTAGAGCAGCTCAATATTGGACTGGTAACGGATCTAAGGCACGCGCCAGAGCGCGAAAGACAGCCTAGTCAATGGCCAGAAGGACAAACGCCTAAGGTCCTGACTTATGCAGATTCAAAACATAGCGAGAGCGGAAAAATCGCGCCCCACGAGGC
>CAZJRU010000362.1:0-1181 GCA_964548315.1 uncultured Hellea sp.
AGCCGCTCGGCTAACGTCCGCTTTATTGTCAGTTGCCATCTTGAAATTCAGTTGTCATGGCCTAAGCTCTGCAAAACATACAGATAAATCAGGGAATATATAATGAAGCAAACGCTCTTAATTACGGGTGCCCTCCTACTGTCGCTCACGGCCTGTTCGGGCCCTGTGCCTGAGACAAAAAACAAAAGCCCTAAAACAGTGAGCTCTCTGCCCGCCGATCATTTTGATTTATCGCATTGGAATATTACAGTCCCGCTCGATGAAGATAATAATGGCAAAGTTGATATCGTCTCAGTCACGGATATCCAAAGTTTTTCTCATCCAGATTTCTT
This sequence comes from uncultured Hellea sp., assembly GCA_964548315.1. GTDB lineage: Bacteria > Pseudomonadota > Alphaproteobacteria > Caulobacterales > Maricaulaceae > Hellea. The sequence goes on from CAZJRU010000362.1 coordinate 333, forward strand.
CTCTGCCAATGCCGACGGGCATGTGGTCTTCGCTTCACCGAATAAGGCTTTGACGACGCCCAATTCCTCAAATACGCGCAGCGAACTTCGCTATATGAGCCGCGGCAGTGATACGGGCCTCGATACCAAAGCACCCGGCAATAACTTTGCGCTGCGCGCTCATCCAGAAGCGGATAATTTTGCCTCTATCGGCGGACGGATGGAAGCCACTGTCACGGTTGACCATGTTGCGCGCCGCGCAGGCAACCCAGATCGCCCCGCGGCATTTTCTGCCGTTATCGGACAAATCCACGCCATCAAAGACAATCCACAAACAGGCATTTACGGCTATGGCAATGAACCGCTGAAAATTTACTTCAAGAAGTTTCCTGATCACGACACGGGGTCTGTCTTTTGGAATTATGAGCGCAACCTCGCCAAAGAAGACCCGAACCGGACTGATATTGCTTATCCCGTTTGGGGCAATGTCTGGACTAACGCAGAAGACCCAGGCAATGCGGGTATCCCCTTAGGGCAACCGCTCAGCTATGTTGTGAATGTTTATGACGATGTCATGCATTTGGAGTTTTCAACCCAAGGTAAACCGACAAAAACCTTTAAAATTAATCTCGCAGACAATGTGGATGCGAACGGCAAAGTAGACACCTTGGATAACCCGACAGGCTATGCAGGCGATGCTCATTATTTCAAGGCCGGAATATATAATCAGTGCAGTACCAAAGACGCGCCCGGCGTGTGGTATGCGGCTTGCCCTGGAACCGGTGATTGGGCCACAGACAAAGTCAATGGCGACTACGCCCAAGCCACATTCTCACGCCTCGTTGTAAGTGATGCGAAACCTATGTGATG
>CAZJRU010000363.1:0-1179 GCA_964548315.1 uncultured Hellea sp.
TGCGGCAAACTGGATATAACGCTGTGAGCTATCGCGATATTGCCGCGGAAATGGGCATCAAAAGCGCGAGCCTGCATTATCACTTTCCTAAAAAAGAAGACCTCGGGGCCGCCTTAACGCAGCGCTATTCCGACAATTTCGCTGGCGCGCTTCAAGACATCGCCTCACGCGAAACGACCCCTCAAGCTCGTATCAAAGCCTTCGTCAATATTTACAGCACCGAACTAAAACAGCGCGGGCTCGTGTGCCTTTGTGCGGTTTTAGGCGCGGAAACAGAAGGTCTTCCCGATCGCGTAAGCGGTGAAATCAAGACCTTCTTTGACAAGAACATAGACTGGCTCACCCAGCAATATGACGATTTGGGCAAAGAGGCTCCGGCCAATCACGCCAAAACAACCTTGTCGCTGCTCTCGGGCGCGATGATTTTAAGCGCCTCCAATAACGACACATCCATATTTGACGCTGCCGCCGATTGCATCTTAGGCGGCCTGGCCTAACGCCCCCGCCCTGCCTTTAACAACTGCCATAAAAAAGACCCGCATAAGCGGGCCTCATCTTGCGTAACTTAACGTAGCAACTGCCTAAAAAGAGCCGCTAATAAAGCCGGGGTTTTTGTATAATCTACCTGCACCTAAGCTTCGTCCAAACCCTTGGTTACTAGCAAATCCACTGCCGTGACGTTGGAAATTAAAACCATTGCTGCGAAAGCCGCTATGTCCAAAATTATTGTGACGAAATGAATTTCCATAAACTCTATTGCGAGTAAAAGAGTTTCCGAAACTTCTATTGTTAGAAAAGCTAGTCCGGCTTCTATTATTCGCAAGTGAAGAGCCCGCTAAACCGCCGAGAAGCGCGCCAACGACGGTGCCTTCTGTCCGCGCGCCATTTCCTGCAACTTGAGAGCCAATAACGCCGCCTGCGACTGCGCCCAGAACGCCGCCCAGAACTCTATCATTATTATTGTTGTTGAAACTTTGAGCATTCGCTGTCGTCCCGAATGCAGCCGCTAAACTTAGCGCTGCTAGCGTTGTCATCGTTGTTGTCTTTATAACTTTTAACATTTTGAACTCCATCAGTTCGTTGTTGTTGATGAGTTATAGTTAAGAAACTTTGATCCAAAACGCCAAACACAAGGAGTCAAACGCACGTGACGCACGCGTGAGCTCTCAGTCGCGGGTT
>CAZJRU010000364.1:0-1178 GCA_964548315.1 uncultured Hellea sp.
TGAGCGCCCATCAATTTAAGCGCCTTTTGCGAACTCATGTCAGCTTTATCAGCCTCGCCCAGTTCCCGCCACGTTGTTGACCGCGTGTTTAAAAGCTTTTCCCAGCCTACCGCCTCTGCAATTATTTTGAGTTTATCAGCAGGAACGCCGTCCGCGCGCACATCTATAAGGCTCGGATTATGCCCCGCGGCTTGAACCGCTTTAATCGCCTTACGGCAAGTATCACAGGTTTTAAGGTGGTAAATAGTTAGCGTCATGACAGTGTCTCACTCATAAAGTCTAACATTAAACCATAGACGGCCTCGCGGCTCGCATCATTATGCATTTCATGTTCAACATCTTCAAATGCGGTAAACTCACAATTTTGAGCCTTTGCGGCAAAATCTTCACTGGCGCTAAATTTAGTCAGCTGATCCCCTTTCGCATGCCAAAGTCTCAGCGGCTTGTTCCAGTTGTCTGCCTGCGCCAAAATATCTTCTCCTGCCTGTAACATGCCGGCGGCAAGACCAAATCCCAGACGAGGGTGATTAAGACCGTCAGCCTCATAATTAGCCTGTTCACTTGGCAAGGTCGAAATCTTATCGCCCGCAATGGGATTAGGCAGTGCCCCATTGGGCAGAATATGGCGCATGATTTTGGCTAATACCCGCAACGGCCCCGGCACAGGGTCTGCGGGCAAAATAAGCGGCGCGGAAACGAGGTAGCCCGCTAAATCATGAGGCTGCGTTAGGCCATGATGGAGTACTAATCCGCCCCCCATTGAATGCCCAAATAGATAATGCGGCATATAGGGATAAAGAGATTGTGATTTTTCCAAAAGCGCGCTGACATCGGCGGATAAATCCGCGTATTTTTTACACACGCCGCGCGGGCCTTCGGTTTTACCATGGCCCCGAAGATCAACAGCGACAACGGAAATCCCCGCTTGGTTTAGATGTTTGGCCATAGGCTCATAGCGGCCCGAATGCTCTCCAAACCCATGAACAAGGCTCATCACGGCGCGCGGGCTATCTGCAGCCCAATGGCGGCCGTAAAGCGAAAGACCGCCCGCGTTAGAAGAAATATTAAAATCGGGTTTCATCTATATCCTAGGTCTACGGTTTACCCCTTTAACATAAATCTCAGCGTCCGCCACCAGAAGATAAGCTTCATTGCGCAAGAGCCTTGCAAGCCATTCC
>CAZJRU010000365.1:0-1175 GCA_964548315.1 uncultured Hellea sp.
GCCTCTTCTATCCCTGCGATAAGCCCAAGTGATGTTACAGTCACATCGAGCCAACCTGCCTCTGTGGTAGAGCTATTTACCTCACAAGGATGTTCCTCTTGTCCGCCCGCAAACCGCTTTGCGGCAAAGCTTTCTGAGGATGAAGATAAGTTGGTTTTAACTTACAGCGTGACTTATTGGGATTATTTGGGCTGGAAAGACACATTTGGTGACCCAGAATTTACAACGCGACAGCGCTCATACGGAAAAGCCTTTAGCACGCCCAATATTTACACGCCGCAGCTTGTTTTAAACGGGGCGGCTCATAGTCCGAGATATTCCCGAAATGATGTTGAATCCATGGTTTTACCAGAAACAAAACCCGAGACGAATATTTTGGTGAGCGATGGGAAACTGATCGTTAAATCTCAAGCCAATGCGGATAGTAAACTGATTATCGTCTCCTATATGCCAGGTATTCATGCTGTGGATGTGAAACGCGGTGAAAACGGCGGGCGCAAGCTAGAGATCGCCAATGTTGTTACGAAAGTTATGCCTTCTGCGTGGTCAGGCGAGGTTCTAAAGACTGACATTCAAGCAGAAGACGGCCAAGCTTATGCTGCCTTATTTCATGATCCTAGGACTGCTGAAATTACAACAGCCGCCGTATATTATTCAAAATCTTAAACGGGCGTAACGCTTTCATGAAATAAACGCGCCTGCACCGGGCTGAAGAGTGCAGACGCGTTCATGTGGCTATAATATTTCACCCATATAATTAACCACAGGCTTCATGGGAGCAGCCGGGCTGGGCTTTATGAATACAGGGTAAGCTGGGGGATTGACCTGTATTACCTGACCGGCAAAATTAATTTTGCCGTATAAGGTGTTTCAAACTTGACGAAACTATGGCGAAAAAGAGGCACTTCCTAAAACTTTCGACAGGCTAGCGTCTTACGCGGATGGATTATAGGCTTGCGCCGCGCCTTAAACCGATTAAAATTCCGATGATATGGCGTCAAATGTTTTTCAATTAAATGGATCTGGCAATACAAAAAACAGACAACCGTCTCAGGTCGCGTTTAACAGACAAGAGCTATCTTTAATTTTGGGCGTCTACGGCCAAATGGTTTCCAATGGCGATTGGAAAGATTACGCCATGGACTTTTTAAAAGATAAGGCTGTCTTTTCCATAT
>CAZJRU010000366.1:0-1154 GCA_964548315.1 uncultured Hellea sp.
CTTGGGCGCTTGCTTTTCAAGCACCGCTATTTGGCGCTTAATCGCAGGGGCAATGCTGTTTACGGCAATATCAGTCGCGCTTTTTAAGTAGCTCTCCCCGAGTTTTTCTGAATGCGCCCCAAGCATAGAAATCATGCCCCAGCTGTCTGGAGATTTGGCTAGCGCGCCGCGTAATTGCCCCAGTGTTTTCTCGAGTAAGAAATCAGGTAAGATAACGCCTTGCTCGCCTTCTATCCTTGTGCGTTCTGTCTCCCCGTCCAATTGACCTGCATAGGCCTTAAGACGCTGTAAATAGGCATCGGCGTCGCCCGCCGTCTCAATTTTATGAGAGGCATCAAGAAAGCTAGGAATCTCAACAAAGGCGCCCGTGTTTTGGGCGACAACATAAGGACTATTGCGATAAGACCAATTGGAATTAAGTAGTGCCATATCCCCATAAGGCAAATCAAAGCCTTGAACGCCCATGTCAAAAACGGAGCTGACCACATCAACATTAAGAGCCGTATCAGCCGGAAGCGCGGCGGTATCTACGTCTTTTAACTTTTTGAGCATAGCGCGCACATCACCTTCGATAGTGGCTTGTCCAGCGGGGGACCGGTCCGTGAGCTTTGATTTCAGTCCGGCATAATCTCCTTTATCAATACCCGCGCTTGAGGCGCTTTCAGGATAGGCCCTCAACATAAGCTCTGTGGCTTGATCGAGCAAAGCGTTGGCGGATGTTTCGACGTCAGGGCTTCGCGTCGGGTTAGAAATAGGCGCTGAGGTTTTTGCCGAGTTATCTGAACAGGCCGAGAGGGGTAAAGAGACGGCAAGGGCCGCGGCAGCGGACTGAGAGAGTAACGTACGGCGAGAAACGGTCATGAGCGGGCTTTCTGATAATGTCTTAAATTTGTGCCACGCGGGATAAATAAATGCAATCCGTCAGGCTTTCATTTTTCAAGAGCTAGAGCCAAATTAAACGATGTAAATTAACTAATCCTCACTAACTCTGGCGGGTCTATGTTGGGATTGTGACGTGTGACACGCCATATCGCCGCGCGGGGCTTAACGGCAGCGCGCGGGCCCCGCAGCGGGGCGCTCTTCCGCCCCCTGGTCGGGGCTTGGGAATGGGCGGCCCTCCTATGCCTAAAGAGCCTATGTCTCAAAACCATGTG
>CAZJRU010000367.1:0-1142 GCA_964548315.1 uncultured Hellea sp.
TACTTCGCGTGCATGATGTGAGCGAAACGGTGCAGGCACTAAAGGTCTGGGAGGCTATGGCAAATGGATAACAGCGACGAAACAGACATACCCCGCGTTCTCATCATTGCAGGCTCAGACTCCTCTGGAGGGGCAGGGATACAGGCCGACATCAAGACATGCGCCGCTTTTGGCGTTTATGCTTCCACGGCGATTACAGCGGTCACAGCGCAGAATACCACGGGCGTACAGCAAGTAGAAGCCATGCCCGCCGGGCTCGTGCGTGCGCAAATACGCAGCGTTATGTCCGACATAGGCGCGGATGTTATCAAAATAGGTATGCTCGCAAGCGCTGAGATTATAGATGTTGTCGCGCAGGAGATAGACGACACAGACGCCTTTGTTATTCTCGACCCTGTGATGGTCGCCACATCTGGCGATAGCCTCCTCGAGGATAAGGCCGCGTCGGCCCTGATAGACAAGCTTATCCCTTTGGCGGATCTCATCACGCCCAATGTGCCAGAGGCCTCGCTTTTAACGGGACTAGATATAACGGATGTTGACGATCTTACCAAAGCAGGCGACGCGCTGTTAAAACGCGGTGTCTATGCCGCCTTGATGAAAGGCGGACATCTTGAGGGTAAATCCGTTATCGATGTTCTCGTTAGCGAGGAGGGCGCAAATATCATGTCCGGCCCGCGTATTCATACGCGCCATACACATGGTACAGGTTGCACGCTCGCCAGCGCCGTTGCGGCCAATATGGCCTTAGGCCAGCCGCTGGATGAAGCTGTGATGATTGCCCGAGAATTCGTCTTCCAAGCCATAAAATCTGCGCCCAAATTGGGGCAGGGCAACGGGCCGCTTAATCATGGCCTCGTGAGCAAAGATGAGCCTGCGGAAAAGCCTGTCAAAAGCGATGAAAATCCCTTCGCTGTTTTGAAAAAACTGACTTAATTAGATTTAAATATGAACCCACAAAAAACCGCATTGCGAAGTTTTTGGTGTGGAGGGTGGAATTGAACTTACGACCTTCAGTTTATTAAACTAATGAGCTACCTGGCTAACCCACCCCGCGTGCACGGTGAAAATTTATCCGAATGATGTGTTTTTATTCGTAGCCGGCAGGAGTGTGTATAATTCCGAGTTTGGCGAAGTGATGG
>CAZJRU010000368.1:0-1116 GCA_964548315.1 uncultured Hellea sp.
CACCATGACTTCAAAAATACCAGAGCCGCAAATGCCGATAATGTTTTGGCCGTCCGCGCTACCGTCATGGTCAGTGAGCCAGTCATCATTACCAATGATTTTGACTTTGCCGTCTTTGGTAATCGGGTCAATGCGCACGCGCTCAATCGCGCCAAGGCTGGCGCGCACGCCTGAACTTATTTCCGCGCCCTCAAGCGCTGGCCCTGTCGGAGAAGACGCCGCCGCAACTTTGCCGCCGTGTGATAAAACGATTTCTGCGTTAGTCCCAATATCAACCAAGAGAACCGAACGGTCTTTCATGGCATCAATCTGGGTTAAGTAAGCCGCCGTTGTATCCGCGCCGACATGACCCCCAATGAGCGGGAAGAGCGAGACGCGGGCATTATCCGTTAGTCCGAAATCTAATGAGTTTGCGGGCACGCCGACCCAGTTTTTCATCACCAGAGTAAACGGAGATTGCCCCAGCGGGGTCGGGTCTATGCCAAGCAGTAAATGATGCATGATGGGGTTACCCACGCAAATCACCTCTAAGATTTGGTCTGCGCCTATTTCAAGGGAGGTGACAACTTCGGCTAACATGGTGGACAGCTGTTTACGGATTTCTGCCGTGAGCTTCGCGTCCCCGCCTTTATTCATCATGACATAAGACACGCGGCTCATAAGGTCTTCGCCGTAGCGAATTTGCGGGTTCATCGCCGCCTTCTCATAGACAAGCTTGCCCGTCAGCAAATTATAGACATACATAGCTACAGAGGTAGAGCCGATATCCACCGCCGCGCCGTAAGCAGCATTTCCTGAAGGCGGCCAGACATCGATAATGTCTTCATCATCACGTACAACAGCGATGATTTTGCGCTCATGCTCGGCAAGGAGCGGCTGAATTTTTGTGAAGATATTGGGCGTCGGTTTAGCGGTGACGCCCAGCTCCGCAAGAGCCTCGATGAGGCTCTCTAAATCGCTGGGGTTATCTTCGAGCGTAGGTTCTTCGAGCGCGACCATGTGGAGTTTGATGGACGGGTTAAGTTCTGTCTCAAAGGACGTGCTTTTCTTTTGAATGGAAGTTTCGCGCTCGCGGGAATCGCTGGGTACTTCAACAACCAAATCGCCGCAAATTTT
>CAZJRU010000369.1:0-1112 GCA_964548315.1 uncultured Hellea sp.
AAGGTCAACCCCAGCCGGTGTGATTATCCTTTTGCCATCTCTTTATTCCGCTTATCAGCTTCTGCCCAATCCTTGGGAAGGATTTTTGCGGCCCAGAAGAAAGCAATAATGCAGAGTATCCAGGGAATAGCTAATGATGAAATAGCGAGACGTAGGGAATGAACCTCGCCGTGTTTTTCCATCAAGGCTTCACTCATCATCCCAACATATGTCGGTCCGCCGCCCAGAGCGATGATATTCAAGATTAAGAAAAATAAAGCCGTAGACATGGCCCGCATATTAATGGGAGCAAGGGTTTGCGCAGCTGCAAAACTTGGCCCTAAATAAACACCTGCTGTTAGAAGATATACAGTAATGAGTGTTACATGAAGCGGTATCGATTGTACCCAAAAGGCCGCAATGAGGGCGGGTACACCCACAAGTAAAACTGCGCCCGGCATAATACCGTAAAAACTGATATTTTTCTTTGCGAGCTTTTCAGTGATGAGCGCGCCAAAATATGTGCCAGCGCCGTAACCCACGAGATGGATCATACCGAGCCAGAACATCAACCACTCAAATTTATTATTATCGGGGTTGGGTAAATATTCGGGCTTAAACCGCATGATGTAGTCTACACCCCAAGCAGAAACGGCATACCCTCCAAAACTCGCCCAAGCGATGCCCATACACATGGCCCACCAGCTAGGAATTTTGGCAAGAGTAACAATGGACTCGCCCAGGCTGACGGTTTTCAGATCTAAGTCTTTGCCGTCTAATTGGCCGCGCTTCGGCTCCTTTATGACAAGTGCCAAGACCAATGCGAGGCCTATTCCCACGACGCCAAGGACATATAATGTGCCGCGCCATCCAAAGCTTTCAACAAGTGCGCCCGCTAAAATGTAAGAAAAACCAATGCCAATCGGGATACCAAGGGAATAGATACCCAGCGCTGATGCGCGTTGTTCCTTGGGGTATAAATCCGAAATTATAGAATGAGAGGGCGGGGAGCCGCCAGCTTCACCAATACCCACGCCGACACGGGCGAGGAACATATGCAAGAAACTACTCGCCATGCCCGTGAGCGCCGTGAAACCACTCCAAGCGATAAGAGATATTGTGACAATTTTTTT
>CAZJRU010000370.1:0-1105 GCA_964548315.1 uncultured Hellea sp.
TCCAATTTCCAAAGGATGCGTTCCGCGCCCCAAAAACAGCCCATACCCAATTGCACTTGCTCCATGCCCTCTGGGTAATCGCCAAACATATTATGTCCGCTAATGAGGTGGGTCGGGTTCATCGCTAGCATGGCAAATTCCTAGGGCTCAATTATCATTATATCCGCGCGGTTGACAATCGGTTCCAGCCTATCGGCTAAAACGCTAGCAATATCGCGCGCCTTTTCATCTGTATCGATATGGTCTTGCCGGATCTCAATTGCAAGATGGCGTAACCCGCGCGGCGCAATATGTTCGTCAACGGTGTAATTTAAATCGTAAGCGGAATAAGGCTTATTCATACCGATGGTAAAGTTACGGCCAAGCCGCATGAACATTTCCCGAAATTGTTTGGCGCGCAGCTCATCATGTTTAATAAGCAATCCGATTTCGGTCATGCGAAAATCACCTAAATCAGGCTTGGGGGTAAAGCTATGAATGGATAAGACAAGCGGGTCCTTAAGGGTTCCCAGCGCCGCGCCAAGGGCCTCGTGATAAGGCGCATAGAAGCGGTCAACACGGTCCTGCCGCTCGCCGGTTGATAGATTTTGATTTCCAGCAATAAGTGTTCCGTCGCTCTCTTCGGGGATGAGACCTTTCGCGTCTGGATCTCTGTTCAGGTCAATAACTAATCTTGAAACTGCCGCGAGCTGTCCGCCGCAGCCAAAATGCTTACACAAATGCCGAATAACTGTCTCGGTTCCAATGTCCCAAGCGATATGCCGTGTTAAGTCTTGTCCGCTCAGACCAAGATTATCATATTCAGTGGGGATATAACGCGAGGCATGATCTCCAAATATAAAAACGGGGGTGTCTTTAAGGGCTTGGATTGTTTGAAAGGCTTCACTCATCCGCCCACAATAGCAGGCTTGTAAACATCTGTGAATAGAGCTCTAACCCCTTGTACAAATAAGAAAACCCGTTATATCGCTCGCTAATTGCGGGCATCTATCAAGATGCTTTTAGGCAGCCGAGGTGAGGTGGCCGAGTGGTTTAAGGCGCACGCTTGGAAAGCGTGTTTAGGTTAGTAGCCTAACGTGGGTTCGAATCCCATCCTCACCTCCAG
>CAZJRU010000371.1:0-1096 GCA_964548315.1 uncultured Hellea sp.
CCATGGGATTTAAGTGCGGTATCGTCGGCTTACCAAATGTCGGAAAATCAACGCTATTTAACGCGCTGACAAAAACGGCCAATGCGCAGGCTGCCAATTATCCTTTCTGTACGATTGAGCCCAATGTCGGCGATGTAGCTGTACCCGAAGCCCGCCTTGGCACAATTGCAAAAATTGGCGGCTCGGCGCAAATCATCCCTGCGCGCATGAACTTTGTTGATATTGCAGGCCTTGTAAAAGGCGCCTCTCAAGGCGAAGGCATGGGCAATCAATTCCTCGCCAATATCCGCGAGACAGACGCCGTTATATATGTCCTGCGCTGTTTTGAAGATGAAGACATCACCCATGTTGATGGCCGCATTGACCCCATGTCGGATTTTGAAACCATCGAAACAGAGTTGATGCTCTCCGACCTAGAGAGCCTAGAAAAACGCAAAGGCGGTCTTGAGAAAAAAATCAAACAAAACGACAAAGATGCACTTCAAACCATGCGCTTAATCGAGACGGCCATTGCCGCGCTCGAAGACGGCAAGCCTGCAAGAACTGCGCAAGTCGATGAGGAGGATAAAAAGGCCTGGAAAATGCTCCAGCTCTTAACCTCAAAGCCTGTTCTTTATGTCGCCAATGTCGATGAAGAAAGCGCGGCAGACGGTAATGATTTTTCAGCCAAAGTCATGGCCCATGCCAAAAACGAAGGCTCAGAAGCCGTTATCATCTCCGCCCAAATCGAGTCAGAAATGGCGCTCCTTGATGATGAAGAACAAGCCGAGTATCTGGGCGCTATTGGTCTTAAAGAGCCGGGACTTAACCGTCTTATCCGCGCAGGCTATGCCTTGCTTGGCCTTCAAACCTATTTCACCGTTGGGCCAAAAGAAGCCCGCGCTTGGACCTTTAGAGACGGCTGGACGGCTCCCAAATGCGCCGGAGTTATTCATGGTGATTTTGAAAAAGGGTTTATCCGCGCTGAAACAACCGCCTATCAAGACTATGTCGACAATAACGGTGAACAAGGCGCGAAAGAAGCGGGCAAAACTCGCCAAGAAGGCAAAGACTATCTCGTCAAAGATGGCGACATCATGCTGTTTAAGTTCAACGT
>CAZJRU010000372.1:0-1092 GCA_964548315.1 uncultured Hellea sp.
GGATGGCTAAGGGGCTGGAGTCACATTGACTTAGATAAATTCGCCTAAGTTTTTTCAATCAATCAAATTTTAGAAGTTTTCGTTTAGAGATGCACCATGCATCAATTTAATGAAACTCACCCGGCGTTTGCAGGTTTCTCACAATATTATCACCGTGAAATATTTCCGCAGCTTGTCACTTGGGAGGGAAAAAGGAAACACAAAAGGTTTTGGGCAATTCCTGCGATGTGCCTATCTGTGATCTGCTGTGCAATTATCCTTTATTGGAGCGTTACGACGTCATTCAAACTAAGTAGCTATATAGTCTTATGTCTCCTGCTATTTACCAATCCGCTAACGGTCTATCATTTCTTTTTCAAAGACTTCGAGGCTGACCTCAAAAGATTCCTTGTTAGTAAAGTGTGTCGTTTTACGGGTCTTAAATATTCAAAAAAAAAGACGAATTCATGGCCACCTATCGAGATGTTCAGATCTTTTAGATTTTTTCCACGTAGTTATGGCTTTGGGCGTTTTGAAGATCATATGGAAGGGTCTTTTAAGGGGGTCTCTTTTGACATCGTTGAAGCCCATGGAATGGTGGGTCATCAAAAGAATCGCCGTAAACATACCACGGCGATTTTTAGGTTTAATCTTCCGGAATTTTCGGAAGGAAAATTTGTTGTATTGCGTAAGGGGGACAGAAAGCCAGATAAGAAATTGAACTTAAAACCTGTTGGTTTCGCTGCGCCGCCTTTTTCGTACCTCTTTGAGGTTTATGGTGACGATCAGATCATATCGCGTTTTTTATTACACCCGATTTTTCTCGAGAGAATCCTCTATGCGGAAAGGGTGATTGACGGAATTAATGCCCGGTTTGCTTTTACGGGCGGGGTCTTATGGGTCTGCGTGGAGACGGCCAATCGGTTTGAACAGGGATCTATGTGGACAAGCTTTATAAATCCCAGACGCACACAGTTGTTAATTTGGGAAGTTGCGTCCGTTTTGAAAATTGTCGATGGATTGGTTGACCTGTTACGTAAACCAGGAAGACTTACGCCATACAGAAAACCGGGTATTGCCGCTCCGAGAAATCTTAGAAAGACGGTTTGAACC
>CAZJRU010000373.1:0-1091 GCA_964548315.1 uncultured Hellea sp.
GTTCGTGGTGCGAAAGCGACTGGACTTAGCCACCTCTCCCACAAACAGTCGATTTTTTCCGGTCGGTTTCCCCAAAGGGAAATTTCGACTGAGAAAATTTCGACATTGAAACAACAATTTTTGTTGTTTCGTTATTAATTCAGACCAATCAGCTTTGCTTTTCGACCTGGATGTAATTCAGCTCGACAGGTGTACCCTGCCCAAAAATATTAATAAGCACTTTGAGGCGCGCATTTTCTTCATCAACGCTTTCAACTGTCCCGTTGAAGCTCTGAAACGGCCCATCGACAACTTTGACAGTTTCGCCAATATCGAATTTAATCATTGGACGCGGACTATCCACGCCTTCCTGAATTTGACCAACAATACGCGCAACTTCAGCATCAGAAACAGGGCGCGGCTTATTAGCTGAGCCTAAAAACCCTGTCACTTTTGGCGTGTTTTTCACTAAGTGATACGCCGCGTCAGTCAAATCGACTTTCACCAAGACGTAACCTGGAAAAAACTTACGCTCAGATTCGACCTTACGCCCCTTGCGCACTTCAACCACATTTTCGGTTGGCACCAAGATTTCTTCAAAAAGATGATCCAAACCCTTTTCAGCGGATTCACGCTCGATAGAGCGCTGAACATGCTTTTCAAAGTTTGAATAAGCCTGAACGATGTACCATTTTGCCGTCACGATGCCGCTCCTCCAAGACCAAGAATGACCTTAATTATACTGGCCAGCGCCCAATCGACGATAAAGAAGAATATGCCCATAAGGACCACCATAATCATCACAAGAATAGTCGTCGTGAGAGTCTCACGCCATGTCGGCCAGACGACCTTACGGGCCTCCTGACGGACTTGCCCGACATATTTGACCGGGCTCACCTTATCTGTTTTTGCAGGCTTTGCTTCAGCCATATTACTTAAACTCCAAAACGCGAGCCCAAAATTTGGGTCCGCGTTATTATTCTTTACCTGAAAACTTCTTTTAAGTGGCAGGGGCGGAGGGACTCGAACCCCCGACCCTCGGTTTTGGAGACCGATGCTCTACCAACTGAGCTACACCCCTAATTAAAGTTCCTGATCAGGTGACGGGTCAA
>CAZJRU010000374.1:0-1084 GCA_964548315.1 uncultured Hellea sp.
CTTTACGCTGCTGGCGGATCTGGTCTTATCGGCAAGCGGCTCATCGATGATGGCCGCATTGACGATAGCCCAACCGTCACGGGACGTTCGCTCTTTAATGAGATTTTAAATTCGGTTGAAAAAGACGGCCAAGATGTTGTCCGTACATTCGCTGACCCTGTGAAATCACGCGGGGGTTATGGTATTCTTTATGGCGACATGGCCCCTGAAGGCTGCGTTGTGAAACTCGCGGGTCACGGCGCGCTCTTCTTTGAAGGCATTGCCCGGGTTTACGAGTCCGAAGAAGAATGTTTCGAAGTGGTGCAAAATAACGGCATTAATAAAGGCGACGTTATTATCATTCGCGGCGAAGGCCCTTGCGGCGGCCCTGGCATGCGCGAAATGCTCGGTGTAACAGCCGCGCTTGTTGGACAAGATCTTGCCGATCATGTCGCGCTTATTACCGACGGACGTTTCTCTGGCGCGTCTTATGGTTTTGTGATTGGCCATGTGGCCCCCGAAGCCGCGCACGGCGGCCCCATTGCTTTTGTTCAAGATGGCGACAAAGTCACCATCGACGTAGAGGCACGCACAATTAATGTCGACGCGGACCTTAAAGCCCGCGCCAAAGGCTGGACCCCGCCGAAACCAAAATATCCCAATGGCGCTTATGCCAAATATGCAAAATTAGTCGGCAGCGCCTCAAAAGGCGCGGTCACCTCATTCCCATTTGAATCAAACTAAGGACCTCTCAAATGTCATCTCTCGATATCTATTACGACAAAGACTGTGATCTCTCGATCATCAAGAAAAAGAAAGTCGCTGTTCTTGGCTATGGCTCTCAAGGCCGCGCCCATGCGCTTAACTTGAAAGATAGCGGCGTTGACGTTGTTGTCGGCCTTCGTCCTGACAGCTCGACCAATAAGAAAGTCAAAACTGACGGCCTTGAATCAAAAGCCACAGCTGACGCCGTTAAAGGCGCTGACGTTGTTATGGTTTTAACGCCAGATGAGCTTCAAGCGAAAATCTACCGCGAAGACATTGAGCCAAATATTAAAGAGGGTGCTGCCCTTGCTTTCGGCCACGGCTTTGCCATTCATTACGG
>CAZJRU010000375.1:0-1081 GCA_964548315.1 uncultured Hellea sp.
TGGGGACAGATGTCCTTCTGGGGCGCGACTGTGATTACAGGCTTCTTTGGCGCGGTTCCGGTTGTGGGTGAAAGCCTGCAGCAATGGCTGCTCGGGGGTTATGCGGTTGATAATGCGACGCTAAACCGCTTTTTCGCGCTGCATTACTTATTGCCCTTCGTCATAGCTGGGCTTGTTGGGCTTCATTTATGGGCGTTACATCACGTCGGGCAAAACAATCCAATTGGGATTACCGAGAAGACGAAGAAAGACACGCTCAGTTTCCATCCGTATTATACCGTCAAAGATGGTTTTGCGATGGTGCTCTTCATGTTGATCTTTGCGTTTTTCGTCTTTTACCAGCCTGACGCGCTTGGACATGCGGATAACTATATCCAAGCCGACGCGCTTAAGACGCCGCCTCATATTGTTCCTGAATGGTACTTCTTACCGTTCTACGCGATTTTACGGGCTGTCCCCGATAAGCTCGCAGGTATTCTATTAATGCTCGGCGCGATTGTTGTTCTTTTTGTTCTGCCTTGGCTGGACACCTCAAAGGTACGCTCTAATCGCTTCCGCCCTGTTGCGCGTAAGTTCTTTTGGATTTTCGTTTTCTTCTGCTTCATCCTCGGATGGTGCGGCGCGGAGACGCCAGATGACATGGTCTTTACAGTTGGAGAACGTATGGTTGACGGCGAGCTAAAACCTTTAGGCTTAAACTTTACATGGCTCTCACGGATAGCGACATTCTATTACTTCGCCTATTTCTTAGCTATTCTGCCGATATTGGGACTTATTGAAAAACCAGTCGATCGGCCGGATTCAATCACCAAAGCCGTCTTGGGTGATCACGCCCTTAGCCCTGCTGAATAGGAGGACATAATGGCATTGACTAAAAAATCAGCTTTTCTAGCAGGCGCGGTAACGCTCGTTGCCGCTGTGTCCACCTTTGCCTTCGCGGCAGGAGGCGGAACTGGCGATTATAAAATGGAGCATAAGCATTGGCACTTTAACGGCGCCTTTGGCACGTATGACCATACGGCTGCGCAGCGCGGCTACCAAGTTTACCGTGAGGTTTGTGCGGCTTGCCATCAGCTTGAGC
>CAZJRU010000376.1:0-1062 GCA_964548315.1 uncultured Hellea sp.
GCTTGATGATTTGATTAAGGTGGCGCTGAAGGAGCTTAGTAAATAATTGGATGAGCAGGACCGCATAATCGGCGCAGATAGCCAAGTCGGAGACGGGCGTGACCGCGCGCTTAGGCCCTTGTCCTTTGACGATTTCGTCGGGCAGAAAGCGGCAATCAAAAACCTGAAAGTCTATGTCGAAGCGGCAAGACGGCGCGAAGAGCCTTTGGACCATTTGCTCCTTTCTGGTCCGCCCGGATTGGGCAAGACAACCCTCTCGCAAATCGTGGCAAGAGAGCTTGGCGTGAATTTTCGCTCGACCTCTGGCCCTGTGATTTCCAAGGCGGGTGACCTCGCGGCGCTGCTGACTAATCTTGAGCCGCGCGATGTCTTATTCATTGATGAAATTCACCGCCTCAATCCCGTTGTTGAAGAAGTGCTTTATCCTGCTATGGAAGACTTTGAGCTTGACCTGATTATTGGGGAAGGGCCAGCCGCGCGCTCAATCAAAATTGACCTTGCGCCTTTCACGCTTATAGGCGCGACCACGCGGGCAGGGCTGCTAGCTACGCCATTACGTGATCGTTTTGGTATTCCAGTACGGCTTGAATTTTACGATACTGAAGAGCTAACCAAGATTGTTCTGCGCGGGGCAGGCAAGCTTGAGATGGATATGACAGCTGATGGCGGCCGCGAGATTGCGCGCCGCGCGCGCGGTACGCCAAGGGTAGCGGGGCGGTTGCTGCGCCGCGTGCGCGACCTCGCCGAGGATAATGGCCATGCAGTCGTCAATAAGATGGCCGCTGATGCCGCGCTAATTCGTTTGGGCGTGGATGATATTGGCCTTGATAAGCAGGATATGCGTTATCTCCATGCGCTCTGCGAAATGTTTGGCGGCGGCCCTGTCGGGGCAGATACACTTGCCGCGGCGCTGTCCGAGGCCCGTGACGCCTTAGAAGACGTCATTGAACCTTACCTCATTCAACAAGGCTTCCTACAGCGCACACCGAGGGGGCGCGTAGCTACAGCCAGAGCCTTCGCCCATTTAGGCCTCGCCGCGCCAATGCAGCCAATTGCACCGAC
>CAZJRU010000377.1:0-1053 GCA_964548315.1 uncultured Hellea sp.
TAAGTCTTAATCTGACTTAATATCTATTTAACCATGTTTTAACCTCAGGCTGTCACCATAAATGCATAATTGAAGACATATGCAGATAAGCCTAGAAGCGAGAGCGCCGTGAAGCCTAAAAGACTTGAACTCAAAAGAGACCTTAAAGAAACCAATAATGCTTTAGCGAGTTTAAACCTAGAACTGGCGGGCCAAATGGTGCTTTTGGCCTCTCAGACAGGCGATACCGCGCCGTTGGTTCAAGCTGTGGCGGCGCTACGTTCTGCCGAAGAGCTTTATTCTATTGAGAGCAAGCCGCGTGAAAATGCCGAGGTTCAACAAGCCTTGGCCGACACGCTCTTAACATTGGGCCGCGCTAATCAAGATAATGAGGCTTTGCGCCATGCCGTCGAAGCTTACAAAGGCGCGATTACGATTGCGTCACTCCTAGGCGACGATGCCATGCGCCGCGACCTGAAGCGCAATTATGGACGCGCCAAATCTCTCTTGGGTGACCAAGCGAAGACAGAGGCGCTGTTTAAAGTCGCTTAAAGCGTGAACCCATTATTGGGCCAACGAAATTACCGATAATTAGTGCAAGCGTCACCTCCTTGACCAGTCGTGGAATAGGCGACGCAACCTAAGATAAAATTTTAGGGCAAAGTTGATTGCGCGGCGTAAAAAAACGACTGTGTTCTCATATTTGAGGACAAGACACCCTATCAATTTTCTATGTTTTCATGAAATTAACGTCGAACCCCAAGGCTGGGGTAATCTCGGGGGAGAATTGGATACGTAGCACATGGCGCGAATAAGGGCGAAGGGGTAATAGCGTGACTATAAACCCCAAACATACTTTAACACGGTCCGATATTGCGAAGCGATTGCAACGAGAGATTAACGTTCCAAAATACGAGGCGGACGGCCTCATAGATTCCGTTATTAACATAATGACGACGACTTTAGCCAATGGAGAGAGCGTTAAATTATACGGCTTTGGCAATTTTATCGTCAGAGACCAGAAACCCCGTCTGGGGCGCAATCCCAAAACAGGTGAGGAAGTTAAAATCGCGG
>CAZJRU010000378.1:0-1038 GCA_964548315.1 uncultured Hellea sp.
CCTATCGTTTCTTCTTCGCGTGACGCGAACGAATGATGAATTTGTCAGTAGATTTGTTAGAACGCGTGCGCGCCCCTTTGGTTGGCTTACCCCAAGGTGTCACAGGGTGACGACCACCAGAAGTCCGGCCTTCACCACCACCATGAGGGTGATCAACCGGGTTCATGGCTACGCCGCGAACTTGCGGGCGCTTACCAAGCCAGCGTTTACGGCCAGCTTTACCAAGATTGATGTTCATATGATCTGGGTTCGACACGGCGCCGACAGTGGCGACGCAGTTTTGGTGAACCATACGCATTTCGCCTGACTTTAAGCGGATTTGCGCATAACCTTCAGCGCGGCCAACAAGCTGCGCATAGGTCCCAGCAGAGCGAGCGATTTGCCCGCCTTTACCTGGCTTTAATTCGATATTGTGGATGATAGTTCCCACAGGCATGGCGCGAAGCGTCATGGTATTGCCCGGCTTAACGTCAGCGCGGTCTGAAGAGATAATATTATCCCCAACAGCCAAACGCTGCGGCGCTAGAATATATGATTTCGTGCCATCCTTATATTCGACCAAGGCAATGAAAGCCGTCCGGTTCGGGTCATACTCAAGACGCAGAACAGTCGCGGCCATATCTTTTTTAGAGCGTTTAAAATCAACAACGCGGTAAAGGCGCTTATGGCCCCCGCCCTGACGACGCATAGTAATACGGCCCGTATTGTTACGTCCGCCCTTTTTCGTCAAACCCTCTGTCAGAGACTTCTCTGGACGCCCCTTATGAAGCGCGCTCCGGTCGACTTGGACCAGATGACGGCGCGAGGGGCTTGTGGGATTAAATGTCTTTAAAGCCATTATCTCTTCCTACAGACCAGTTGCGATATCAATGCTGTCGCCGTCTTTAAGCGTAACGAAAGCTTTTTTGATATCTTTGCGACGACCGGGAACTCCGCGGAAGCGCTTTGTTTTACCTTTAAGGCGAAGCGTGTTTACGGCCGTGACCGAGACTTTGAACAATTGCTCAACAGCTTCTTTGATTTCAGGCTTTGTGGCCG
>CAZJRU010000379.1:0-1034 GCA_964548315.1 uncultured Hellea sp.
TGAGCGGCGTCATAATTTGCCTCTTCACCCTTCCAAGCAAAAAGAGCTGATTGCTGCAAGGCGCGCCCATAAGAATAGGTCAAATTCCAAGGGAACCCGCCGATTTTATTCATCATATTCAGATGCTCTGTCGCGATTTCATTTGCCTGCCCGCCTGATAGGAAAGCAATGCCCGGTATAGCAGCTGGTACAGTGTCCTTGAGGACTTTAATCGTCCGCTCCGCAACTTCTTCGATGCTAGGCTGGATAGAGCACCTGAGGCCCGCGACAACCATATTGGGCTTTAGGATCGTGCCTTCTAATTTGACGCCTTGCTCATAAAGCTCTGTGAAGAGCGAGTTGAGCACGCGCTCTGTCACTTCGTGGCAACGGGCGACGTTGTGATGCCCGCCCATAAGAACCTCAGGCTCCACAATGGGAACAATCCCAGCTTCTTGGCACAAAGAGGCATAGCGGGCCAGGGCGTGGTTATTGGCTTTAATCGCGCCGTCAGAGGGTGTCATGCCGACATATTGGTCAGGATGAGAAATCTCGATAACCGCGCGCCATTTCGCGAAACGCGCGCCGAGCTTATAATATTCGGCAAGCCTATCACGAAGCCCGTCTAGGCCTTCTGTAATAGTTTCGCCTGGGCGTCCCGCAAGCGGCTTTGCGCCCATATCGACTTTAATGCCCGGAATAGCGTCATTGGCTTTGATAAGATCGACAAGCGAGGTTCCATCTTTGGCGTCCTGACGAATAGTTTCATCATAAAGGATAACGCCGGAAATATGGTTTTGCATGGCGGTGTCGGTCCGGAATAACATTTCGCGCCAATCACGGCGTTTCTCAAAAGTGCTTTCAGTTTTAATTGAATCAAAGCGTTTACCAATCGTCCCTGTCGACTCGTCAGCGGCTAGTATGCCCTGACCAGGTGTGACCATTTTTACGGCAATATCGTTGAGTGCTTGAATATCCATGTGTTTATCCTCGTTTTATGCTTTTAAAATTTCAACGCCAGGCAAGGGTTTGCCTTCCATCCATTCGAGGAAGGC
>CAZJRU010000380.1:0-1031 GCA_964548315.1 uncultured Hellea sp.
CCGACTCGTCGCGAACCGCTGATATGCCTTCGATGCGTTTCTCATTAACAAGAGCCGCTATCTTCTTGATCATATTGGCTTTATTGACCTGAAAAGGAATTTCCGTCACGACAATGGCCATACGGTCCTTGCGTATTTCTTCGACTTCAGCCACAGCGCGCAAGGTGACAGAGCCGCGTCCCGTCAGCACGCCTTGGCGCGCGCCAGAGCGTCCCATAATTAACGCGCCCGTCGGGAAATCAGGCCCGGGAATTATCTCTAAAAGCTCTTCGTCTGTTAGCGCGCCATTTTCCAATAGCGCAATCGACGCATCAATCACTTCGCCCAAATTATGCGGGGCGATATTCGTCGCCATACCCACAGCAATACCGCCGGCTCCATTAACAAGGATATTAGGAAAACGCGAAGGAAGGACAACCGGTTCCGTTTCGGATGAGTCGTAATTTTCTTGAAAATTGACCGTGTTCTTCTCGATATCGGCCAAGAGCTGCGCCGCAGGACGGTCCATCCGCACCTCTGTATACCGCATCGCGGCTGGCGGATCGCCGTCTATAGAGCCAAAATTGCCCTGACCATCTAGTAATGGCAAGCGCATAGAAAAGTCCTGCGCCATACGGACAAGCGCGTCATAAACCGCACTATCGCCGTGGGGATGGTATTTACCAATAACATCACCGACAACACGCGCCGATTTCTTATAGGCTTTCTCGCGCGTAAAGCCGTTCTCATGCATGGAATAAAGGATACGGCGATGGACGGGTTTCAAGCCGTCACGCACATCAGGAATGGCCCGCGAGACAATCACAGACATCGCATAATCGAGATAGGAGCGCTTCATCTCCTCTTCGATTGTTATCGGAGAAACACCTTCTGGAAGACCTTTTGGTCCCTCATCGTCTGCCTCTTCTGGAATATCTGTGTCGTCGCTCATAGCACCGTTTGTGACTTGGAAAGTCCAATAGAATTATCGCCCCTCGAATCGAGGCGCGAAACTATGATTTTTCTAGCATTTACCCGCCATAACAGCAAAT
>CAZJRU010000381.1:0-1019 GCA_964548315.1 uncultured Hellea sp.
TGGAAGATGGTAGCGATCACTCCATTCTTTCGTTACAATTATGGGACGATACACCTAGAGGGACTGTCAATGAAAACGTCGATTGCAATCATATCGGGACTTTTGCTCGCGGCCTGTGGGCAGAGCAATTATGCTCAGGACATCGCAAGTGCCAAGCCAGATGCTAACGCGCTGCCCGCATTCAATACTTATACCGCGGCTCAGCGCGCTGTTCTAGCGCCATTCGGAATGCTTGAATTTGATGCGTCGAAAATTTCAGCGGTACCTTTAAAAGATGGCTTTGCGGTTATCTTTGGGTATGGAGGCAATGTGCTCGTTTCAGTTGGAGACGACGGCGTGATTATGGTCGACAATCAATTTCCTGAAATTTACGAAGCCCTTTTGGACGAGGTCAGAAAACTCGGGGGCGAGAAGGTTGATTATGTCATCAATACGCATTGGCATTTTGATCATGCAGAAGGCAACCGTGCCTTCGGACCATTAGGCGCGCAGATTATCGCCCATGAAAACTCGGCGGCTTATATGGCTGGAGATCACAATATCAATTTGGTCGTCGCTCAATATCCCCAACAAGCATATCCGCCGGAGGCGCGCCCAGATAGATCCTACTCCGATACGCTGGAATTGTCTCTGAACGGGCAAGACATCATCTTGTATAATTTTGGCCCCGCTCACACGACGGGCGACAGCCAGGTCTATTTCCGAACGGGAAATATTCTGCATATGGGCGATGTTGGAAACTTTACACCGTCTCCCTTCATTGACGTCGATAATGGTGGTGACGTTGATGGGGTGATTGCAACTGTTCGAGCCATGTTAGACATCATTGATGAAGAAACAATCGTCGTGCCAGGGCACGGCGATATAGGGAACAAGGCGAGACTGATCGAATATGTTGAATGGCTGGAAGCCGTGCGTGCGCAAGTCGCGGCCTTGAAAGCGCAGGGCAAAACGATCGAAGAGATACAAACCGCCTATGCAGAAGGTAAATTGGAAGGCGCAATCCAACCCATGGTGTC